>JAQCKI010000037.1 GCA_027592645.1 Chloroflexota bacterium | reverse complement strand
TCTCCGGCAGCGCCGGCAGCGCGCCGGCGCGCCGCGCGCCACCACCGACGATGCGGCCCGCGCTCAGCACCGCCGCCGCCGGGTGTTCGTCCAGCGCCACGTAGAGCGCGTCGAAGACGTGCGATGCAGCTCCCGCCGCCGCCTCACCGCGCAGGGAGGCCTCTGCGCGGCTCAGGATGACCGTGGGCGCGTCGATGTGGCGTCGGAGCGCCTCCACCACCGAGAGGCCGTCCCAGCCCTCCTGCGCGATGCTCTCGACGATGCGGCCAGCCGGCCCATCGACAATGCCGGGGCAGGCGATGCCAATGGCGAGCGCCCACCGCTTCTCGCCCTCGGCGGCGAACATCGTGGCGATGCGTCCGCCTACTTCCCACGCCCACGCCTCCTCGGTCGGCAGCGCGGGCAGCGGGTGCACCTGGCGCAGCAGCGGCTCGCCGTCCAGCGCGCAGAGCATCAGGCGGAGTTCGTCCGCGGTGAAGTCCACCGCTACCACCACCGGCTCTGGCTCGCTCATGTGCTCCACCGTTCCACCTTGCGCAGGACCGCGACCACCTGGTCCATCTCTCGTGACGTCAGTCCGCCGTGCAGCGGGATCGCGATCAGCTCACCGGCCAGCCGGGTGGCCGCGGGGAAGCGGTCGTCCTCGATGCGCTCGTCGCCATCCAGGGCCGCGCGCACGGCGGGGTCGAGGTGCAGCGGGGCCGTCACGGCGGCCTCGCATGGCACGCCTTCGGCGCGGATCGCGGCCAGTGTGTCCTCCAGCGAGCGCTTCCACAGCGCCGAGCGCAGGCGCACCACGTACCGGGCGTAGCCGTGGCGCATCCAACGCCCATGCGGCATCGCGGCGAGCGCGCGGTCGCCACGCAGGCCGAGTGTGACCTCCCACGCCATCCGGCGGCGCGTCTCCAGTTCCGAGGGCGATTCGCGCAGTTCGGTCAGCGCGGTGCGTGCCGGTGGCTCCGCCATCGCACCGTCCGAGGCATCCCGCGCCGCCCGTGCGACCGCCGCGAGCGCGGCGTCACGGAAGACCAGGAGCGCGCCGGCCTCCACGCCGTGCTCGGCGCCGCCGCTCAGCACCTGCCCGCCGCCGAGCGTGAATACCGCGCGCCCCAGGCGTCCCACCGGCTCTTCGCGGTAGGACGCACCGATGCCGTCCGTGGCGTCCTCCACCACCGGAACGCCGTTGTCCTGGGACATCCGGGCGATGTCCGGCAGCAGCGGCGGGTGGCCGAAGGCATGGGCGACGCCCACCAGTCCGGCGGCGGGGGTCAGCGACCGTGCGATGCCGCGTGTGGAGATCGTCGCGGCGTCCGGTTCCACCTCGGCGGGCACGATGCGCCAGCCGGCGCGCTGTGCGGCTGCGGCGAGCCGGTCGCCGAGGAGTTCGGGCAGGATCGCCTCAGTGCGGTCGGGGGTGCGCTCGATCGAGGCGAGCGCAGCATCGAAGGCCGCGTCGGCGTCGGCGTAGGCGATGACGGCGGACGCCTCCAGCCCGAGCGACGCCGCGAACTCCGCCTCGAGCACGGCGACTGGCGACGCATCGGTCGCCGGCTCCACGACGGGCGCCGAGGGCCACGCGGCGGTGCGCAGCGGGGTGCCGCCGTCGATGGCGAGCGCCTCGCCGGGATCCTCGGGCATGCGGTCGACCTTCGATGAGCGTTGCGAGGAGGCGAGCGTACGGTGTGCGCCGGACGTGCCGCAACGGACGCACCTGTGACGCGTTCGGGGGCGCGCTGCGGCACCCCCGGGTGAATAGACTGGACGTGTTCACTCACCGGTCGGCGCGAGCGGCGTCGCACCGTGGCAGGGAGGCCCCGTGCTGCTCCGTCTGCGCGACCGCGAGATCGATTGCACGCTCAGCACGCGGATCATGGCGATCCTGAACGTGTCCGATGACTCGCCGATCACCTTCTCCCGTGTCGGCGTCGGGCAGGCGCTCGACCGCGCCGCCGACCTGGCGCGGCGGGGCGCGGCGATCATCGATATCGGCGCGCACTCCACCGCTACGGGCGCCCGAGAACTGACCGCGCAGGAGGAGATCGAACGCGTCTGCCCGGTGATCGAGGCCGTGACGCGCGAGGGGCTGGTCGCCTCGGTGGACACGTGGACGCCTTCGGTGGCGCGTGCGGCGGCGGAGGCCGGCGTCCACCTGTTGAACGACGTCACCGGGTTCACCGCGCCCGAGATGGTGGACGTGGCCGCCGAGTTCGGCCTGCCCGGTTGCGTGATGCACATGCGCGGCGCACCGAAGCACCATCGGGAGGTTTCGCAAGAGTACGACGACGTGGAGGTGGAGGTGCGCGGCTACCTGGTGGCGCGTGCCGCCGAACTCGCGGCGCGTGGCGTCACCGCCTGGTTGGACCCCGGTTACGCCTTCGGCAAGAGCGCGGAGGACAACCTGCGGCTGCTCAACGGCCTCCCGGCGCTGGTCGCGAGCGGCTACCCGGTGCTGATCTCAGCCTCCCGCAAGGGTTTCCTAGCGGAGGTCATGGGCAACGCCTACTCGCAGCGCTCGGAGGGCCTGCTGGAGGCGACGGTCGCCTTCAACGTCCTCGCCGCGTGGCACGGCGTCCACGTGGTGCGCGTCCACGACGTGCATGAGGTGGCGCACGCGCTCGCGGTCGTCGATGCGGCGCGTCGCGTCGCCGCCGAGCGGGACGCCTGAGCGCGTCCCGCTAGGGCCGAGGCGTCACGCCGGGGCTGTCCGGATACCGGAAGTCCTCGCACGCGATCCCGTTCTGGTTCATGTCGATCCGGTTGGGGTCTCCCGCACCGTTCACCAGCAGCGCCTCCTGCGCGTCCGCATAGGTGGCGAAGTCGCGGCAGTTGTAGCGGTCGACGCCGTCCGTGAAGAGCAGGCTGACGTCCGGCTCGGTGGCACCGTCCTCCTCGGGCGCGGCGCCATCGAAGGTGCTCGCGGTGCTGTCGTTGTCGGCGAGCGCCCTCGACTGTGTGATCAGCGCCAGCAGGCCGTCGCGCTCGTCACGCAACTGCGTGATGTACGCGTCCAGCCGAGCCACCTCGGCGCTCAGTCGCTGCACTTCGGCCACCAACGCGTCCACCTCGGGCGGCGGTGTGCTGCTCGCGCCGGCGGGGAGGGTCGCCACCATCCACCAGATGGTGACCGCCCAGAGCACGAACGAGACGATGGCGACGGCGGGGAGCCATCGCGGAGGTTCATCAGTGTCATCAGTGTCATCAGTGTCATCGGCGGCATGGGTGCACCTCCGCGCAGTCGGGGTCATGCTCGAAGGCTATTCGGCACCCATTCGCACGGGCATCGGGGATTTCCCGGTACGGAGGCGGCCCGAGATGTCGTGGCAGACGGGGGCCATTCGCCCGATTGGCCGATGCCTCGATCTCTACGATGGACGTTTCCCGGAGGCCGCCAGTGACCGATCCACCGCCTGCACCCCGCACGAACCACCTCGGTCAGCCGATCGGCGCAGCGGTGCCCGACTGGACGCCGAGGCCGCGCCCGCGCCACGAGGTGATGGAGGGCCGCCTCGTGCGGCTGGAGCCGCTGGATGCCGCGCGCCATGCGAGGGACCTCTGGCTGGCGTACTCGCTGGAGGAGGACGAGCGGAATTGGACCTACCTCCCCTACGGCCCGTTCGAGAGCGAAGCGGCGCTGCACGGCTGGCTGGCGGACCGCCAGGGCCTCGGCGACCCGCTCGCGTTCGCCATTGTCGATCGCGCGCGGGAGCAGGCGGTGGGGCTGGCGACCTACCTGCGCATCGATCCCGCGCAGGGCACCATCGAGGTCGGCCACCTCGCCTTCTCGCCGCTGCTCCAGCGCCGTCCAGCCTCGACCGAGGCGATGTACCTGATGATGCGCCACGTCTTCGATGACGTTGGCTACCGGCGGTACGAATGGAAGTGCGACAGCTACAACCACCCGTCCTGGCGTGCCGCCGAGCGGCTGGGATTTCAGTACGAGGGCATTTTCCGGCAGGCCGTGGTGCTGAAGGGCCGCAACCGCGACACCGCCTGGTTCGCGATCACCGATGCCGAGTGGCCCGCATTGCGGGCGGCCTTCGAGGCGTGGCTACTTCCCGCGAACTTCGATGACCAGGGACGGCAGCGGCGCACGCTGGCCGAGTGCCAGGTGGCGAGCGGCGCCAGGAAGGCCGGCGGCTAGCCGAGCAGCGCCTCTGCGTGGGCGATGGCGGCGGCGGCATCCTCGCGCGCCTGCGCCCGACCGAGCAGAACCGGTGCGAGTGCCTCCAGCACGCCCGCGAGTTCCGGGTCGTCCCGGCGGAGTGATTCCTGCGCGTTGTCCGGGAAGCGATTGCGCCGCCAGTACGGCCGGAGCGCCTCCACTGCCAGCAGCCCACCGAGGACCTCGATGCGCTGTTCGGCCGTCAGTTCGCCCGCGCTCAGCAGCAGTTCGATCGCCTCGCCCACCTCGTCGGAGGCGCTGCGGAACGCCTCGCCATGCTCGGACGGGTCGTGTGAGGGGTGTGGGTACGACATCGGCCACCTCATCCGCCGCGAAAGCGTAACCGCCTGCACGCGTGAGCAGTTCTGATGTTCTGTCCCGCCACGCCGAGCGTAGGCCCAGCGCCGGTGGCGGCGCAAGCCGCGTTCAGGGTGAGGCGAGTGCTAGCCGCCGGCGATCGCGGGGACCAGGAAGATCTCGGCGTGTTCGCCGACCGGCTCCAGCGGGTCGTTCTCTGTGATCACGGAGTCGATCGCGATCGCCACCTCGCCGCGCAGCGCGCCCTCGTGCACGAGCACGCGGTGGAGCGCCGGGTACGCCTCGCCGAGGGCATCGATGACCGCGCCAAGCGAACGGCCGGAGACCTCCACGGTCGTCCGGCCGTCCACCAGTGCTCGCCAGTGTGCGGGGATGTGCACCTTCGCCATCGCCGCGAGGCCTTCCGCTACTCCCGGGGCAGGAGTTCGTCCAGGATGCGGGCCGGGGTCATGGGCGTGTGGTACAGCTTCACGCCGATGGCGTCCGCGACGGCATTACGGATCGCGGGCTGCGGGGGCACAATCGGCACCTCGCCCACGCCTCGGACGCCGTAGGGGTGGCCCGGGTTGGGAACCTCCACCAGCACGGTCTCGATCATCGGGACATCGTTCGCCACCGGGATGCGGTAGTCCAACAGCGACGCGTTGAGCATGTGGCCCTCATCGTCGTAGTAGTACTCCTCGTTCAGGGCCATGCCGATGCCCTGCACCACGCCGCCCTGGATCTGGCCTTCCACGTAGGCCGGGTGGATCGCCGTGCCCACGTCCTGGATCGCCGTGTACCGCAGGATCGAGACCTTCCCGGTCTCGCGGTCTACGTGCACGTCCACGATGTGCCCGGCGAACGCCGCGCCCTGCGTGTTCCTTCGCGAGGTCGCCGAGACGGCGATGAGGCCGCCGGAGCCCTGCAACTTGCCGGCGATCTCCTGGAAGGAGAGCCGTCGCGCGGAGCCGTCCTCGGCCGCGGGGCCGGAGACGCCGCCGTCCTCGTAGCGCACCTGGTCGACAGGCACGCTCCAGATGCGGGCAGCACGGTCGACGAGGCGCTTCTTGATGTCCTCGCCCAGGTCGTAGGCAACCCAGCCACCCGCAAAGGTGGTGCGGCTGCCGCCGGTCACGGCGGTGTAGCCCACGGTGTCCGTGTCCACCACCTGCGGCTTGATGTCCTCCATGGTGAGGCCCAGGTTCTCCGCCAGTTGCATCGCCAGCGATGCACGCGTCCCGCCGATGTCGGTGGAGCCGAGCACCAGGCCCACGGTGCCATCCTGGTAGACGGTCGCGCTGGAAGAGGTCTCCATGCCGCCGTTGAACCAGAAGCCCATCGCCACGCCCCGGCCGATGTCTTCGCCCTGGATCTCGGAGGTGTAGTGCGGGTGGCTCTTCACCGCCTGCATCACCTCAACCGCGCCGATCTTCGCGAGAGGCTGCCCCATCGCGTTCGTGGCGCCCTCTTTCGCGGCGTTCTTCAGCCGCAGGTCCATCTTGTCCATCTCGAGCGCTTCCGCGACCTCGTCCAGGGTTGCCTCGACGGCGTACTCGGATGCCGGGGCGCCGGGGGCGCGGTAGGCGGCGGTCTTCGGCGTGTTGGTCACCACGTCGAAGCCGTCAATCAGCACGTTGTCGAGCGAGTACGGCGCGGTGGCGCAGGAGACACCAGCGCCCACCGAGGAGCCCGGGTAGGCGCCGGCGGCATACGCCAGGTACGCGTGGATGGCGGTGATGGTGCCGTCCTTCTTCGCGCCGATCTTCACGCGGTTGAAGGTGGAGGAGGTGGGGCCGGTGGCACGGATCACGTCGGCGCGCGGCATCCACATCTTCACGGGGCGGCCGGTCTTGCGAGACAGCAGCGCGGCGACGGGCTCCAGGTAGACGTTGATCTTCCCGCCGAAGCCGCCGCCGATCTCCATCGGCACGACCTTGATGTGGCCGACGCCCACCTTCAGCAGCGCGGCGACCTGGTCGCGCACGGAGAAGGCACCCTGTGTGGAGGTCCACACGGTCACTTCGCCATCGCGGTTCCAGAAGGCCGTGGCGTTCTGCGGCTCGATGTAGCCCTGGTGGAACTGGCTCGTCGTGAACTCACGTTCGATGACCACGTCCGCCTCGGCGAACCCGGCGGCCACATCGCCCTTCTCGACGCGCATGTGCAGCGCCACGTTGGTGGGGCGGTCGGCGGCGGCAGGAGCGCCGCGTGCGCGCACGTTGGTGCGCAACTCCGGGTGCAGCACCGGCGCGGTCTCCAGCATCGCCTCGCGCACCTCGATCACCGCCGGGAGCACCTCGTACTCCACCTCGATCAGGGCGAGCGCGTCCTCGGCGACGTGCAGGTCGGTGGCGGCGACGGCCGCCACCGCATGGCCGTGGTAGAGCACCTTGGAGCCGGCGAGCACGTTGTCCACGAGCCACATCGGGTTCGCGCGGCCCTCGCCAAGGTCGAGGTCGCCTGAGGCCTGTGCCGGGAAGTCGGCGTTGATCACGACGGCCTTCACGCCGGGCAGCGCGGCTGCCTTCGACGTGTCGATGCGCTTGATGACGGCGTGCGCGTGCGGGCTGCGCAGCACCGCGCCGTACAGCAGGCCTTCGAGCTTGATGTCCGCGCCGTACTCGGCGCGACCGGTCACCTTGTCGACGCCGTCCGGGCGGACCGGGCTGGTACCAATGACGCGGTACTGCGGCTTCTCCGTGGAGACCATTAGCGCTTGCCGTCCATCTCCCCGGCGGCCTTCAGGACCGCGCGGATGATCTTGTCGTAGCCGGTGCAGCGGCAGAGGTTGCCGGCCAGCCAGAAGCGTGCCTCTTCCTCGGTTGGCCTCGGGTTCTCCGCCAGCAACGCGCGGGAGGCGACCAGGAAGCCCGGGGTGCAGATGCCGCACTGCAGCGCGGCCTCCTCCAGGAAGGCACGCTGCAGCGGGTGCAACTGCTCGCCTTCCGCCATGCCCTCGATGGTGTCGACGCGAGCACCTTCGACCTCGGCGGCCAGCACCAGGCAGGAGTTCACCAGGCGGCCGTCCAGTAGCACGGAGCAGGCACCGCAGTTGCCGTTGTTGCAGCCTTCCTTGGAGCCGGTCATGTTCAGCCGCTCGCGCAGCGCCTCCAGCAGGGAGTCGCGCTGGCTGGCCAGGAACGTGGTCGGGTCGCCGTTGATCGTCGTCCGGATCAGGATGCCGTCTTCAGTCGTCGTCATTTCCGCTGCTCCCTACGCCCGCGCACGTTCAACGGCGCGACGGATCACTCGTTCGGTCAGCACCGCAGACAGGTGCTTGCGCTGGCGGATGGTCCCGCGCATGTCGGAGATCGGCGTCGCCGCTGCCTTTGCTGCCTCGTCCGCGGCCGCAATTGTCGCGTCCGTCAGCGGTCGCCCCACCAGCGCCTCGGCGGCAGTGGGGACGCTCAGCGGTATCGGTGCCACGGCGCCCAGGCTGAAGCGAGCCTCCGTCACCACGTCACCCGCGAGGGTGAGCGAGACGGCCGCGTTGACCACGGCGATGTCCATCTCATTCCTGGGGATGAACCGCTCCCACGCGGAGCCGCTGCCGGCCGGTCGCGCCGGGAAGTGGATCGAGGTGATGAACTCGCCCGGCTGCAGCACGTTGCGGCCGGGGCCCGTGCAGAAGTCGGCGACGCTCACCTCGCGCGGGCCAGCCGGCCCGGCGACCCGTGCGACCGCGCCGAGCGCGATCATCGCGGGGATCGAGTCCGCCGCCGGCGAGGCGTTCGCCAGGTTTCCGCCCAGCGATGCGCGCCCCTGGATCGCCGTCCCGCCGATGACGTGGGTGGACTCCGCCAGCGCGGAGAAGCGCCGGGTGACCTCTGCATCACCATAGACGCGGTAGAGCGGCGTGGCGGCGCCCACGGTGAGGCCGCCGCCCGCGTCCAGCGTGAGCGACATCAGTTCGGGGATGTGCTTGATGTCCACGAACAAGTCGATGTGACGGCGTCGCTCACGGGCCTGCACGATGACATCGGTGCCACCGGCCAACACGCGGGCGGTCTCGCCACCTTCGCGCAACATGGTGATCGCTTCGTCCACGGAAGAAGCGCGTGCGTACCTGACTGCCTGCATCCGGCATCCTCTCAACAAACGATCGCGCCGGGCGCGTGACGGCAGGAGCGCCGTCCCGGGAGATTATGCCACGGGCGAGAAACTCTACCGCCCGCGGGCGGCATCATGTCGCGGCGAGCGCCGTCAGACGTCCCGGGAGCGCCAGAGCGCGCCTGCAATGGCCGCGACGCCGAGGCCGATGAGTACCGCCGGGAGCAGCAGGTCGTACCGCCAGGTGGCGGCGTCCAGAGCGTCCAGCAGGAACGCGAGGCCCAGCAGGACGAACACGAGGCCCGTGAGCGCGGCGCCGGGGTGGAAGCCGCCATCCCTGCGGGAAAGGTTGGACATCAGCGGATCCTCGCGGAACCGAAGGCGGTGGAGACATCGAGGTCCAGCCGCTTCGATGAGTTGTCATAATCAGACGATTGGAATGTGCGACTCGAGGCGATGCCATCGGCGTTGAACGTCGGTGCGTCCACGCTCCCGAAGACGGCGGAGGCGTTGAGCCGGTAGGGAACGCCCTCCGGCAGGCGCACGACGACCTCGCCGAAGGCGACACTCACCGCGAGGTGGGTGGTGCCTTCCGGAAGTTCGAGGTCCGTGAGATCCACGGTCATGGAGCCGAAGGCGTGCCCGTAGGATTCCTCCAGGTCTGCGGGCTGCGTGACGACGGTCTGACGGTCGCCGAAGCCGCTCTCGAAGCGGAAGTCCACCATCTCCGCCGCGCCGAGCAGCACCGAGAGGCCGACGGCCAGCGTGACCAGGCCGCTATTCATGCCCTTCCGGGCCTCGATGATGATCAGCACGCCGAGGGCAATCAGCGACCCGGCGAGGATCGCGTTCCACTCCGGGATGCGAATGTCGAGGCGGGCGAGGAGCACAGCGCCGCCGATGCCGATCAGGATCAGGCCCCAGACGATGCCCGCAGCAGCGCCGCTGGATCGCCGCGGCGCCACGACTTCGGTGACGCTGCCATCGGCGGCCATCACAGTCGCCCGGCCATCACCCTCCGGCATCACGATCCACGCCACGATGTAGCCGAGGATCGCCGCGCCGCCGCTGACGAACGCGAGTACCACCAGGGCGACACGCACCAGGACTGGATCGAGGTCGAAGTACTCGGCGATGCCACCCGCGACACCCGAGATCATCTGCTCGTCGCGGGATCGGGTGAGGCGCTTCGGGCGTGGGGCGGGTGGGGGAGCCTCGGCCAGCGGAGGCGGCTCGGGTGGTGCGCCCTCGGACGGCTCGGTTTCGTTGGTCACGCGGCGCCTCCCCGGAGGATTCGCGTCATCCTACCCCTGTCGAGCCGCCTCGGCACGCGCTCGGCGGCGCTGGTAGCGCCACAACGTCGCTCCCGCGCCAGTGGCCGTCATGACCAGCCCGCCGAGGAACGCGATGACGATGGGAAGCACCGTCAGCGACGCGATGCTCACAAAGATGCCGCCCATCGCGGCGAGCATGAACTTCATCGTGTGACCTCTTCACGGGATGTCGGCATGGCCGGAGCGTATCAGCGCCGGCTGTCAGGCGTGGCCTCACCACCTATCCTCCACACATGGCACTCACGTCTCGGCTGCGTCCGCTCGTCATCGCCTTCCTCGGGGCCCTCGTGATCGCGGGTACGGTCGCGTGCGCGCCGGCGGAGACCCGCGGCGCGATCCACTTGGGCGAGGTCGAAGGCACGGTCGATGGCGTCCTCGAGCGGTACGTCGATCGTGTGATCGACCACGCCGAGGATCGCGATGGGCGCCTCGTGGTGTTGATCGTCGATACGCCCGGCGGCGAGATCGGTGCGATGAAGCGCATCGCCGGCCGCATCGAGCGGGCGCGCATACCGGTGGTGACGTGGGTCGGCCCACCGGGGGCGCAGGCCGTCTCCGCGGGCACGTTCATCGTGATGGCCGGGCACATCGCCGCGATGGCGCCCGGTACCTCCATCGGAGCCGCGTCGCCCGTGCTCATCACCGGCGACGACCTGCCGGAGACGCACGGCCGCAAGGTGGAGGAGGACACAGTCGCCTTCGCTCGGGGCGTCGCTGAACTGCACGACCGCAACCCGGATTGGGCGGAGTCCGCCGTGCGGGATGCCGTGGCGGCGTCCCCCCAGGAGGCGCTTGAACTAGGCGTCATTGATCTCATGGCACCCACGCTCGAGTCGCTCCTCGACGCCATCGAGGGCCGGGAGGTGACGCTGCTCGGCGGTGCCGGCTCGACCATCAGCGTGACCGACGCTCCATTCGTGGAGAACCCGATGACGGGCTTCGAGCGCTTCCTGAAGGTGGTCGCGAACCCGGTCGTGGTCGGCATCCTGATCCTGCTCGGGTTCATCGGGATCGCCATCGAGTTCTTCTCACCGGGGCTGATGCTGCCGGGCGCGGCGGGTGTCCTCGCTCTGATCGTCGGGTTCCTCGGTGCCGGCGCGCTGCTCCCGGCCGAGGCCGCGATCGTGCTGCTGATCCTCGCGGTCGGGCTGCTCACTGCCGAGTTCTTCTTGCCCGGGGGGATCCTGGGCGTGATCGGTTCGGCGGCGCTGCTGATGGCGCTCGGCATCTGGGCAGGGCAAGCCGCGACTGCGGTGTCGGGCCAGAGTGCATTCCTGATCACGCTGGCGGCGCTGCTCATCGTGACCGTCGGGGCGGCCTTCTGGCTCCGCCGCTTCGTCTCGTCCACCACGGCGACCGGGACCCGTCTAAACTGAGGCGGTCGCGTCCGCCGCTCCTGTTCGATGTGCGGCACGGCCCTACTCGAGTGCGTCCGCCGTCGGCGGCTCGAAGAGCCCCCACCACTCCTCGAGCTGCTCGGCGGAGATGTGGAACGTGTCCGGGGGCAACGCGGCATTGCGCGCCGCCAACCGCCGCCACAACTCATCGCGCGGCACGTCCAGGAAGTGCAGCCGGGTGGCGGCGCCGACCGCCTCCGCACGGGTGCGGTACTCCGCCCGCTCTGCGCGGTACCAGAACCCGTTCTCGAGGATGACGTCCAGGCCGAGGCGGAGCGCGCGGAGGGCGATGTCCAACTGGACCGCCTCCACGGCGTTGCGATGCGGCTCGCTGAGCCCATTGCCCACGATGCTCGCCATCCACTCATCCTTGGTCAGGCGCAGCGCGGGGAGGTCGCGTTCCAGTTGCCTCGCGAGCGTGCTCTTGCCGGCTCCCGGTAGGCCGCAGATGAGGTGGAGCGTTGGCTTCATGCGGCGAACGATACCGCTGCCCGGTTGCGGCGGCAGGGCAGTATCCGCAGCCTCGTTGGGCCCTGCGATGCCAGCGGGGGCCTATGTGAGTTCGTCTGCGGTCGGCACCTCGAAGAGGCCCCACCATTCCTCGAGCTGCTCGGCGGAGATGTCGAACGTGTCCGGGGGCAGTGCGGCATTGCGCGCCGACAGCCGCCGCCATAACTCGTCGCGTGGCACGTCCAGGAAGTGCAGTTGGGTCGCCGCACCCACCGCCTCCGCGCGGGCGCGGTACTGATCCCGTTCCGCGCGGACCCAGAACCCGTTCTCCAGGATCACGTCCACGCCCAGGCGAAGTGCGCGCAGGGCGATGTCCGACTGGATCGCCTCCACGATGCTGCGATCCTCGTCGCTGTGTCCGCTGCCGACGATGCGCGCCATCCACTCATCGGCGGTCAGGCGCAGCGCCGGGAGGTCGTGTTCCAATTGTCGCGCAAGCGTGCTCTTGCCGGCCCCGGGCAGGCCACAGATGAGGTGAAGCGTCGGTTTCATACGTCGAACGATAGCCCCACCACGTCTTGGCGGCCGGTGGACTCACCTGCCGTGCGCCGGGACTCGACGCCGTTAGGAGGCCGGCGGGCCACCGGTGGTGCCGGCGGGCGGCCCGTTGCGCCCGGCCATGCCGGCGAGCGCAGAGGCCAGCGGTGCCGCCGCATTCGCAAGATCCATCGGGATGATCCACTTCGTGGACGGCCCCTGGCCCAGCGAGCGCATCATGTCCAGGTACTGCAGTGCCATCGTGTTCTGGTCCACGCGCGCGGCGGTCTCGTAGATCCGCTGGAGGCCAATCGAGAAGCCCTCGGCGTTCAGGATCGAGGCCTGGCGGCCACCCTCGGCGCGGAGGATCTGCGCTTCCTTGTCGCCTTCGGCCTCCAGGATCGAGGCCTGCTTGGAGCCCTCGGCGCGGTTGATCGCGGCCTGGCGGTCGCCCTCGGACTCGGTGACCAGGGCGCGCTTGGTGCGGTCGGCGGTGAGCAGGCGGGTCATGGCGTTCTGGATGTCATGTTGGGGCGAGACTTCGCGGATCTCGACCGCCTTCACCTCGACGCCCCACCGGATCGTCACCTCGGACAGCTTCTGCTCCAGGCGCTGATTGATGGCATCGCGCTCGGACAGCACCTGCTCCACCGTCATCTCGCCGATGACCGAACGCAGCGTGGTGGTGGCGAGGTTACGGACGGCGCCCACGTAGTCCTGGACGTTGATCACCGCCGCTTCGGCATCAACCAGCCGCATGTAGACGACGTAGTCGATATCGACGATCGCGTTGTCCTTCGTGATCGAGGATTGTGCGGGCTCATCGATCACCATCTCCCGCATATCGACACGGATGCCGTGATCCAGGATCGGGATCAGGAACGTCAGCCCGGGCTGACGGGTACCGATATACCGGCCGAGGCGGAAGATCACCGCCCGTTCGTACTGCTTGATGACGGCCACCAGGAACATCGGAACCCCCACGCTGCGGGCCCCCGGCCCGCCTTCGCAGCCAGTATAGGCAGGCGGAAGTGCCGCGATGGGGATGCGGTACGGTGGATTGACCACGAAGGAGGTCAGCCCATGACTGGCCAGTACCAGATTCCCGAGCCCATCAACGAGCCCGTGCGCGCCTATGCTCCCGGCTCACCCGAGCGCGCGTCGCTGAAAGCCGAACTCGCGCGCCAGTCCGCCATCGAGGTCGAAGTGCCGCTGCGGATCGGTGGCGCGCGCATCGCCACGGGTCGCCTCGGCGAGATGCGGATGCCCCACGCCCACGCCCACCGGCTCGGCGTATTCCACCAGGCCGGTGCGACCGAGGTGGAGCAGGCGATCGAGGCCGCTCGTGCCGCCGCGCCCGCGTGGGCCGCGCTGCCGTGGGAGGAGCGCGCCGCGATCTTCCTGCGCGCCGCCACGCTCCTCGCCGGCCCGCGTCGTGATCTGATCACCGCCGCGACGATGCTCGGACAGTCCAAGACGGCTCACCAGGCCGAGATCGATGCCGCCTGCGAACTGATCGACTTCATCAACTTCAACGTCCACTTCCTGGGCGAGATCATGGCACAGCAGCCGATTTCCGCGCCGGGCGTCTGGAACCGCATGGAGTATCGGCCGCTGGACGGCTTCGTCTTCGCCGTGACGCCGTTCAACTTCACCGCCATCGCGGGCAACCTGCCGACGGCGCCCGCCCTCTGTGGGAACACGGTGGTCTGGAAGCCCGCCTCCACGGCGGTCCTCAGCGCCCACTACGTGATGGAGGTCCTGGAGGAGGCCGGTCTGCCACCGGGCGTGATCAACTTCGTACCCGGCCCGGGTGCCACCGTGGGCGATGTCGCGCTCGCCAGCCCGCATCTGGGCGGCGTCCACTTCACCGGCGGCACGGACACATTCCGCGCGATGTGGCGTCGGGTGGGCGAAGGGATCGAAGGCTACCGACAGTTCCCGCGCCTCGTCGGGGAGACCGGCGGCAAGGGCTTTGTCGTGGCGCACGAGAGCGCCGATCCGGAGGTGGTCGCCACCGCGCTGATCCGGGGCGCATACGAGTACCAGGGCCAGAAGTGTTCCGCTGCCTCGCGTGCGTACATCCCCCACACCCTGTGGCCGCAGGTTCGCGAGGCGTTGTTCGCTGCGGTCGAGGAGATCGCCGTTGGCGACGTCCGCGACTTCCGCAACTTCATGGGCGCGGTCATCGAGGAGTCCGCCTACCGCCGCCTGGAGGGCGTGATCGAGGACGCCCGTGCGCGCGTCGGCAAGGGCGTCGTGGAGGTCGTCGGTGGCCGCTGCGAGGCCTCTGCCGGCTGGTTCATTGAGCCGACGGTGATCGTGGTGGACGACCCGCAGGACCGCGTGATGCAGGAGGAGTACTTCGGCCCGGTGCTGTCCGTCTTCGTGTACGACGCGGCGAAGTACGAAGAGACACTGGCGATCTGCGCCTCCACCTCTCCATATGGCCTCACCGGCGCGGTGCTGGCGCGTGACCGCGATGCGGTCGCGCTCGCGACCTCCGTGCTGCGAGGCGCGGCCGGGAACTTTTATGTGAACGACAAGCCGACGGGCGCGGTCGTGGGGCAGCAGCCGTTCGGCGGCGCTCGGGCGTCCGGGACGAACGACAAGGCGGGTTCTCCGCTGAACCTGCTGCGCTGGCTCTCGCCACGGACGATCAAAGAGACGTTCGATCCGCCCCGGACGTATGGCTACCCGTTCCTGGCGGAGGAGTAGACGGGCGCCACCAACGCGGTGCCCACGGGAGTACGATCGGCGCTTCTTGCATCCCACCACTGTGTGCTGAAACGCACCTGGAGGACTGGATGAACCGTCTGCATCGCGCTCGCGGGCTGGCCGTGGGCCTCGGACTGCTCGCCGTCATGACCGTGGGCGCTGCCTGTGGCGGCGACGACGCCCCGGCGACCACGCCTACCGCGACTGAGGCCACCGCCGCGCCGACCGAGGCCGGCACCGCCGCAACAACGCCAGCCGCTACACCTGCTGCAACCGAGGCCGCCACGCCTGCCGTGGATCCCGGGACGGTGGCGGTCGTGCTGGTCGACTTCTCCGTGCGAGCCACGCCTGCCTCGGCGCCCGCGGGCACGGTCACGTTCGCGACGCGCAACGGCGGCACCGTGCCGCACGAACTGGTCGTGATCCGCTCAGACTCGGAGCCGGGGGCGTTGCCCATCGTCGATGGCTTCGTGGACGAGGCCGCGGTGGACGTGCGCGGCGAAGTCGCGGAGATGCCAGATGGCGGAGAGGGCTCGGTGGCGTTGGAACTGGAGTCCGGTCGCTACCTGCTGATCTGCAACGTCGTCGGCCACTACGCCGCGGGCATGGTGGCCGTCGTCACCGTCGAGTAGCCACGCGAACGCGCTCGAGCCGGCCCGGGGTTACGCCCCGGGCGGCTCGGGCAGTTCCAGCGGCGGGTACATCGGGATCCCGATCGCGAAGGCTTCGCGCGTGGTGGTGCCGTAGTCCTGCTCAATGTCGCCCAGGTTCCACGCCTGGCGCTTGAAGTTCCAGTTGCCCGGCATCAGCGCGTGCGCCTGCTTGAACTGCGCAATCGCCTCCTCGCGCCGCCCCTGCTCGTGCAGGTGGACGCCCAGGCGGAAGTGCGCCGTGGCCTGTGCGTTCTCGTCCTCGGGCTGACCGATGCGACGCAGCGTCTCGTCCGCCTGCGTCACGTAGATGCTGGCGGCGCCGTTCGCGACCCAATCGCGGATCGCGTCCTGGTAGCGCTCATTGATCGTCGTCTCGCCGGTTTCGCGGTTGCGGCGGGTCAGGTAGACCGGGTCGTTGCCGCGGACGATCGTCCCTTCCTCGTCAATCCAGAAGACCGCCGGTACGTTGCGCGTGTTGTACAACTCGGCGACCACGTGCTTCGTGTCCAGCACCGAGGGGTACGTGGAGTTGGCCGCAGCGATGAACGGCTCCACGGCCTCGCGACCCTTCGTGTCGCAGGCGACGGCGAACACCTCGAACCCCTGGCTGCTCAGTTCTTCGCGGAGGGCCTGCCAGACCGGCAGGTCAAAGCGGCATCCTCACCAGGAGGCCCAGAGCGCCAACGCCACCTTCTTCCCGCGATGCGCGGACAGCCGGTGCGAGCGCCCCTCCAGGTCCTGCAGTTCAAAGTCGGGTGCCTGGAGCGACTCGAGCGCGCTGCGCCGCTCGCCGGGACCAGCGCCGAAGTACCACGTCCCCTGCGCCTCATCGTGCGCGTAGGGCTGCCCGATGTAGCGGGCGAACTCGGCGAGGTTGAACCAGGTGGCCCCATCCTGCTCGCGCAGCATCGAGGCGGCGCGATCCTCGGGCACCGGGATGCACATGTCGTCGCGACAGACGCCCTCGGGTTTGATCTCCCAGCGCGTGGCGGTGACCAGGTCTCCCGTGGTGAGCCACAGCGCATCGCCCTCGGGGCGTGCGGTCGCGGACGTGGCAGACAGGTCGCCGTAGAGGATCGTGGCAGCCATTGGTGTCACCTATCGGTTCGCGGAGCCGTGTCGCCCCTCACGATGCGCGCATGGTACGCCTCGGGCAAACGGTGTGGAGGCGAGACGGCGACCCGGGGCGCGGCGTGCAACGGTGACCGAGGAGCGATCGCGACCGACCGCTAGCCGCCGCAGTGGTAGATGAAGGGACTGCCCGCGCCCAATGAGGACGGGAACGCCGCGTTCACGAACGCGGGAGCGCCCGGAACGTACATCAGGAAGCGCCCGCCAGAGGTGATCGCAAGGAGGCGGGCGTCACAGCCGGCCGCGGCCAGCTGCGCGATGAGTTGCGGGGGAGTCAGATCAGGCTCGGTCACGGCGAGGCGAGTGGCGCCCGGCCGCTGCGTCAAGTTGCTGGACGTGGCCGCATCGGTACGGATCGGGGCGGCGGAGGCGACCGGAACCGGGGCGGGGTACCGCTCGTCCAGTGCAGCGAGGTCGGCCGCACCGAGGCTGGCGGTGGCCCCGCAGCCGTTGCGTTCATACATCAGCGACCCGGGAACGTCCGAGTGGGGGATACCCAGCGAGTGCATCATCTCGTGCAGCATCACGAACTTGACCGTATCGCCCGTCTTCTTGCAGGGCACGATTGTGCTGATGACGACGCCCGAGCCGATGATGGCGTCGCCATTGGAGGCCTGCAGCGCGAAGCCGGCGATGCCGGGAGTCAGCGGAGACCAGCCGACCGAGATCACCCCGGTGGGGGCGGCTTCGCCGCAATGAACGCCGGCCAGACCGGTTCCGGCGTCAACAAGCACCAGCCGGCCATCGAGTCCGAGGTTGAGCTGTGCGATCGCGGTGCTCAGGATGCTTTGCATCTCGCGCGGCGAGAGCGGGGGCGTCGAATCGCCGGTGGGATTGCTGTAGGCACTGGTGCATACCGCAGTATCCCAGTTCGAGAAGACACTCACGGTGGACTGGTGCCAACGCGCGTGCTCGTGCCCGTGCTGGATGGCGGCCGTGATGGGCCCGTCCGCGTATGCGGCGACAGGCGAGCTCGCGAAAAACGTGAGCACGAGCGCAACCGCGGCCACCGTGGTGGCCGCGATGCGATGGGTCGATTCCAACATGGGTTCGAACTCCTCGATGATCCCCGCGACGTCAAGTGGTCGGCTGCCTCAGAGAGGCCCATAACATCGGGGCCCCGGGTTCTCCCCTGAACGGCCCTTCAGTCCAGTGGCGAGCCTAGTCGGAGTGGCCCGTGAAATACGGAGAGGGACGG
>JAQCKI010000036.1 GCA_027592645.1 Chloroflexota bacterium | reverse complement strand
CGGGAAGCCGATGCGTGCGTCCTGCGCCGCCACGACGATGTCGCACAGGAACACGAGGTCGGTGCCACCGGCGACGCAGAAGCCGTGTACCTGGCCGATCACCGGCTTATGCATGTCGAAGATCGTCATGCGGTCGTGCTGCGCGTCCTCCATGCGCCACACGTCGTCATCGAACGCCTGGCTGTGGCGGTAGACCTGCGCGTACTGGTCCGCCTCGCCGGTCTCGCCCGCCAGGCGACGCTCCGGGGTGAGGTCGTACCCGGCGCAGAACGAGCGTCCTGCTCCACGCAGGATCACCGCGTGGACGCGGTTGTCGCGATCCGCATCCAGTAGCGCTGCGCGCAGTTCGCGCTGCAACTGGCGGGAGAGCGCGTTCAGCTTTTCTGGCCGGTTGAGGGTGATGCGGGCGCGGCCGCGCTCCTTCTCCACGATGATCGTCTCGTAGCCCGGTTCCTCCACCATGTTCGTCTCCTCGGCGTGCAGACATCGACAGGCGGTATTCATACCACCTGTAATGACCGCTGCGGAGGGGTTGCGGCCGGTTTCGGGTCTAGTCCGGCGCGGTGTACGCCACCCGGTAGCGCTCGACGGCATCGGCGGCACCGGCGACCAGAGGCCCGCGCTGGTGGATGGTGGTCACGGGCACGTCGAGTACTGCTCGTGCGCCATCGGTCGCGGCACCGCCGGCGGCCTCCATGATCAGGCCGATCGGGCAGATCTCGTAGAGCATCCGCAACTTGCCTGCGGGGGAGGCTGAGTCCTCCGGGTAGAGGAACACGCCGCCGGACATCAAGACGCGCAGCACGTCTTCCACCATGGAGCCGCTGTAGCGGCCACGGAGGCCAGCCGAGGCGGCATCGACGCTGCGCGTGACGGCCGGCGACCACCGGTCGCGGTAAGTCCAGTTGATGCTGGTGTATTGCGCCTGCGCGGCGCGCAGCGCCGGGAACGCGAGCCGCCATGACCGATCGGCCGGGTCGTAGGCGAACCCGTCCACCCGCCCCGGGGTGGCGAGCACCATGATCGTCGGCACGCCGTACACGATGAACGCGGACGCGAGCAGCTGCCGCCCGGTGACCGGCGTGGCTTCGCTCAGACCGCCCGCAGGGACACCCTCGAAGACTCCGAGCACGGAGCCGACGGCCGCCACGCCGATGTTCGACGAGCCGTCGAGGGGGTCGAAGGCACAGGTGTACGGCCCGTCGCCGAGTTCGACGGCGACGGTGTCCTCTTCCGAGATCAGGCGCGCCACGCCCGGCAGCCGGAGCGCCTGATGCATCACGTCGTTGGCCAGGTCGTCCAGTTTGGCGGTGGACTCCTGCTGCACGTTGGTCGTGCCGGTGGAGCCCAGCAGGCTCATCAGCGGGGCGGTCGCCAGGGCGTCACGCACGGTGGCACCGGCGCTCGCGAACGCCTCGAGGATGGCGGCGACCTGTGCGGGGACGCGCGCGGCGATGACCTCGGCGAGTTCCAGGTGAGTGGTGGGCGGGGTGGTCAACAGCGCTCCGGTCGTAACGGGGAAGGTTCGGGTCGTGCGGCAGGACTAGATCGAGAAGTCGCGCTGCCCCTCGTACACCGCCACGGCATCGTCCACGGAGTAGCCACCATAGGTGATGCTGCTGATCGCCTGCGTCATGCGGATCGCCTCGGCCAGCGGCTTCTGGTGAATGTTGCGGCCCGTGGCGCTACCAGAGGCGCCGGCGATGTTGATCTGGTCGTGCAGCGTCTGGAGGAACGAGCGGACATTGGTGCCCTCGCCGCCGGCGGTGATCACGCGCGTGCGGCCCGCCGCCAGCACGGACTCGCGGAACGCCTCCGCCACCGGCGAGCCGTCCGAGGTCTTCGGGTAGTTCACCTTCACAAAGTCCGCGCCGAGCGTGGCAGCCAGGCCAGCGCAGCCCGCGATGAGGTGCGGGTCGCGCTCGTCGGCCACGGCGGCACCACGCGGGTACGACCAGATCACGGCGATCAGGCCGTGGTGGTGCGCCTCGAAGCAGGCTTCGGCGGCGAAGGAGAACTGCTCGCCCTCGTACACGCTGCCCGGGTACACGGTGAGGCCGATGCCAGCGATCTTCAGGCCGGAGTCGCGCAGCGCCACGGCCTGCTGCACGGTGTTCCACGGGCGGCTGCGCGGGTCGGCCTGCTTCACGCCCACCAGGTGGCTCTTGCTGTTCAACTTCACGAGGTACGGCACATCCCGGTAGTCCGGGCCGTACCGCGCAAGCAGTCCCAACTGGCTGGCAAAGCAGCCAACGACGCCCTGGTCAGCGATCCGGAAGAGGTGCTCCGGGTCGGCGTCGTCGAGTGCGATCGGCCCTTCCTTGGTCGTGCCAAAGAAGTCGTCGTTGAGGTGCTCCACCTTCTGGTCGCCGGCGAAGAGCACGAGCCGTCCGGTGTCCCGGGTGACGAGGCGAATGTTCTCCTCGTACCTCCGTCGCGACTCGACGGGGACATCCGCGGGGATGATCACCGTGGGTGGCGATGCGGTCATGGCACGACTCCCTCAACCCGGCTCCGTCACAAGCGACCTTGCAGTGCGGTCGATTATACGGGCAGGCTGGGTGCGCCCTGGAGGCGTGCCCGGTGTCTTACATAACCGCCAGATCGAGGCTACTCGGCACGCCGGAAGCGCCCGCGGTCAGATCCGGTGAGTCGCCGCGGGGCGGACGGCGTTGGCGGCGCTCCGTCGAGGTAGCGTCTCGTCTCCGTCCGGAGCGCGACGGGCTGGTGTGTGCGGCTCTCTGAGAGGAACTCCTCGCCCCGCTTCAAGACTGTGGCGATGCCGCCGGCATGGCGCAGTGCCGCGATCACCTTCGGCTGACGCCAGTCGAAGTCGACGGTGCCACGCGAGGTCACGGGATCGACGCCGTCCGCAATGCCGTGGTGCCGGGCGAAGCGTCTCGCGCGGACGATGAGGTAGCCAAGGCTCGTGCGGTCCTCGAACGCGGCCAGCGGCCAGGCGTGACGTTCGACGGCCTCGATCAGGCGCTCGGGGAAACTGGAGGCGCGAGCGATTGCCGCCCCGAGTTCTGCATCGGTGAAGTCGAACAGGTGACGCTGGGCCTCGTGGATGGGGATTCCGTCCTGCGCGGCGAGCGTGACCGATTCCCCCAGCCACTCCGGACGGTGCTGTGCCAGCGCCAGCCGGCCCACGTTGTGGATGATGCCGGCCGAGAACGCCTCGTCGTGGTCGTGGCCCTCGCCGCGTGCGAGCACGTCCGCGAACGCCGCGACGGTGAGCGAGTTGATCCAGAACGTGTGGTAGTCCAGGACAGAGGCGTCCACCGTCCGCTGGGCGGAGTCATCGATCACGCAGACGGCCAGCGCCAGTGAGCGCACCTCGCGGAACCCCAGCAGCACGATCGCTTCGCGGAGTGTGGTGATGCGTCGCGGCAGGCCGAAGGTGGGCGAGTTGCCGAGCCGCAGGATGCGGAGCGTGAGCGCCTGATCCATCCGGATCGCCGCCGCGAGATCCTGCGCCGAGAACCGTGTGTTTTCCGCCATGGCGATCAGCCGGATCGCCAGCGCCGGTAGCGGGCGCAGTTCTTTGACCGTCCGCAGGAGGTCGTCCAGGTCGCGGCGGCGCTCCGGGGGCAGGCCAGACGCGGTTTCGGTCACGTTCGTTCCCTTCGCCTCCTCAGAGCATCGGCACTTCTGGCGGACTTCCACAGGGGCAGGATCCCGCGATCCGCCGTGCCCACCGGCCGTCCGAGGCGGTACGCTACGCCCCGGTCGCCGCCCGCCCGATGCGGTGTGTGCGCCCTCAGCACAGAACTCGGGGAGGAATCAACCATGCCCATGCAGGCAAACAAGAATGGTGTGCTCGCGGGACGGGTGGCTGTCGTCACCGGTGCCTCGCGCGGTATCGGCGAGGCGATCGCCGTGCGCTACGCGATGGAGGGCGCGAAGGTCGTGGTCTCCGCGCGCACGATGAACGACGGCGAGAACCCGATGGAGGGCAGCCTCTCCGGCGTGGTGGAGAACATTCGCGCCGCCGGCGGCGAGGCGACGGCGATCCGCTGCGACCTCTCCAACGGTGAGAGCCGCGTGGCGCTGATCGAAGAGACGAAGAAGGTCTACGGCAACGTGGACATCCTGGTGAACAACGCCGCCGTTACGTTCTTCATTCCCGTGCTGGACTTCCCGGAGCGTCGCTTCCGGCTGATGCAGGAGGTCCAGGTCTACGCTCCCTTCCACCTGGCGCAGATGGTGCTGCCCGGGATGAAGGAGCGCGGTGCCGGCTGGATCGTGAACGTCTCCTCCGGCGCGGCGCGCCACCCTGCGGCGGACGCGGGCGCGCGCGGCGGCGCGGTGTACGGCATGTGCAAGGCGGCGCTGGAGCGCTTCACGACCGGCCTGGCGTCCGAGGTCTACGCCGACAATATCGCCGTCAACGTGATCTCGCCCGGCCTCGTGGCGACCCCCGGTACCGTGCACCACAAGTTGGTGCGCGAGGACACCAAGGAACGCGAGACGCCCGTGGAGCACATGGCGGAGGCCTGCCTGAAGCTGGTCGCCGGCGACCCGAAGGCGCTGACCGGCCGCATCGACTACGCCTACGACATGATGAAGGAGTTCAGTCTGACCGCGGCCGACCTGCCGCTGCAGCCGCTGACCCGCTAGTCACGATTGCCGACCGATCAGGAAGCCCGGCACGGAGACGTGTCGGGCTTCCTGTTGTTCGAGGCGGAGTGGAGGCTCCTAGTCGTCCTCGGGGATTGCCAGGGCGACTTCCAGCGGTTGGCCCCACGGCATCGCGACGGTCTGGACATCGATGCGGTAGCGCGAGCCAGCGTCGAGTTTCGATGCGATGCGCTCGCCCGCACCGGCACCCACCAGGATGTGGTTGCCGCAGCAGCAGGACTCGGTCGCCGGGTCCGCCTGCGACCGGTCGAGCGCGAACCCCGCGTCGCAGCCGCAGTAGCAGTCGTAGTTCACGTTCGCGCCGGCATCGGTCCGCACGATGCGGTAGTCGGCGGGCCGCCAGTCGGGCGTCTTCGTGCTCACGTGGTCGTCGGCGGCCTCGGGTACATCGCCCAGCGGATAGCCCTCCGCGGCGAGGGCGGCCGCGAGCACGTCCAGCACCGCGCCGCTGCCGACCTCCACGATGAACGTGCGGTGGTCCGGGTCGCCGGAGATGAATGCAGCGCCCGTGGTCGCCTCGATCACGCCCTGGATCGTGGCGATGCAGTGGTCACAGGTGATTTCCGGGGAAGAGAGGATGATCTGCATCGATGACTCCGATCGGGCTAGCCGGATCGCTTCCAGTACGCACTTCAGCGCGAGGCGTACCTCAGCGCGCCGCCCCACATCGTAGCCGGAGCATCGCACGTGCATGCAGGCGGCGACATCTGCCAGGCTCCGTCGTCGGGAGAGGCCTCGATGGTTATCCCTCGGGTGCCGCACGCCTCGGCAGGGCGTCGAGCGCGAGCAGCGCCCCGCCGACGAGGCTCACCGGCACCACGTTCACCAGGTGTGAGAACACGCTGAAACTCGCCGCCGGTGATGCGCCCACACCGGCGACCACGAGGGTGACCGTGGCCGCCGCGTGGTACGGCCCGATGTGCGCCGGTGACGATGGCACCAGCATCGCGAGGTTGGTGACGCAAGTGACCACGACCGCCATCAATGGCGAGACCTCGATCCCCATCGCGTGGAATAGCAGCACGTTCACGCCGAAGGCGGCGATCCACGCCACGGCGGTCGTCGCCCAAATCGCCCAGCCTTCGGTGGAGGCGACACGACGCCAGGAGTCGCCAAACTCGGAGAGCCTGCCGGACCAGACGGGCGACACTAGGTGCCGGTAACGCCGTGCAGCGGCGACCAGCAGCGCCACGAACCCGACCCCGCCGACGATGGCGAGCAGCGTCGGCCACTCCGGCGTGAGGTCAGGTACCAGTACCCCGCGCGCTACGAACGGCGCCACCAGCAAGAAGCACGCTGTCAGCACGACCGCGTCAATCGCGCGCTCGGCGAGCATCGAGGCGACCACCGGGCCGAGGCTGAGACCAGGAAGGCGAGCCGCCATCGCTCCTCGTGCGAAATCGCCCGCACGGAGTGGGAGGACGTTGTTCAGGAACATGCTGGCGTGCAGGATGCTGAAGAGCGCCCCATAGGTCACCTCGGACGACCGCGGAAGTAGCAGCCACCACCGCAGCGTCTTGGCGCCCAGTGAGACGAAGAGGACAGCCACCGCCAGCGCGACGAGCGTGAGATCCGCTGACCGAAGGCTCCGGCCGACCTCGCCCAGATCCACGAGGCGGATCAGCAGCGCGATGGAAACGACCGATACGGCGAGGCCTGCCATCGGCTGAGCGAACCGCCGCCACGGGCTGGCCGGGGAGGAGCCCTCAGGAGTCAAGGAAGCGTCTCGTTCCCTCACAGGGGGTGAAGCCATTATCGTTCATCGGTCATGAGAATTCCCCGTGAGGTCAATGTACGTCTGCTGCAGGTTGCCCTCCAATGGGCGCTGCTCGGTACGGTCGCGGCCACACTGCTGACGCGATACTGGTATCAGCACGAGCCGGTCGCGTGGCTGCTCCTGGGCATGGCCGTAGCCGCATGGTGGCCGGATCTCCGCCGAGGCGTGCGCCGCTGGTGGTTCTTCTATGTCGTGGGGATCCTCATTTACACGTTGCTGCGTGCACAGGCGGACGGATTCCTGACCAACGCACGGTTCCAGTACGTCATTGAGATCGACCGCTTCATGTTTGGCGGTACGGATCCGGTGGTGTGGCTACAGAACCACCTGTTCTCGCCGCCGCGTATCGACCTCATCGATATCGCCGCGGTCCAGATTCACTGGTCGTATTTCCTGGTGCCACACCTGATCGCGTTACTGATCTACATCCAGCGTCGCCACCTCTTCGCGCCGTTCATCCAGCGCATGCTGGGCGTGCAGTACGTCGGCCTGATCTTCTTCTTCATCACGCCCACTGCGCCGCCCTGGCTGGCATCGCGCAGCGGCGACCTGGATCCCGTGTACCGGGTGATGAACTTCGTGGGGCGTTCGATGGATCGCGACACGTACACATCGATGTATCGGGCCCTGGGCGAGCCGAATTCGGTGGCGGCGGTGCCTTCGTTGCACATGGCGGTCACCGTCGCGCTGTACCTCTGGGTCAGGCGGTTCGTTCCGCGCCTGCGCTGGTTCTTCCTCGGGTACTGCGCCCTGATGGCGTTCGCTCTCGTTCACCTGGCCGAGCACTATGTGTTCGACCTGCTCGTGGGAGCGGCCATCGCGGTACTCGTGGATCGCGTGGTCGCGTGGCGGACGCGCTCACCTCGGCTGGTCCAGGCGGAGCCCTCGACCATCGCGCCCGCCGAGGCGATCGAGGCCGTCGCCTAGCCCGACGCGGTCAAATGCACGCAGATTCCCGTTTCCACCGAATCTCACCTTACGGTAGTCGCTCGTTGCGCTGACCATGCCCGGGGGCGGCGGGCACCATCATGGGCCGGTCGTGATGAAAAAGGCCGGTGCCGTGTTGTCGAGCACGCGACAACGTTCCGCGCGCGCATTTGTCGCGATCGCATGTGCGGTCGGGGCAGGCCTGATCCTGGCGATCCCTGTGCGCGCCGTCACGACCCTGGATGTCTGCGCGGCCGGCTGCACATACGCGACCATCACCGAAGCGCTCGATGACATCCCCAATCTGGTACCTGACACGGTGTACGAGATCACGCTGGCGGCGGGCACGTACGGGGAGAGCCTGACCGTCAACGTCGATGCGGAGGTCCGCATCCTCGGTGCAGGTGCTGGTCTGACCTCGATCACCGGCAACGGGGCGCGAGTGATCGACTTTCAGTCGGCGGGCCCCGCGTCAGCGCTGGTGATCCATGATGTGACCCTCACCGGCGGGGTGACCGATGGCCATGGCGGTGGCATCCAATCAACGGGCGCGCTGACCCTTCGGCGCGTGATCATCTCTGGGAACAACACGGCTGGTCGAGGAGGGGCGATCTTCTCCGACACCGGCTCCGCGCTCAGCATCGAAGACTCGGTGATCACCGGGAACACCGCCGCGGTGGTAGGCGACGGCATCCAGGCGAATGGCTCGTTGAGCGTGCTGCGCACGCTATTCAACAACAACGATATTGACCGCCAGGGCGCCGCCACCGGGGGCGCAACGATTGCCGACTCGGCGTTTGTGAACTTCGTGGGTGTGGCCATCGACGCGAACGCTGCGGTGACGGTCAGTTCCTCCTGGTGGGGGAGCCCTGCCGGGCCCGTCGGGAGGCTCAACGGCGAAGCCGCCTCCACGAGTCACATCACCGCGCTCACGGTCGCGCCGTCCGCGTCACCTCGGGCCGTCGGCGCGAGCGTGACGATCTCGGTGACGCCGGTGCTCAACGACGGTGCGTACACGGGGACGCTCGCGGCGAACGTGCTGCGCGAGGGGCCGAACGGGGGCTCGAGCGTCGCGACCGGGACTGGGACGGCCACGACTGCGTACGTCGGGGGCGCAGCCGGCGAGGACGCGGTGACGGCCACCATGCTCTGGGCCGGCGAGAACGGGGGCGGGGCCGCGCTGCAGGGCGCTACTGCCGTCACGTGGCAGGTCTCGCCGGTGGCGAGCGCCGGTGGTCCGTACAACGAGACCGAGGGCACCGCGGTGCAGTTTGATGCCAGCGCCTCTACCTCGCTGGCTGGCGGGCAGAGTTACGCGTGGACCTTCGGCGATGGCGGCGTTGGTGTCGGCGTCGCGCCGACGCACGCGTACGCCGACAACGGCAACTACACGGTGCAGGTGACCGTCACTGATGCCGATGGCGACGAGAGCGCGATGGCCGAGGTCGCAATCACGAACGTGGCACCGATCGTGAACGCCGGCAGCGACCGGACGGTGGTCGTTGGTACGAACAACTCCATCACTCCGTCGTTCGTCGATCCCGGGACGGCGGATGGGCCGTGGAACTACTCGGTGAACTGGGGCGACGGCAGCGAGGCATCCGTGGGCGCGGTGGGGTCCGGAGCACCGTTCGCGGTGAACCACGTGTTTGCCACGACCGGCACGTTCGACGTGGTCGTCTGCGTGGTCGACAAGGATGCCGCCGAGGGCTGCGGTGGCCTGGCGATCCAGGTCCAGACGCCACCTCCACCTCCACCCCCACCGCCGCCCGAGCCTGAACCGGAGCCCGAGGTGACGCCCGCGCCCACGCCGACCGCGACGCCTACGCCTACGGTGACCCCGACTCCCACGCCGACTCCGACTCCGACTCCCACTCCGACGGTGACGCCATCGCCTACGCCCGCCCCGACGGCGACGCCTACGCCCACGGCAACGGCGGAGGCTACCCCCGTGCCCGCCGCAACCCCGCCTGCGGCGACGCCAAACCCGACCCCGACCGCCACACCCGCCCCCACGCCGAGCGTGCCCACTACCGGATCGTCGCCGTCGTTGGCAGCGCCGGGCGGTAGCCCCGACGATGACGATCCGCCGCCTCCGGTCGTGGATTCGAACGCCGCCAATGATGGGCCCGGCGATGTGACAGATGAGCAACCTGATCCGCCGGTGGAGGAGGTCGCGAGCGTCGCGCTCGGGTCGCCCCCAGCCGGATTGCTGCGCACGGTGGATGCCTCGAAGACCCCGGGCGGGAAGACGGTGCCGCCGGAAGAAGCGGCAACGCGCGCGGAGATCCGCAACATCGCCACGGCCGGGGCGGCGTTCACCGGCGGGGTGATCCCGCTGGCGGGCGCACAGGGCGTGGACAAACGTGCACTGGCGGGTGCGCTGGTGTCCGGTGGTGCCTTCTTGCCGTTCGTGTTCGGCGGTGGGCTGCCGGGGGGGACTAGCCCCGCAGGCCCGGGCGGCTCGCCTGGTGGTCCAGGCGGGCCTGGCGGCTTGCCGGGCAATCCGGGCGGCACGTCGGGTGGCACCTCAGGCGGTGGGTCGGGCGCAGCACCGAGCGGTGGACCCGCCGGCAGCACTGGCGGGCCCAATGCGCGACGAGGGACTGGAGTGAGCGATGAGTGATGAGCGTCAGGAACAGACGACCACGGGCGAGATGCGCGAGGCGATGCGGCGCAGCACTCAGTTCCGCACCCACATGCTCTTCGCTGAGGGTGTTTCGGTGGGGCAGGTCTGGCCGTTCGTACTCGCGGCCTTCGTCGGCGGTGGACTCTCCACGGCGATGGGCCTCACCGTCGCCGCCAGCGATACGCTGATCCTCGTGGGGATGACCCTCACCGGTATCGCCGTGGTCAGCATGTGGCTGCCGGGCAAGGGGGCGATCCGCTGGCAGACGTTTGCGGTGATGCTCGCCTTCGTCTCCGGCAGCGCCTGTACGGCCATGGCGCTGACCGTGAACCCGTCGAACGAACTCCTGCTGCTCGGGATGGTGCTGACCTCGGTCGGCATCGCCGGTATGTGGGGCACCGGTCGCGTGGGTCGGCTGCCGCTGGGGGTCTGCGCGTTCTTTGTGAGCGGCACCAGCATCCAGGCGACCGGGTTGACGCTGATGCCCTCTGACTTCCTCGTGATGGCCGGGATGGTGCTGGTCAGCAGCTCCATCTTCGGCATGTGGTTCGTCGCGAACCGCACGTAACGAGGCGGCTCGACAACTCATTCGAGGTCGGCTACAGATACCTTCGCCTTCTGGCGAGAGGATGAACCATGGCGCAGCAGACCTCCCACGCCCAGCCGATCCCGGCGCAGATGCTCTACGACGCCGTCCTCGCTGCCGGTGTCACCGATGTGGTCGCGGTGCCGGACACGCACGTCCGCAGCCTGATCGCGCTGATGCGGTCGCGCGATGACATGCGCTTCATCCAGACGGCGACCGAGGACGAGGCAATCACGCTCGCAGCGGGCCTGATCGTGGGCGGCCGCACGCCGCTCATCCAGATCCAGCATGCCGGCCTCTACGCCTGCATCAATCACCTGCGTGGCGTCGCCATCGATGGCGAGTTCCCGATGCTGTTCATGATCGGTTTGCTCAACCGCGACCCATCGAAGGCGCCGCGCGACCACCTGGACTCGATGGTGCGGTACACCGAGCCGCTGCTGGACGTCTTCGACGTGCCGTACTACCTGCTCGACGGGCCGGAAGACGTCGGGCAGATCGAGGTCGCGATGCGGCAGGCGCAGGAGCGTCGAGGCCCGGTGGCGGTGCTCATCGGCGAACAGACGGCCTGAGGAGGCGGCACATGGAACCGACGATGAAGCGGATGCCTCTGGCCGGCGCGCTCGACGCGCTGCACCGTCGACGGCGCGACCAGGTGGTGGTCTCGACGATGACCGTGATCCTCCCGTGGCGCGACCGCGACGTCACCGACCGTGATCTGCGCTGCGTGGGCTTCATGGGCGGCGCGTCCACCTTCGGGCTGGGTGTCGCGCTCGCGCGGCCGAACGTGCCCGTGTGGGTGCTCGATGGCGACGGGTCGCTCGCGATGCAACTCGGTTCGCTGCTCACCGTCGCAGGCGCCACCCCGCGGCGGTTCATGCACGTGGTCTTCCACAATGGCGTGTACGACACCAGTGGTAGCCAGCCGATCCTCTCGGAGGGCCGCATGTCGTTCACCGGGCTGGCCGAGGCCGCCGGGTACACGAAGGCGGTCCGCTTCGATGATGTCGAGTCGTTCGACGCCGCGCTGGACGAGCTGCTGGAGGTGGACGGCCCGGTGCTGGTGGAACTGATGACCGAGCCGCTGCGGCGCGACTACGTGAAGCCACCGGTACCGACTGAGAAAACGCCCGGCCCCCTCGCACAGGACTGGCAGCGGGTGCGCGACCACCTCGCAGCGTCGCCGGCGCGCTAGCCGAGGATCGCGGCCCGCCGCTCCAGGTACTTCGGCCATACCTCGGGGTTCAGGATCCGTGGAGGGCGCTCGCCCCGCCAGATCGCGCGCCACTGCTCCACGGCGTACACGGCCATCTGCTGCCGCGCCTCCACCGTGACGCCCGCGATGTGCGGCGTAGCGATGACGTTGTCCAGCGCCAGCAGGGGGTGATCGAGGGCGGGCGGCTCGATGTCCCACACGTCGATGCCCGCGCCGGCCGGGCGGCCCGCCGCCAGCGCCTCGGCGAGCGCGTACTCATCGAGGATGCCGCCGCGGGCGGTGTTCACGACATAAGCCGACGGCTTCATGCGCGCGAACTCGGCGGGGCCCAGCATCCACTCCGTCTCCGGCGTACGGGGGCAGTGCACCGAGACGAAGTCGGACTCCTCCAGCAGCCGTTCGAGTGTGACGCGCTCCACACCGTGCTCGGCGAAGGTGTCGTCCTCCACGTACGGGTCGAGGGCGACTACGCGCATCGAGAACGCCAGCCGCAGGAGGTCGGCGACGCGGCCGCCGACATTGCCGAGGCCGATCAGGCCGGCAGTCTTGCCGGTGAGGTCGTGGCCCGTGAAGTCGGAGCGCACCCAGCCGCGCTCGCGTCGCATGTGCAGGTCGGCCTCGATCGCGCGCTTGGAGAGCATCAGCATCAGCCCGAGCGTGTGCTCGGCGACGGCCTCCAGGTTGCCACCGGCCTGGTTCACCGCGATCACCCCGGCGCGGGTACACGCCTCCAGGTCCACGGTGTCGTACCCGGCACCGTGCGTAGAGACGGCCAGCAGGTTCGGCGAGCGCTGCAGCAGGCGGTCGTTCACGCGGAACGGTTCCGGGATGTCGCCACGGGTGGAGGACAACTGGTACCAGCAGGCGTCCAGGAACGCCGCCTCGATCACGTCGCCGGGGTCGTCGCGTGTGATGCGCTGCATCTCCACGGCGTTCTCGCCCCGGAAGAGTTCGCCCGCGCGCGGGTCGATCCAGCGTTCGAAATAGATCAGGCGTCCCGCCTCTGCCATCTGTCGCCTCCACCGCTGCCTGCGCCGAGCTCACCGCGCAGGACGCCGCGCATCGTACGGGGCGGGCGTCGGGGGCGTCATCGCGTCCGTGCAGGCACTACAGTGTGCCCCGCCGGGTACCGGCTGGACGGGAGGGCTCGATGGACTGGGACGACTCACCAGAGCAGGCCGCGTTCCGCGCGGAGGTGCGCGCGGTCATCGAGCAGTACCTCCCGGGGCGATACCGCGAGGGCAACGGCCCGGACGAGCGCGCGTGGGAGTTCGATCGCAAATCGGATGACGCCGGCGCGCGCGACGCGGCGGTCGCGTGGCAGCAGGCGCTGAGCGCGCGCGGCTGGGTGGCCCCGGAATGGCCGAAGGAATACGGCGGCGCGGGCCTCTCCCCGAACGAGCAGTTCGTGCTGAACCAGGAGTTCGCCGCGGCCGGTGCGCCTCCCGTTGGCGGTTCCGGCGTGCGCCTGCTGGGGCCGACGCTGATCGTCCACGGCACCGACGAGCAGAAGGCGAAGTACCTGCCGCCGATCCTGCAGGGCGAGGTGGCATGGGCGCAGGGCTACTCGGAGCCCGGCTCCGGCTCCGACCTGGCCTCGTTGCAGACCGCCGCCCGGCGCGATGGCGACGAGTGGGTCGTGAACGGCCAGAAGATCTGGACGTCCGGGGCGCACACGGCGGACGCGATCTTCGCGCTCGTGCGGACGGACCCGCAGGCGCCGAAGCACCGCGGCATCTCCTTCCTGCTGATCGACAACATCAAGACGCCGGGCCTGAGCGTGCGCCCGCTGATCGACATGGGCGAGCACCACTACTTCAACGAGACGTTCTTCGAGGACGTGCGGGTGCCCGCGGGGAACCTCGTCGGCGACGAGAACCGCGGCTGGTACGTGGCGATGACGCTGCTGGATTTCGAGCGCTCGAACATCGTCGCTGCCGTGGGTGCGCGCCGGACGATCAACGAACTGATCGAGGACATCGGCGCGGAGGGCGTGACGGCGACCTCGCCGGTGCGTCTGGCGATCGCCGACCGGTACATCGAGACCGAGGTGATGTTCAACTTCTCGTTCCGCATCATCTCGATGCAGAACCGGGGCGTGATCCCGAACTACGAGGCCTCGACCTCCAAGTTGTTCGCCTCTGAGTTGAACCAGCGGCTGGCGCTGACCGCGTCCCGCGCATTCGGCCTCGCGGGGACGCGATGCGACGACGGCTCGGCGGCCGGGCGCTACACCAATATGTACGTGCGCATGGTGCCCGCCACGATCCGCGGCGGCACGTCCGAGGTGCAGCGCAACGTGATTGCCACGCGCGGCCTCGGTCTGCCGCGCGGGTAGGGCCTCGCCCGGTGACGCTGGAAGCGACGAACGGGCAGGAGGGCGGGCCGCTGCGCGGCGTCCGCGTGCTTGAGTTCACGCAGATCATCGCCGGGCCGGTCGCGGGCATCCACCTCTCCGACCTGGGCGCGGACGTGGTGAAGGTGGAGCCGCCTAAGGGCGAAGACCGGCGTAACAGCGGCGCCGTGGTGCCCAACGAGGGCAAGTACTTCCAGTCGCTGAACCGGGGCAAGCGCAGCCTCACCATCGACCTCACGCAGGAGGCCGGGCGGGACGTGTTGAGCCGGCTAGTGCCGCACTTTGACGTGGTGCTGAGCAACTACCGCTTCGGCGTCGCGGAACGCCTCGGCATCGACTACGCCTCGCTGCGGGCGATCCGGCCGGACGTGATTTGCGCCACGGTCACCGGCTTCGGCGACCACGGTCCGCACGCCACGCGCGGCGGCTCGGACATCGCGACGCAGGCGTACTCCGGCATGATCGCCGCCGAGGGCAAAGTGGACGCCGAGGGCGCCCCGGTCTGGCTCAACGCCACGCCGTTCATCGACCGCGCCGCGGCATTCGCTGCCGCCATGGCGATCTGCGCCGCGCTCTTCGAGCGCTCCCGTACCGGTCGAGGGCAGGAGATCCAGTTGTCGTTGCTTCAGACAGCGCTGGAACTGATGTCCAACAAGGTGATGCGGGAACCGGTGCACGATGTCACCGTGCGCGACCCGCTGTTGCACCGGATGCAAGCCGCCCGCGCCGGCGGCGCCACCTACCGCGACACCATCGCCCTCCGCGACGAATCGACGCGCCTCACCTCGCACCGGCTCTACTACCGCGGCTATGACACCAAGCAGGGCGCGCTGATCCTCGGTGCGATCACGCAGCAGAACCGCGACCGGATGCGCGCGATCCTGTCGATGACGGACGAGACGGACTCGCCGGACTTCGATGCGGCCGCGCCCGACGCGGACGACCGCGTGGAGGCGTGGAGGCGCGAGATCCAGCAGAAGTTGATGGAGAAGCCCGCCGACGAGTGGGAAACGCTCTTCGTGGAGGCGGGCGTGCCCGCGTCCACCGTGAAGTTCCCCGAGGAGATGTCGGATGACCTGCAGGTGCTGGCGATGGGCATGATGACCCCACTGGTGCACCCGGTGACCGGCCCGCAGCGCGTCGTCAGCCCCCTGGCCCGATTCTCCGAGACGCCCGCCGTCGCCCAACGCCCCGCGCCCGCCCTCGGCGAGCACTCGATCGAGGTGCTGCGCGAATGCGGATTCGCGGACGCGGAGGTCGACGCGCTGCTCGCCGCCGGCACGGTCACGCGGCGCGCGTAGGTGCGGGTATCGTGGAAGTCATAGTGATGAACGAGGTACGCCATGAACATAGGTGAGTCCGGCCCGACCGCAGCCCTCGCACGGTTCGTCGCGGAGGCGCGCGTCCCGGCGGACGTGCGACGCACGACGCGCCGCTACCTACTGGACTGGCTCGGCTCAGCGGTCGCAGGCGGCGAGATGAACCCGCCTGCGCTCATGCGGGACGTGGTGCAGGCGCTCGGCGGGCACCCACAGGCAACGGTGCTGGCGGACGGTACGCGCACCTCCGCGCCGCTGGCGGCGATGGCGAACGCGGCGGCCTCGCACGTGCTGGAGATGGACGACCTCGACCGCGCCTCGATCTCGCACCCCGGTGCGCCGGTGGTCGCGGCCGCGCTTGCCGTCGCGGAGCGCGATGGCGCATCCGGCGACGACCTGCTTGATGCGATCGCGGTGGGCTACGAGGTGATGATCCGCATCGGCGAGGCGCTCGGGCCGAGCCACTACGAGCACTGGCACACCACCGGCACGGCGGGCACGTTCGGTGCGGCGGCCGCTGCCGCGCGCCTCGGCCGGCTCGATGCGCAGACCACGCTGATGGCGCTCGGCTCCGCCGGGACGATGACGGCGGGGCTGTGGGAGTTCCTTGTCGATGGCGCGATGTCGAAGCAACTCCACCCCGGCAAGGCTGCGCACGACGGCATCCTGGCGGCGCTCCTCGCCGAGCGCGGCTTCACGGCGGCCTCCCGCATCCTGGAGGGCGCCAAGGGCCTGCTCGCGGCGATGTCGGACGCGCCGGACGTGGCCGCGCTGACCGAGGGCCTGCACGCCTCGATGGCGCGGTGGCGTATCGAGCAGGTGTCGTTCAAGGTGCACGCCTCCTGCCGCCACACCCACCCGGCGGTCGACGCGGCTCTGTCCCTGCGGGAGCAGCACGGCATCCAGCCGTCGCAGATCGAGCGCGTGGAAGTGCGGGTCTACTCGCAGGCGCTGGGGCTGCTCGGGGGGATGGAGCCGGTGACGCCGTACGCGGCGAAGTTCTCGCTGCCGTTCTGCGTTGCCAGTGCACTCCGCTTCCGTGACCTCGCGCCGCAGCGATTCAGCGATGAGACGATCGCGGACGAGGCGACGCTCGCGCTGACGAGCCGCGTCACGTTCGAGACCGACCCCGCGCTGGACGCGCTGTACCCGGCGGCATGGCCCTCGATCGTGGCGATCACGATGCGCAGCGGTGAGCGGCTGGAGGCGCGCATCGACCACCCGGCCGGCGACCCGGAGAGCGGCATCACCGAGGCCGACATCGCTGCGAAGTTCCGCACGCTGACGGACGCGATCCTCGGCGAGCGGGCGGCGGCGCTCGCCACCGCCGTCCTTGAGGGCGACCCAGCGCCCGATGCCGCGACGATCGCGCGGCTGGCTTCGGTCGGCACGGCGGTGGCGGCGCGCCCGTAGGCGGCACCATCGACGGGGCCAGAGAATCTCCCGAACCTCTCACAGAGTCTCAATCCTTACGATGCCCGCGGAAAGTTTCCCGGGTCTTTTCTCTAGGCGAACCGCCTGAATCCTCTCGAAGTCCACCATTCCCCACGTTGCCCCTGATGCGTCGTCGCACCAGTCTCCGCTTGGCGGTAACTGGAGGTGACGGATGCGCTATCGGCGACTGGCCGGGACGGACGTGGAAGTCTCCGAGATCGGCTTCGGCGTCTGGACCGTATCGGCGGGCTGGTGGGGCGCCTACTCTGATGACGAAGCCGCTGCGTTGATGCACCGCGCGCACGAGCGCGGCGTCACCTTCTTCGATACGGCCGACACTTACGGCTCCGGCCGAGGCGAGACGATCCTCGCGCACGCCTTCCCCGGCTCCGCCCGCGACGGCATCGTGATCGGCGCCAAGTTCGGCCATGGTCAGCGAGAGCCTCGCTAGTCGTCAGCGCTGAACCAGGGCAGAAACATGGCAGCGGCGCACGGGGAGGACGATGCGTTCGAGTGCGGGGAACGAGGTGAGGCCGCCATGGAAGGGCGAGTCGCTCAAGTCCCCTCCGGCCAGCAGCCTCCCCCCGAAGGAACGCGAGCCGCGGCCAGCCGACTGTCTCGCTTGCTGCTCAGCGCCAGATCTTCATCGACCGATGGAGGTCATTGGTTGCGGAGGTCGCAGCGGCCTAGGGAACAAAAGTCCCCGGAGGACAGACCTGCGTCCGATCGGTGCTCGAGTTCTGACAGAACCGTGTGGAACTGCTTTCAGCGACCGCCGGGCATGCTGAACTTGTACTTCAGTCGCAAGCGCACGGCGAGCATCACGATATCGATGTCACACTGTTCGGCAGAAGTGCGTAGCCGTCTCTGTGCCGCCGGAGATACCCGGCCGCTGGAGGTTCGAAGTGCCCTCCAAGCATCAGCGTGTTCGTATCGACGAGTCGCTCGAACAGCGCCATGCGGGTCCTGAGCGCCTGCCCGGGATCTCCCCCTCGGTCCGTGGAGTCGGGTAGATCAGGAGCCGCGAGCTGTAGTTTGTGGTGCAGGGCGTCGCCCGTGATCAATGCCTCTTCCCCTCCCGAGCTGATGGTCACGTACACATGTCCAGGGGTGTGTCCGGGCGAAGGCTTCAGGTGCACGCTCTCCGTAATCGCATAGGGCGCATCAATCAATTCGCACAACCCGGAGCCTGCCCCGGTTTCCCGGAGTGGTTGGGTGTAGAGGGCATCATGCCGCATTGGTCGTCGGGACGGG
>JAQCKI010000149.1 GCA_027592645.1 Chloroflexota bacterium | reverse complement strand
CGGGGTGGATCCATACGATACGAGATGCGCGTCCGCACCTGGACGCCTCCAACTACGGCAATGACCGGCGACCAGCGCGTCCCGGCGGGGGTGGTACGAGTGAGCGAAGTCTACGTTAGTGATTCCGAATCGCTTGAGTCCGCGTTGCGGCGCTTCAACAAGCGCGTGCAGGCGGATGGGATCCTGACGGACGCCCGGCGCCACGAGTTCTACGAGAAGCCGTCCGAGCGTCGCAAGAAGAAAGAAGCGGCGCGCCGCCGCAAGATGCGGAAGGCGATCATCCGCCAGGCGCGGCGTACCGCCGCCTAGGTCGACCACTCACCGCCCCGGCCCCGTGCCGGGGTGGTGTGTCTCCGGCGCATTCGCTTCGCGGGGACCGGGGAGGCCACATGTCCGCCATCCAGGACACCATCCGCACCGAGATGACCACGGCCTGGAAGGCCGGCGACAACACGCGTCGCGATGCGCTGCGGCTGCTGATGGCCGCGCTCGAGTACGCCCGCATTGACCTCGGCCGGCCGCTGGAAGACGCGGACACGATTCGCGTCCTGCAGAAGGAAGCGAAGCAGCGCCGCGACTCGATCACGGAGTACGAGAAGGCCAAGCGTTCCGACCTGGTGGACAAGGAGCAGGCGGAATTGAACGTGATCGTCACGTTCCTGCCGCAGCAACTGGAGGACGACGAGATCCGCGAACTGGCGCGGGCCGTGATCGCAGAGACGGGTGCCAGCGGCGCAGGCGACGTAGGTAAGATCATGCGCCCGCTGATCGCGCGCGTGGCCGGTCGCGCGGACGGCAGTCGCATCAACCAGATCGCGCGCGAAGTCCTGGGGACGTAGCCCGGCGGCCACAAGCGCCGAGCACCTATGGCAACCCGCCCCCTGCCACATTCGATCCATGACGCCGCCCGTAACCCCGCGCGCCGCTCGACGGCGATCACCGTGGGCGTGCTCTCTTCGATCGCCCTCTTCGCGGTGCTCTTCCCGTGGTACCCCGGAAGCCAGCGGCTGGAGGCCGGTGTCACGCTGGACCAGCCGATCACCTCCCCGCGCGACCTGACGTACGAGTCCGCCGTCCTGACCGAGCAGGTGCGCTCTGAGGCCGCATCTGCGATCAACGATGTGTTAATCCTGGACCCGGAGATCCGCGATCGGCAGTTGCAGGAACTGGATCGCATCCTGGAAGCGATCCGGGTGCAGCGGGACACGCCGGACATCTCCGCCTCCGCCCGTGAGACTCAGATTCGTGCCATCCCCGGCGTGCAGATCTCGCAACCGTCCGCGTCCGTGCTTGCCTCGGTCGATGGCAGCCGGTGGGATTCGTTGCGCTCAGAGGCGCAGAACGCACTCTCGCGCACCCTCACCGGCGCCGTGGGGCCGGAGGAGACCACCGCCGCGCGCGGTCGGGCCGCGGGTTACCTCTCGCCGCTGCTTGAGGTGGAAGAGGTGCTGGCGCTCACGGAGCTCCTCGATCCGCTGATCGTTCCGACGCTCATCATCTCCGCCGAGCGCACCGAGTCGCTCCGGCGCGAAGCGCGCGCCAATACGCCTCCCGTGGTCGTGACGTACTCCACCGGCCAGGTCGTCATCCCTTCCGGCACCGTGATCGATGCGGTGGGCCTCGAGGCGATCGAGCGGTTCGGGCTACGGCACGGCACGGCGACGCGATCCGCGATCATGGCCGCGGCGCTGGCCGCGGCGCTCGCGGGCACGGCGGTGGGTGCGCACCTGTACGTGGCGCGCCCGCGGGCGCTGCGGGGTGCTCGAAGGCTGACGCTGTTGATCCTGCTGCTGGTGGTACCGGCGGCGCTCGCCAAGTTCGTGCTGACGCTCACCGTACCGGACGCTGACCGGCTCTTCCTGGCGCTGGCATTGCCACTGGCCGCGGGCCCCATCGTTGCCGTCGTGCTGCTCGATATCGGGACAGCCGTGCTGCTATCGGCGCTGCTCGCCGCGATCGTGGGGTTCGTATCGGTCTCGATCCCGGTGTTCGGCTGGGCCGGTACCGCATCGCAACTGGAGACGTTGCGGCTGACGCTGGGTGCCCTTGCGGGCGGCCTCGCAGGGATCTACGCAGTAGCGCGCGTGGAGCGGATGCAGGGGTACATGGCCGCCGGTCTGATGGCCGGCGGCGCCACCGCCCTGGTGGCGACGGCGGTACTCATGGTCGACCCGGACTGGGTCTGGCTAGACCTCGTGTGGATTGCTGGCACGTCCGCCGTGGGCGGCGTGGTGGCCGCGATGGTGGCGGTGGGCGCGTTCGTACTGCTCAGCCGGCCGTTCGGCATCGTGACGCGCGTGGAACTGATGGAACTGGCGCAGCTCAATCACCCACTGCTGCGCCGCCTGCAGGATGAAGCGCCCGGTACGTTCCAGCACTCGATGGTCGTGGGGAACCTGGCAGAGCGCGCGGCGGACCGCATCGGCGCCGATGCGCTGCTCGTGCGTGTTGGCGCGTACTACCACGACGTCGGGAAGTTGCACTCGCCCGCGATGTTCGTCGAGAACTTCGGCAGCGGCGCCAGCCCGCACGAGGCGCTCGACCCGCTGCAGTCGTGTCGAGTGATCATGTTGCACGTCAGCGCCGGGGTGGAGATCGCCCACCGGTACGACGTACCGGACGCCGTGGTTCAGTTCATCCCACAGCACCACGGGACACGCCTCGTCGCGTACTTCTACCGGCTCGCCGCGCAGACTGCCCCTGACATCGATCCCGATCTCTTCCGCTACGCCGGCCCGAAGCCGCAAACACGTGAGACGGCGCTGGTGATGCTCGCCGACTCGTGCGAGGCGACTGTGCGCGCGGCGCCGGATCGCTCCGGCGACAAGATTCGCGAGATCGTGGAGGGCATCATCCGCGAGCGCCTGGAGGAAGGGCAGTTCGACGAGTGCGACCTGTCGCTGCGCGACCTGCGGGTGGTGGCGGATTCATTCGTCGTGGCGCTCGGCTCGGTGTACCACCCGCGTGT
>JAQCKI010000148.1 GCA_027592645.1 Chloroflexota bacterium | reverse complement strand
GGTTGCGGTGCTGGTCACAGAGGGGATCGTACGCGGCCACCGTCGGTCTACACTCAATGCATGGGATCGGTACCCGCAGACGACCAGACGCCCGGCGGCCACCCCGACTTCGATGAGATCGAGGTCGGCGGGCTGATCGCGCCCGGCACGCTCGTGGACCGCCTCGGGCGGCCGCTGCGCGACCTGCGCATCTCCGTGACCGACCGCTGTAACTTCCGCTGCCGCTATTGCATGCCGCGCGAGGTCTTCGGCGCTGACTTCGCGTTCCTGCCGCGCTCCGAGATCCTGACCTTCGAGGAGATCGAACGCCTCGCGCGGCTCTTCGCGGCACGCGGCGTCCGCAAGTTCCGCCTGACCGGCGGCGAGCCGACGCTGCGCGCCGGGCTGCCTGACCTCGTGCGGATGCTGAAGACGATCCCGGGTGCGGAGGTGGCGATGACCACCAACGGCACGCTGCTCGCCTCGCAGGCGCCGGCACTGGCCGCCGCCGGCCTCGACCGCATCACCGTCAGCCTGGACTCCGTCGACGATGCCACCTTCCGCGCGATGAACGACATGGACTTCCCCGTCGCGCTCGTCCTCGAGGGCATCGAGGCGGCAAAGGCGGCCGGGATCGCGCCCGCGAAGATCAACGCCGTCGTCCGGCGTGGTGTGAACGAGCACACGCTGCTGGACCTGGCGCGCCACTTCCGCGGCACGCCGCACATCGTGCGGTTCATCGAGTTCATGGACGTGGGCACCACCAACGGCTGGAAGATGGACGAGGTGCTGCCCGCAGCCGAACTCGTGCGGATGATCGACGCCGAGTGGCCGCTGGAGGTCGTGGAGTCCGCGTACCTCGGCGAGGTCGCGCGGCGCTACCGCTACCGCGATGGTGCGGGCGAGGTGGGCTTCATCACCTCCGTGACGCAGCCGTTCTGTGGCACCTGCACCCGCGCGCGCATCTCCGCGGAGGGTTCCGTCTACACCTGCCTGTTTGCCTCGGACGGCGTCGACCTGCGCGGCGCGCTGCGGCGCGGCGACACGGACGAGGCGCTGGGCGCGCTGATCGATGCCACCTGGCGCGCGCGTGAAGACCGGTACTCGGAACTCCGCAGCGAAGGCACCCCCGGCCTCAAGAAGGTCGAGATGTCGTACATCGGCGGATAGCGGAGCGAACGATGACGGACCTGCCGCCCCTTCCACCTTCTCTCTCGCACCTCGACGCGCGCGGCCACGCGCGCATGGTCGACGTCTCCGAGAAGGCCGTCACCTCGCGCGAGGCGACGGCGCGCGCACGCGTGGTGATGGAGGCGGCGACGCTCGCGATGATCGTGGAGGGCCGTGCCCCGAAGGGTGACGTGTTCGCCACCGCTCGGGTCGCCGGGATCATGGCCGCGAAGCGCACGCACGAACTGATCCCGCTCTGCCATCCGCTGCCGGTCAGCGGCGTCACGGTCGACCTCGCCCCGTCCGCCACAGGCGACGCCGTGGAGATCGAGGCCACCGTGCGGGTCACCGGCCAGACCGGCGTGGAGATGGAGGCGCTCACCGCTGTCACCGTCGCCGCGCTCACCGTGTACGACATGTGCAAGGCCGTGGAGCGCGGGATGCGCATCGAGGACGTGCGTCTCGTCTCGAAGTCCGGCGGCCGCTCCGGCGACTACCGCGCGGAGTAGTAGCGCCGCGTCAGCGGCTGCCCGTCCCGATACGTGCGCGCGACCACCGACTCAATCGCCAGCATGAACAGCACGTACCGCTCGGCAGGCGCGTAACTGCTGGTGGCCGCGGCGCGTGCGCGTTCCGCAGGGTCGTCCACCGCGGTGGCCGTGCCGGTGACCAGCACCTCGCCACCGCCGCCGTCCGAGTCTTCGACGCCGCAGTGGAGCGCGTAGTCGCTGCCCCGGCGCAGATCGTGCCCCTTCGGCGAGTTCGGCTCCATGAACAGGAACAGCGCGTGATCCGCCACCACCGGCGTGACCGGGTGGACGCGCGGGGTGCCATCGCTGCGCACGGTCGCGAGGTACGCCGTCCGACCGTGGAGCCGGTTGCGGACGTGCGCCGCCAGTTCCGGCTCCTGCCGCGCGAACGCCTCGTACGTCGCGGCCATGCGGCCCTCCGTCCCTCAGCTCGGACGCTGTTGCTCCAGGTACTCAGTCGCGGCGATGACAGCGCGATGCGCGTAGCCGACGTACGCGGCCGGCGGCAGCACCAGCGGCACCAGTTCCTCGTGTCGCGTGTTCATCGCGTCGCCGCCCTGCGCCATCTGCTGCTGGTCCAGGCCCACCTGCAGCTCGTACAGCGCGCCATCGTCGCCCAGCACCACGCAGCCGACGTCGGCCGAGACGCCGGGCGGCGGCTCCACCTCGATCCCGTACGCGAACATCGCGCCGGGGAACGGCGGGAACGGCGTGATCCGCACGGCGAGCTGCCTCAGCAGGTCACGCAACTGGTCGGCGGCACGCTGCACGATCGCGTCCGCCATCGCGCGCTGGGTCATCGGGTCGATGCTGGGGCCGGTCATCGCTCTCCCTGTCGTCCGGCAATGCCGTCTCGTGCTGCCCTCTGCGGGTGTGCCTGCGGGTGTGACTGCGGTCGGTACGGGTATCATAGGAAGGTGACGCGGTGAGGCCGAACGGCCCGCCCCGTCCGCGCATCGATGAGGTGACCGAGTACCATGCAGGCGACGCGCCAGCAGATCCTGGACTTCCTCCGCGAACGCGGCGCCGCCGGCGTCCGCGACCTGGGCGTCCACCTTGATCTCACCGCCACCGGCGTCCGCCAGCACCTCACCGTGCTGGAGCGCGAGGGCCTGGTCACCGCCAGCGAGGTGCGTGGCCGCGTCGGCCGTCCGGCGCTCGCCTACCGCCTCACCACCGAGGGCGAGGCGCGCTACCCGAAGGGCCACGAGCGGATGCTGTCCGCCCTGCTCGCCACGCTCGAGCGGCGCCTGCCGGAGGCCGAACTGCACGCCGTGATGACGGAAACCGCCGCCGCGCTCGCCATCGAGCAGCCGGGCACCGCGCGCACCGCGTCGCCCGTCGACC
>JAQCKI010000035.1 GCA_027592645.1 Chloroflexota bacterium | reverse complement strand
CGGGCCTCGGCCTTCGCGCCGCCGTGACCGGCAGCACGCGCTTCACGCGCCTGGAGCCGATGCCGCCGCTGATCGAGGGCGCACCGCCCGCGGCCTCCGCGTGGCCCGCCGGTGCGCTCCTCGTGCTCGCGGGCACGGAGCCGCAGAAGCGGGGACGCATCGCGCCGCTCGCATCGAGTGTGATCGACGCGCTGGCGCACCGTGGCGACCTCGGTCTGATCGCGGTGGAGGCGGATGGCAGCCGGATGCGGCCGTTCAAGGCGCCGGCGGCGGACGAGCCGGTGATCCCGGCGACGGCCACCCACGTGGTCGCGGTGGTCGGCGCCGACGCGCTCGATACGCCGCTCGATGCGGAGCACGTCCACCGGTCGGAGTGCGTCCGCGCGATCCTGGATCGGGCCGTGTGTGACGCGGAGTTGATCGCCACGGTCCTCGCGAGCCCACTCGGTGGCCGCAAGGGCGTCGAGGCGCGACCGTACGCGGTGGTGGTGAACAAGGCGGATGCATACCCGGAGGCCGCGGCGCACCTCGCGCGGGCGGTGCTGGCAGCGGGCGTGCCGCGCGTGCTGGTCACCGCGCTGCAGGATGCCGCGCGCCCGGTGCGCGAAGTGTTGACCACGGCGGAGGTGTGACGGTGCCCGACCACGAACACGATGGCGAGATGACCGAACTCGAGGAGTTTCGCGCCGCCAAGGACGTCTTCTTCCGTGACGACCCGCAGTCACCGCTGACCGCCCCCCAGCGGCGCGAGTTCCGCGGGCTGTCGTACTACCCGGAGACGCAGGCGCTCTCGTTCATCGTGATCCCCGAGGTGTTCGACGAGCCCGAAATGCTGGAGATGCAGACCTCGGACGGGGAGGTACGCGAATATCAGCGGTTCGCGGCGATGCACTTCCTGGTGGGCATGGCGCCGCAGACGCTGACGCTGTACCGCGACCTGGAGATCGGGCACCTGTTCCTGCCGTTCCGCGATGCCACCTCCGGCAGCGAGACGTACGGGGCTGGCCGCTACCTGGATGTGCCGGTGCTGGAGGACGGGCGGCTGCTGCTGGACTTCAACTACGCCTACCACCCGTATTGCGCCTACAACCCCACCTTCTCCTGCCCGATACCGCCGCCGGAGAACCGGCTCCCCGTCCCGATCCGCGCCGGTGAACGCGAGCCCGCCGAGGGCTGAGCGGGCCGCTCCGCTATCCTCGTCATCCCCATGAACGACACCACTATGCCGGACGACATCTTCGCGGGCACGGCCTGGTACTACGCTCGCTTCCGCCCCCCGTACCCGCCCGGCGTGTACGAGGCGATTGAGCGCGCCGCGCGCATCGATGGCACCGGTACGCTGCTCGACCTCGGTGCCGGCACGGGCACCATTGCGATGACGCTGGCACCGAGGTTCGAGCGCGTCGTCGCCGTGGACGCGAGCGCGGAGATGGTGGAGGCGGGGCGCGACCTCGCGGAGTCCCGCGGCATCACGAACATCGAGTGGCACGTCCTACCGGCCGAAGAGATCGATGCCCTCGGCGGTCGCTATCGCCTGGTCACCGTCGGGAGCGCCTTCCACTGGATGAACCGCCCGAAGGTGCTCGACCTGCTCTATCCGTTGGTCGAGCCGGGCGGCGCGATTGCCCTGACCGGCCTGCCGGGCTTCCTGAACCTGGACTCCACCGACGTCGGCGACCCGCTCGCCACGACCGTGGCGCGCATCGTGCGGAAGCACCTCGGCGAGGTGCGCCGCGCGGGGAGCGGCGTCTACCGCGAAGACCCGAAGCGCCACGAGGTCTACCTGGAGGAGTCCCGGTTCACCGACGTGCAGATTGGCCAGGTCGACTTCGCGGTGGACTCCGACCTGGAGAGCATCGTCGGGCACATCTACTCCACGTCGTTCGCGAACCGGCGGATCCTCGGTGACCGCGTCGATGCGTTCGAGTACGACCTGCGGATGGCGCTGCTGGGCCTGGAGATCTCCGGGCGGTTCCGCCGGCGATTCTCCGCCGAATGGATCACGGCGCGTAAGCCAGAGGGAGAGTCCGATGCCCGTTGACCCGTCCCAACAGCCATACCTGGATGCCAACCTCGCCCGCTGGGACGAGAGCGTCCCGATCCACGTCGCCTCGCAGGGATACGACCTCGAAGGGTTCTTGCGCGGCGAGAAGTCGCTCTACCCGCTGGAGATCGAGGAGGTCGGTGACGTCGCTGGCAAGACGCTGCTGCACCTCCAGTGTCACTTCGGGATGGACACGCTGAACTGGGCACGCCTCGGCGCGCGCGTGACCGGCCTGGACTGCTCGCCCGCCGCGGTGGAGGCCGCGCGCGACCTCGCGGCACGCATCGGCGTGACCGATGCACGCTTCGTGCAGTCCGATGTGTACGACGCGGCAAGCGTGATCGATGAGCAGTTCGATGTGGTCTACACGGGTATCGGTGCGTTCAACTGGCTGCCGGACATCCGCGCATGGGCGCGCGTGGCGGCCGGGTTCGTGCGCGCCGGCGGATTCCTCTACGTGTACGAGGCGCACCCGATGTGGGCGACCCTCGACGACGAGCGCACCGATCAGGCGCTGGTGGTCACGTACCCGTACTTCGAGACGGCCAAGCCAAACGAGTGGACGTCCCCGCAGTCGTACGTCGATGGCCCGCCGCTGACGAACCAGCGCACGTTCGAGTGGAACCACGGTCTCGGCGAGGTGGTGACCGCCATGATCGATGCGGGGCTGCGAATCGAGTTCGTCCACGAGCACCGCGCGCAGGCATGGCAGGGGCTGCCGTGGATGGAAGCCGAGAACGCGATCCCCGCGGGCTCCATGCACCGCCGACGTGAGCACTGGAGACTGCCGGAACATCAGCGCGACCTGGTGCCCTTGATGTACTCGATCAGGGCGTCAAAGCCCGCCTGACGCTACGTCCGCCGAGCGGATACGCTACCGACCGAGACGGAGGGGGCGGTTGCTCACCTACATCGTCCTGTTTGTCGTTCTGCTGCTCCTGTCCGCCTTCTTCTCCTCGTCGGAGACCGCGTTCCTGACCCTGCAACGGGTGCGGCTGGCGCACATGGTGCAGGAGAACATCCCCGGCGCTGCGCGCGTTGCACTCCTGGTCGATCGACCGCGACGGCTCCTCTCCGCGATCCTCCTTGGCAACAACCTGGTCAACACAGCCGCCGCGGCCGTCGGCACAGCGTTCGTCGCGGATGTGGTGACGGGTGGGGGCCTGGGCGTGGTGATCTCTACGCTGGCCGTCACCATCCTGCTGCTCGTGTTTGGCGAGATCGGTCCGAAGAGTATCGCTCTCAGCCACTCGTTCGCCCTCAGCCGCCTCTGGTCGCTACCGATGGTGCTGTGGGTGCGCATGACCACGCCCATCACCGTTGCGCTCGATGCCGGCTCCGACGGCCTCTTGAGGATGCTCGGCGGGGACGACCACCCGTCGACGCTGAGCCCGGCGGAATTGCGCACGGCGATCCGCATGGGCGCCGCGGCGGGCTCGATCGAATCGAGTGGGGCCAGCCACCTGTTGGGCGCGCTCACCCTCCAGCAGCGGCAGGTGCAGGAGATCATGGTGCCGCGCCTGGACATCGTCTCTGTCTCGGCGGACGCCTCGCTCTCCGAAGCGGCGGCGCTCCTGGCACACGCCGGATATCTCCGCGTGGCCGTGTACGAACGCATCCCGGAGGAGATCGTGGGCTTCGTGCACGTCTCGGACGTGAACGCGTGGCGCGTCGAAGGGCATGCCGACCGCCCGGTGCGCGAGGCGATGCGTGTCGCACACTTCGAGTCAGAGCACGCTTCGATCGCTCGCGTCCTGGACGTGATGCAGGAGCACGCGACCTACCTCGTGATGCTCGTCGATGAGTTCGGCGTCACGTCCGGACTCGTGACGCTCGAGGACATCCTGGAGGAGGTCGTTGGCGAACTTCGCAGTGAGTCCGGCTTCGAGGCGATCGAGGAGCCGATCACGGGCGACGGTGTCCGCATCATCGAGGGCTCCACACAACTCGCGGAACTCTCGGACGACCTCGGCGTGTCCTTCTCGGACGTGGACGGGAACACCGTCGCCGGGCTGATCCTGCACTACCTGCGCCACTTCCCGGAGCGGGGCGAGTACGCGGACCACGGCGGCTTCCGCTTCACGGTGCTGGATGCGGACGACCGCCGGATCACCTCGGTCTCCATTGAGCGCACCCCGGAACCCGAGGAAGACGAGTGAGCGCGCCGCCAGTCCGCGCGGTGATCTTTGACTGGGGCGGCACACTCTCCGACTGGGCGCTGGTCGAATTCGACGAGATCTGGCGGATGGCCGCCGAGCACCTCGCGCCGCACCTCGGCGAGCCTGCCGAGGCGCTCCGTCGCCGCCTCTCGCAGGTGGAGGTGGACGCGTGGGCCAGTACCGCTACTGATCACGCGTCGTTCACGTTCAACGACCTCGTGCGGCGCGCCTCTGACGCGCTGGGCGTCGACGTGGCGGACGCGCTGATCGAGGAGGCGACCGAGCACTACCTGGACGCGTGGCTGCCGCACATCGTCCACGACGCGGAGGCAGCGAAGACGCTGGCCGCGCTGCGCGACCGCGGGATGCGCATCGGGCTGCTCTCCAACACCCACTGGCCGGCCGACTTTCACGAACGAATGCTGGAGCGCGACGGCCTGGCACACCTGATCGATGCGCGCCTCTACACCAGCGAGATGCGCTACATGAAGCCGCACCCGGAGGCGTTCCGTGCCGCGCTTGCCGGCGTCGGCATCGAGGACGCGCGGGAGGCGGTCTTCGTCGGCGACCGGCTCTTCGACGACGTCCATGGGGCGCAGGCCGTGGGGATGCGCGCGATCCACCGCCCGAATGCGGACGTCCCGTCGCACGCGGCGCGCCCGGACGCCGTGATCCGGCGGCTCTCCGAGTTGCCTTCGATCATCGACCGCTGGCGCGTCTGAGGGCCGATCCCGCCCGACCCCTGCGCTGCGGACGCTGCCCCGCCGATGATCCCGGAGCAGGCGGGGGGCAAGGATGCTGCTCGGAATCGTCGTGGGACTCGTTGTCGCCGGGCTGGCGCTGCTGGCCGTACAGGACCTGACGCAAAGCCGCCACGCCGTGCGGCGCGTCTACCCGCTCGTCGGGCGATTGCGTTACCTCGTGGAGAAGGTGGGGCCGGAGCTCCGCCAGTACATCGTCACGAGTGACCTCGAGGAGCGCCCGTTCAATCGGGCGCAGCGGTCGTGGGTCTACCAGACCGCGAAGGGTGTCAACAGCGCCGTCGGCTTTGGCACCCAGCAGGACGTTGGCCGCCCCGGCCAGTTCCACTTCCTCCCATCGCCGTTCCCGACGCTGCACGACGAGGCACCCGATGACCCGCGCCCACACGTGATCGGCCCAAACCGCCCCCGGCCGTTTGTCACCACCTCGCGCATCAACATCGCGCCGATGTCGTTCGGGGCGCTCTCCGCGGCGGCGGTGCGCGCACTCTCGATGGGTGCGGCGGATGCCGGGTGCTACCTGAACACCGGCGAGGGTGGCCTCTCGCCGTACCACGAGGAGGGCGGCGCGGACCTGGTCTTCCAGATCGGGCCGGCGAAGTACGGCGTCCGCACGCCAGACGGCCAGGTGGACTGGGCGCGCCTCATCGAGATCGGCCAGCGCCCGCAGGTGCGCGCGATCGAGATCAAAGTCGGGCAGGGCGCGAAGCCGGGTAAGGGCGGCATTCTGCCCGGCGCCAAGGTCACCCAGGAGATCGCCACGATCCGCGGGATCCCCGTCGGGGAGCCCTCGCTCTCCCCGAACCGCTTCACGGAGTTCGACTCGGTCACGACGCTGATCGACTTCGTCGAGCGCGTGCAGCGCAGCGTGCCCGTGCCCGTCGGGCTGAAGGTGGTCGCCGGCGACCCGGCGTTCCTGGACGACCTCGCGCGGACGCGCGCGGAGGAGGGGCGCGGCCCTGACTACCTCTCGGTCGATGGCTCCGAGGGCGGCACGGGGGCGGCGCCGGTTTCGCTTGCCGACCACATGGGCCTCCCACTGCACGATGCCATCGTGGCCGTGGACGACGCGTACCGACGCCACGGCGTACGCGACCAGATCACCGTGATCGCCGCGGGGCGGATGATCACCGGCGCGGACGTCGCGTATTCCCTCGCGCTGGGCGCGGACCTCGTGAACATCGGGCGGGGGTTCCTGTTCTCGCTCGGCTGCATCCAAGCGCTGCGCTGCCACACCAACGAGTGCCCCACGGGCGTGGCGACGCAGAGCCAATGGCGGCAGCGCGGGCTCGTGCCGTCCGAGAAGCGCGGTCGCGTTTCGCAGTACGCGCGCGCGGTGCAGGAAGACCTGATAACGGTGGTGCGCGCCCTCGGCCTCACGTCCCCGGCGGAACTGACGCGCGAACACGTAGAGGTGGTCGTGGCGATCGGGCGGCGGATGCGGACGAGCGACCTGTACCCGTACCCCGTGCCCGCGATTAGCGCCTTCGAGCGCCGCTCCGCTTAGCCCCGCCTCAGACTCGCGGTGGCGGCATCACCGGCGGCTGAGGATCGCGCGCCCACATGAGGTACCGCGCGACGAGGGCGAGCACGATCCCCACCGTGCTGAGGTTCGCAATGCGGCGCAGCCAGCGGATGCCGTCCTCGAAGTTCAACAGCGAGATGACGATCGTGACGCTCATGGCGGCGAGCAGGAAGACCACGGTGGGGTAGGCGCGCACCAGCGCCGGGAGCAGCGGCCCCGCATCGACCCGCTCGACCTCGGTCACCGCGTATCGCAGCAGCATCACGCCGAGCGGCGCGAGTGCGATGAGCGCGGCGAGGTGGGCGAGCGCGAAGAGCGGCCGCCACGCCTCCTGCCCCGCGAGGAGCAGCGCCGCCGTCCCGGCCAGCAGGCCGAGGGTGATTACCCCGGCCAGGCGGAACCAGCGGCCGGCGAGGCGTAGCGGCCGGTCCAGCGCCTACAGGCCCTTCTCGGCGCAGAGTTCCTTGTCGAAGCGGATCTGGCCGGTGAACTCGATGCCCTGCTGGCAGATCCAGGCGACGCCCTTGGCCATCTCCCACGCGTCCTCGAACTCCAGGTTCGGGTTCTCGCGGTCGTTCTGCGCCCACACGTTGCCGGGGGTCTTGATCCGGCCGTCCGGCGACAGGACGTTCACAGAGATGTTGTCGTCTTGCAGTTCCATGGCCAGCGCCTGCGAGTAGCGCTCCAGCCCGGCCTTCACCATCCCGTAGAACGCGCCGCCGCCACGGGTCTCCTTGTACGGGCCGGGGCCCGGGAAGACGCCCGCGCGCGAGGAGACGTTGATGATGTGGCCCTTCCCGGACTGCTTCATCAGCGGGACCACGTGCTTCATCAGCAGCAGCGGCCCGCGCAGATCCACCTGCCAGATCAGATCCAGGTGGCGATCCTGCACGCTCTCGATCGTGCCGGGCACGAGGATCGCGGCGTTGTTGACCAGGATGTCGACCTTGCCCCACTCCCCGACGACCTTCTGAACGCCCGCGGCGATGCTCTCCGGGTCGCGCACGTCCATCTTCACCGCAAGCGCCTCGCCGCCGGCGTCGCGGATGCTCTGCGCGACGGTGTGGATGGTGCCCGGCAGGCGGGGGTCGGTGACCTCCTCCGTGCGGGCGGCCACGGCCACCTTTGCGCCGGCCTCTGCCAGCGCGCGCGAGACGTATTCACCGATGCCGCGGCTGGCCCCACTGACCAGCGCGACACGACCTTCGAGTGGCTTCGCCATGTGCTACTTCCTCCCCATCCCGGCGGCCGCAAACAGCGGCAGCGCGCGGACTTCGTGTTCCAGGAGCCCCGCCTTGCGTTTCAGGCCCGCGGCGTAGCCCGTCAGCGTCCCGTTGGCGCCGACCACGCGATGGCAGGGTACAACCACCGCCAGCGGGTTCTGCCCGTTCGCCGCGCCAACCGCCCTCGATGCTGAGGGCTTGCCGAGGCGGGCCGCGATCTGGCCGTAGGAGCGGGTCTCGCCCGATGGGATCTCGCGCAGCGCCATCCACACCTGCGCCTGGAACGGCGTCCCCACCGGTGCGAGCGGCAGGTCGAAGGTCCTGCGGTCGCCGGCGAAGTACTCGCGCAGCTGGCGTGCCGCCTCCGCGCCCGCCGTCGGGTCGCGCTGCACCTCGTCGGGCGCGACGTCCGCGTCCTCCGCGAGTCGCACGATGAACCAGGCGAGGCTGCGAGCGCCCTCGATGAATTCGACGCGGTGGAGACCCGCCGCGGAGCCGCCGATGAAGACGGTGCCGACGGGCGATTCGATCAGTTCGTACCAGGCCACGGGGGCCTCCTATGGTGTGTGCGGGGAGTGAGTGGCGTGTGGCTAGAGGATCTCACCCCAGTCGCGGACCTCGCGGACGTCCTCGAACTGCTGGCGGGCCCAGGTGTAGTCGGGCCACTGCATCAGCCAGCGGGGCATGCTGTGGTTGCGCTGGAAGGCGGGGAGGTCGAATCCGTCCTCCTCGTCGAGGTCGAGGTCGAAGGGGTCACCCTCCAACTGATCCAGGATGCGGGCGCGCAGTTCGTCGTTCACGGCTCAGTCCTCCCCCGAAACCCCGTCGCGTCCCCGAGTCTACCCCGGCGCGCCCCCAGCCGCCCTCGTCGACGGCACTCGGAAAGCACGAGGGCGGTAGGACGTTCCGCCCGCGGTGTATGCTCCCGCGCATGGCTGAATCCACCGCTCCCCGCCCCTTCCTCGCCGTTCAGACCGAGTCACCGGATCCCGCCTGGTTCGAGATCGAGCGGGGCATCATCGAGCCCGCCGGTGGACGCGTGCTGGTGCAGCGCGCCGCCTCCCAGGACGAGCGCGCCGAACTGCTGCGAGACGCCCAGGCGGTGCTCGTCGGGGGCGCGAAGATCGACCGGCCGCTGCTGGAACGCCTCCCCGGCCTGGAATTGATCATCCGCTACGGCGTGGGCGTGGACACGCTCGATATCCCCGCTGCGACCGAGCACGGCGTGGTGGTGGCGCACTACCCCGACTTCTGCCAGCCCGAGGTCGCCAACCACGCGCTGATGCTGCTGCTCTCCGTCGCGCGCAAGGCGGTGCTGCACGACCGCTCGATCCGCGCCGGTGCCTACCGAGGCGTTCCGCTCCAGGTTTCCCCGCCGCTCACTGGCCAGACGCTGGGCATCGTCGCCCTCGGCGCAATTGGACGAGAGATGACCCGCCGCGCGCAGGCGGTCGGGATGAACGTGATCGCCTTCGACCCGTACCTGCCGGACGCGGCCTTCGCGCAGCACGGCGTGGAGCGCGCGCCCACGCTGGACGCATTGCTGGAGGGCGCCGACCACGTCAGCATTCACGCGCCGCTGACGCCGGAGACGCACCACCTGTTCTCACACGCCCAGTTCACGCGGATGCGCCCCGGCGCGATCCTGGTGAACACCGCCCGCGGCCCGATTGTGGACGAGGCGGCACTGGTGCAGGCGCTCCGAGACGGCCCGCTGGGCGGTGCCGGCCTCGACGTGTTCGAGGTAGAGCCGCTGCCGGCGGATTCGCCGCTGCGCGAGTTTGACCAGGTGGTACTGACGCCGCACTCGGCGTTCTACTCGGAGCGGTCCAACCGCAACATCAAGGAGCGCATCGGCCGCACGGTGGTCGCCTTCATGGAAGGCCGCTGGCCGGACGAGTTCGCCACGATCCCGAATCGACACGAGGTCCGGCCGAAGCGCCCTTTGCGCTGAGGTTCGGCGACACCCGGAAGGACGGCCCGATGCGACCGAATACGACCCTGCGCGCGTGGCGTGAAGGCAAGCAGACCGTAGGCGCGTGGATGGCGAACCCGGACGCACATTCTGCGGAGATCATGGCGCACGTGGGCTTCGACTGGCTGTGCGTGGACATGCAGCACGGCCTGATCGACTACTCGGACGCACAACACATGCTCCGAGCGATCTCCACGACGTCCACGATCCCGTTCGTGCGCGTGCCGTGGAACGAGCCGGCGATCATCATGAAGGTGCTGGACGCCGGTGCGTACGGCGTGGTGGTGCCGCTGATCAACAACGCAGAGGAGGCCCGTCGCGCCGTCTGGGCAGCGAAGTACCCGCCCGCCGGCGGCCGCTCCGCCGGCCCCGCTCGCGCCACGCTCTACGCCGGCGCCGACTACCAGACGTACGCCAACGACGAGATCGCCGTGATCGGCATGATCGAGACCAAGGAGGGCATCGAGAACCTCAACGAGATCCTCGCGGTCCCCGGCCTGGACTGCGCCTACATCGGCCCCAGCGACCTGGCCTACGCGCTGGACATGGCGCCCACCGGCGACAACGTGGATGAGCGCCACCAGGCGATGTGCATGAAGATCTACGACGCCTGCCGCCGCCACGGCGTTGCCCCGGGCATGCATACCGGCAGCCTGGAGTTCACCAAGAAGTGGCTGGAGGCCGGCTTCCAGATGGTGACCCTGGGCTCTGACATGGGCTTCATGCGCGCCAAGGCCGCGTCTGACCTGGGCACCGCCCGAGGCGACACCGGCACGCCGCGGGTGGAGCCGGAGGCGTAGGCGACATGCCCGCCATCCCTGCGCAGGCGCTGGAGGGGTACGTCGCCCGCATCTTCGTCGCCGCCGGTTCGCCGGAGGCGGAGGCGCACGCCGTCGCGGAGCACCTCGTCGGCGCGAACCTGCGCGGGCATGACTCGCACGGCGTGATCCGCGTCCCTGTCTACCTCGCGCTGGTGCGCTCGGGCGGCCTGACGCCCGGCGGCCCCACCACCGTGCTGCGCGAGTCCGCCTCCACGGCCGTGATCGATGGCGGCATGAACCTGGGTCCGGTGGTGGCGATCCGCGCGATGGACATCGCCATCCAGAAGGCGCGCGAGACCGGCGTGGCGTTCGTCTCCTGCGTGCGGACGGGGCACATCGGCCGCGTCGGCGCGTACGGCGAGCAGGCCGTGGCCGCCGGCATGGGCGCGATGGGCGGCGTGAACTCGCCCGGTGCGCGGCTGACCGCCGCGTTCGGCGGCGGCCACCGCCGTACCGGCACCAACCCGCTGATGATCGCGCTCCCGGGCGACGACCCGTCGCGCCCCTTCGTGCTGGACATGGCCACATCCGTGATCGCCGAGGGCAAACTGAAGGTCGCCGTGAACCGTGGCACCCCCGTGCCACCGGGCGACATCATCGATGGCGACGGGAACCCCTCCACGGATGCGCGCGACTTCTATGGCACGGGCGACAACCCGAAGCCCGGCGCGCTGTTGCCCGTCGGCGGACCCGTGGGCGGCTACAAGGGCTTTGGCCTGAACCTGGCGATCGAACTGCTCTCGGGCGCGCTCTCCGGTGCCGGCACGGCCGTCGGAGGCCCGCGTGGCACCAACGGCGTCTGGTTCATCGCGTTCGACCTCGGCCGGTTCAGCGCGCCCGCGGAGTGGCGCGAGGCGTACGCGGCGCTGGCGGCGCACGTCCAGGAGCCGCCTTACGCCCCCGGTGTGGAGGAAGTGCTGATCGCCGGCGAGCCGGAGCGGCGTCGCATGGCGGAACGCCTCGCCTCCGGCATTCCACTCGATGATGAGACGTGGCGGCAGATCGCAGAGACCGCCGAGTCGTTCGGCGTGACGCCGCTCGCGGCGGACTGATGCCGCGGGCGACGAAGTCCGGCGGCGGCGAGCAGGGCCACTTCTTCGACCCCACCTCATGGCAATCCCTCGTGGCTGCATGCGCGCAAATCGCGCGCGACCTGGGGCTGGACGTGGAGACCGAGGTCTACGTGGGCCGCCGGATCTGGGGCGCCCGCCGGCGGATCGACATCGTGGTCACCGATCCCACGCTCCGCCGCTCCCTCGGCATCGAGGTGAAGTACCAGCGGACGGCTGGATCGGCGGAGGAGAAGATTCCCGCCACCATCGATGACATCGCCGCATGGCCGATCCCGGGGATGGTGGTCTTCCACGGCCCCGGCTTCAGCGTCCACATGCGGTCGTTCTTGCAGGCGGCGGGCAAAGCGGTGGAACTGGAGGACCTGGAGACGTGGCTCCGCCTCTACTTCGTCCTGGGCTCCGCGCGGCCTTCGCTCTCGGGCGACGCAGAGGACAGCGACCGCCGCTCCACCTCTGCTGGGTAGTTCATCACGATCAACTCATCGATGGCACCACGGCGGTCGCCGCGGGAGTTGATCGCGCGGCGTGCGGGCGTGGTTTCGAAGCGGTAGCGGTGCCCGCCCAGCGGCCCTCGGTCGGCGCGGTAGAGGCCAGAGATAAAGTCCTGCGGCGAGTTCGAGAGCATCACGTGCACGCCACGCTCCGTCAGCGCGTCCACGGCCCACTTCAGCCGCACCTGCTCGTTGCGGTCGAACGAGCCGCGTGTGTAGCCAGTGAATGACGAGGTCTTGGAGAGCGGCTCGAACGGCGGGTCGAGGTAGACGAAGTCGCCCGCCTGCGCGCCCGCCATCGCCTCCTCGAAGTCGGCCGAGCGGAGCGTGGCGGTGCGGAGCGCCGTGGAGGCGCTGCGGAGCACGGGCTCGTCCAGGATGCGTGGCTGGCGGTACTTCCCGTGCGGCACGTTGAACTCGCCACGTCGGTTCACGCGGTAGAGGCCGTTGAAGCAGGTCTTGTTCAGGAAGATGAATCGCGCCGCCAGGTCCACGCGATCCATCGGCTCGCGCGCGCGCTCCACGTAGTAGAGTCGTGCCCGCTCGTCCTCGTCAGCCGCCAGGTAGGGCCCTGCGAGCACCTCGAGGCGGGCGATGAGCCGCTCGACCTCGTCCCGCACCACCTCGTACACCGTCACCAGGTCGCCGTTGAGGTCGTTGAGCACGGCGTGCCGCGGGCGCAGCGCCGCGTCCGAGACGATGCCGAAGAACATGGCACCGCCCCCGATGAACGGCTCGTGGTAGCCGGCGATCTGGCGGGGGGCACGGGCGACCAGCGGCTCCAGGATCTGGCCCTTGCCGCCGGCCCACTTCAGGAACGGGCGTGCGAGGACACCCTCGCCGGTGGCGGAGGCGCGATCGGCGGCAGTGCGGCGTGCTGGCGAAATGGCGGCGCGCTCCGGGTGCGGGGGGCGGGTTCTTGGCCGGGGTGAGCGGAGTTTAGCGGCTCGCCCGCCCTCCGGCGATCCTGGGCGGCGCTGGGGCACTCCTCGGCGGATACGAAACGTGGATGTAACACACGCGACATTACCGGGACACACGAAACAGAGAGGCTCGTCACCGGGCTGACACAAGACGGTCCCGATTTCCGTGGAGGGTGACGATGGATAGCGGCGATACCGCATGGCTGTTGACGAGCTGCGCCCTGGTGCTGCTCATGACGCCCGGCCTGGCCTTCTTCTATGGAGGCATGGTCCGGTCGAAGAACGTCCTTGGCATGTTGATGAAGAACTACATCGCCATGGGCGTGGTGACGATCGTGTGGGTGCTGGTGGGAGCATCGCTCGCCTTCAGCGGCAGCACGTCAATCGGTGACTACAGCGTCATCGGTGACTTCGGGCTCTGGGGTCTGAAGGACCTGGGGCTGAGCAACGAGTTGTTTGGCATGTCCTACCCGGACAACGTGCACATCAGCTTCCAGTTGATGTTCGCGATCATCACCCCGGCCCTGATCGCCGGCGCCATCGCCGAGCGCATGAAGTTCACCGCCTGGGTGGCCTTCGTCGCGCTGTGGTCGATCCTCGTCTACTCGCCGGTGGCCCACTGGGTGTGGGGCGGCGGCTTCATTGCGGAGCAGGTGGGCGCGGTGGACTTTGCCGGCGGCCTGGTGGTGCACATCAACGCGGGCGCCGCGGCGCTGGCGCTGGTGATGGTGCTGGGCCCGCGCCTGGGCTTCCGTCGCGAGGTCATCCGGCCGCACTCGCTGCCGCTGACGCTGCTCGGCGCCGGCCTGCTCTGGTTCGGCTGGTTCGGCTTCAACGGCGGTTCCGCGTTTGCGGCGGACGAGTTCGCCGGCAACGCGTTCCTCACCACGCAGATCGCCGCCGCGGTCGCGGCCACGGTCTGGGTGCTGGCAGAGGCGTTCACGCACGGCAAGCCCACCGCGCTGGGCTTCGCCTCGGGCGCCATTGCTGGCCTCGTGGCGATTACGCCTGCGGCGGGATTTGTTGGGCCGCTGGGTTCGCTGGCGATCGGCGCCGCGGCCGGCCTGATCTGCTTCTGGGCGCTGCGGCTGAAGTTCATGCTCAACTTCGATGACTCGCTGGACGTGGTGGCGGTCCACCTCGTGGGCGGCATCATCGGCGCGCTGCTCCTCGGCTTGCTGGCGGAGGAGGCCTACGGCGGCGTGGCGGGCAGCGTGGAGCAACTGGGGCGACAGGCGCTCAGCGTCGTGATCGCGCTGACCTACTCCTTCGCCGTCTCGTGGCTGCTGGCGAAGGCGCTTGATGTCACCATGGGTCTGCGCGCGTCCGAGGTGGACGAGCGCGGCGGCCTGGACCTCGCCCTGCACGGCGAGCAGTCCTACGCGCTGTCGGAATAGGAGGCCGGGGAGATGAAACTGGTCATTGCATACATTGCCCCGTTCAAGCTGGACGAGGTTCGAGACGCGCTCAAGGAGGCCGGCGTCACCGGCCTGACCGCCATCGCCGCGCAGGGGTTCGGGCGTCAGTCCGGCCACACGGAGACTTACCGTGGCGCGGAGTACGAGGTGGACATGGTGCCGAAGGTACGCATCGAGGTGCTGGTGGACGACACCCTGGCCCCCACGGTGATCTCCACCATTGAGACCACCGCGCGGACCGGATCGATTGGCGATGGCAAGATTGCCGTGCTGCCGGTGGAGGACGTGATCCGCATCCGCACAGGCGAACGCGGACGCGACGCCATCTAAGATCGCACTGTGACCACGCCCAACACGCTGTCGCGGTTCTTGCAGGCGCGCTCGGAGAGATCCGGGCGCGCCTGCGCCGTGGCGGGCGAAGACCACTGTCACTACCTGGCGGAGCTGCTGGACGAGGCGCTGATCTCGCTCGCGGACGCCACCGTCACGGACGGCTTCGCGCTGGTGGCGGTCGGCGGCTACGGGCGCCGGGAGCAGTCGCGACACTCTGACGTGGACATCATGCTGCTGGTGCAGCCGGGCGCCGAGGATCGTGCCAAGCGGGTGCTCTACCCGCTCTGGGACGCCGCGCTGAAGGTCGGACACTCCGTCCGGACCGTGGGTCAGGCGGTGGAGGCGGGCAAGGCGAACGTGGAGACGTTCACCGCCCTGTTGGATGCCCGACTGGTCGCCGGGGACGCCTCGCTCTACGTGGACTTCAAGGCGGCCCGACGTCGCATGGTTCGCGGCACGGACCGCTGGCTGCGCTCCCAGCTCGTCGAGCGTCGCGCCGCGCTCGTCGAGCGCGAGCCGTGGCAGATGCTGGCGGTGGACGTGAAGACGGGCCGAGGTGGCCTGCGCGAGGTACAGGCGCTGCACTGGCTGGAAGCGGTGGACGCACTCGCCGAAGGGCGTGACGCGAGGCCGTTGCCGGCACCGGTTGCCGCCGCCCGCGAGCGCCTGATGGCGACCCGCAACGCCGTCCACGCGCTTTCCGACCGGCCGACTGACTTCTACCGGCCGGAGATCGCCCTGCCCGTCGGCGACTGGCTCTCCGAAGACCCGTTCGAGTGGGGTCGCGCCCTGTACGCCGCCATGCGTGTGGTGGACGCCGCGGCCTCCGAGGCCTTGACCGCGCCCGCGCCCCGGCGCTGGTGGCCTGCTCGACCGGGCCGCGCGGTCGCGCCCGCGCCCGCGGAGGTGGACTCAATGACGGCGCTCCGTCAGGCGCTGACCCTCGTACGGCCCGGAGGGCCGCTCGATCCGCTGCGGCGGACGCCCTGGCTCGATCGACTCCTGCCGGAGTGGGAGGTACTGCGCGCCCGCCCGCACGTGGCCGCGTTCCACGTCCACCCGGTCGACGTACACGCCGTCCGTACCGTCGCGGAGGCGCAGCACATCATCGAGGTCGACGAGTACGACGCCGCGACGCCTGAGGTCGCGCGCCGCTTCGGACGCCCGGAAGAACTGCTGCTGGCGGCGCTGTTGCACGATATCGGCAAGGGCCACGGCGTTCGCCACCCGGAGGCGGGGGCGGTGATGGCAGAGCGCTTCGCCGCGCGTGCCGGTCTGCCCGGCGAGGAGTCGCGACGCCTCGTCGCGGCCGTACGCCACCACCTGCTCCTGCCAGGCGTCGCCACCCGTCGCGATATCGCGGACCACGAGGTGATCCGCGAGGCAGCGGAGACCATCGGCGACGTGGAGACGCTCCACCTGCTCTATCTGCTCGCAGTGGCAGACGCTCGTGCCAGTGGCCCGGACGTATGGAACCAGTGGAAAGCGCAACTGATGCGCTCGCTCTACCACCGCGTCCTGGCCGTACTGGAAACCGGGGGCGCCACGACCGTCGCGAGCGTGGAGTCGGTGGTACGAGCACTCAGCCACCGCTTCCCGGAGGAGGCCGTGCGCGCACACCTCAGCGGGCTGGAGGCGGACTACCTCCTCAGCACGACCGCTGCCGTGATCGGTGACCACATCGCGCTGGTGGAGCGCGCGGGCGAAGGCACCGCCGCCACGCTCGAGCCGCTGGGCGCCATCGACCGCCTCACGATCGTCACGCGCGACCGCCCCGGGCTGCTGCAGGACGTCGCCGGCACGCTGGCAGGGCAGAACGCGAGCGTCCTCGGGGGCGTCGCCTACACGCGCACTGACGGCATCGCGATCGAGGTCTGGCACGTGCGGGACACGCTCGGCATCGGCCTGGACGACCGCCGCCGGCAGCGCATCCAGGAGGCGCTGCCGCTCGCCGTTGAAGGTCGGTACGACATCGATGAGCGACTGGCCGAGGTCGCGCGCTCCTACCCGCAACCGCCGAGACGCGTCGACATCCCGACGATGGTGCACGTGGACAACGCCGCATCCCGGGACTACTCGGTACTGGAGATATCCACGCCGGACCGTCGAGGGCTGCTCTACGCGGTCACGAGGACGCTGCACCAGATGGGATTCGACATCCACCTCGCGAAAGTGGACACCATTGGCCCGGAAGTGGTGGACGCGTTCTACATCCGCCGCCAGAACGGCCGCCGGCTGGAAGAGCCCGACGAGGTGGAACGGCTGGAGCGTCGCATTACGGCCGTTCTGGCGTCCCTGGACTGACCTCGGCGGCCTTCAGTCGCTCGGGCTGGGCCTTGCCCGGAGGGGTGATAGGATGCGAAATGCGCCGCCACAGGCGGCGCCCACCGTGTCTGCTCCCAGTACGCCGCGAGGCGCTTGATCAGGGGTGATCATGGCCGAGAAGAAGGACCTGTACGAGTTGGGCGAGACGCCGCCGCTCGGACACGTACCGAAGCAAATGTACGCGTCGCTGATCCGCCGAGAGCGGTATGGACTGCCCAAGGACGCGTTCAAGGTCGAGGTCATCGACACACCTGAGGTCGGCCCCAAGGACGTGCTGGTGTACGTCATGGCCGCCGGGGTGAACTACAACAACGTCTGGGCGGCCCAGGGCTTCCCGGTGGACGTGATCGGCGCGCGTCAGCGCGGCGGTGACACGGAGGACTTCCACATCGGTGGATCGGATGCGTCAGGCATAGTCTGGGCCACGGGCGCCGAGGTCCGCAACGTGAAGGTGGGGGACGAGGTCGTCCTCTCCTGCGGGCAGTGGGACGAGAACGCCGCCGACATCAAAGCGGGCGCCGACCCAATCACCTCCACCAGCAACAAGATCTGGGGCTACGAGACCAACTACGGGTCCTTCGCCCAGTTCACCCGGGTTCAGGCACACCAGTGCTTCCCGAAGCCGAAGCACCTGACGTGGGAAGCCGCGGGTGCCTACATGCTCGTCGGCGCTACCGCGTACCGCATGCTCATGGGCTGGGCGCCGCACACGGTGCACGAGGGTGATCCGGTGCTGGTCTGGGGTGCCACGGGCGGCCTGGGCGTCATGGCGCTGCAGATCACCCGGGCCAAGGGCGGCATTCCAGTCGCCGTGGTCTCGGACGAATCGAAGTTCGAGATGTGCTACCAGCTGGGTGCGAAGGGCGTGATCAACCGTCGCGACCCCGCGTTCACCCACTGGGGCCGCCTGCCTGACCTGGACGACTCCGAGGCGTTCGGGAAGTGGATGCAGGGCGCGCGTGCCTTCGGCGCGAAGTTCTGGGAAGTGCTGGGCGAGCGCAAGAACCCGAAGATCGTCTTCGAACACCCGGGTGAGTCCACGGTGCCCACGTCCGTCTTCCTGGCGGACAACGCCGGCATGGTGGTGATTTGCGCAGGCACCTCCGGCTACAACGCGGATGTTGACCTGCGCTACCTCTGGATGCGCCAGAAGCGCCTCCAGGGTTCGCACTTTGCGAACGTGGAGCAGTGCGCGGAGTTCAACGACATGGTCGACTCCAAGCAGGTGGACCCGGTGCTCTCCAAGGTGTTCCAGTTCGACGAGACCGGTCTCGCGCACCAGTTGATGCACGAGAACGCGCACCCGCCCGGAAACATGTCGATCCTGGTGAACGCTACGAAGCAGGGCGAGACCACGCTGTCGGTCTCCTAGCCGCCGCGGCGGTCAGGCTCAGTCACGCATAGGAAGATGGGGCGCCGCGAGGCGCCCCATCTTCGTGTGTGCCGTTGTCTGTGCTGTCGGGGGTGCCCGAGCCGGTGCCTCGGTTGGAGTGGAGAGGCGGG
>JAQCKI010000034.1 GCA_027592645.1 Chloroflexota bacterium | reverse complement strand
GGGAACGCCGGCCCTTCCTGTGGAGTCGAACCTAGGTGGATTAGCGATGCTTCGCCGCGGACATGGCGGACGTGTTCGAGAGGTACTGGTGGATCCAGGTGGCCGCGCGCTTGCCGTCCGCGATCGCGGTCACCACCAGGTCGGCGCCATTCACCACGTCGCCACCGGCGAAGATGTACGGCACATTGGTCTGGCCGGTGCGCTCGTTGACCTTCACCAGGCCCCAGCGGTCCGTCTCCACCGGCGCCTGCTCCGCAAACTCAGCGTCCGCGCCGTAGCCCACGGCGATCACCACGGCTGACGCGGACACGGTGTACTCGGACCCTTCGACCTGGATCGGCCTGCGACGGCCGCTGGCGTCCGGCTCACCGAGTTCCATGCGCACGAGTTCCACGCCCTGCACGTTGCCATCCGCGTCGCCGACGAAGCGGACCGGGGTGGTGAGGTAGGCGAACGTCACACCCTCCTCGCGGGCGTGGGTGCGCTCCTCGGCGCGGCCGAGCATTTCGGCCTCGGTGCGGCGGTAGACACACGTCACCTGGCGCGCGCCCAGCCGCACGGCCGTGCGCACGCAGTCCATCGACGTGTCACCACCACCGATGACGACGACGTCCGTACCGACGAACGGCTTCTCGCGCAGGTGGCTGGGCAGTTCTTCCGGGCTCAGGTTGCCGCGCACCAGGAAGTCCGTGGCCGGGTAGACGTTCTTGAGCTCTTCGCCCTCGACGCGCAGCGGGTTGCCGACGCCGGCACCGGTGCCGATGAAGATGACATCGAACTTCTGGTCGTTGTGAAGCTGGTCCAGCGTGACGTCGGTGCCGATCTTCGTGTTGTTCACGAAGGTGATGCCCTGGTCGCGCAGGGACTGGAGCTTCTCGTCTAGGATCTGCTTGCTCATCTTGAAGTTCGGGATGCCGTATCGCAGCACCCCGCCCGGCTCCGGCCACATGTCGAAGATGGTGCACGAGTGCCCGCGCGCCTGCAGTTCTTCCGCCACTGTCAGCCCGGCCGGCCCGGAGCCGATGATCGCCACACTCTGGCCGGTGAGCGGCACCGAGAGGCGCACCGGGAACCGCCCGATGGTGCGGCGTTCGTTGTCGGTGATGAACGACTCCAGCCGCCCGATGGCGACCGGCGGGTGCATCCCGCCGTCTGGCCGGATCGCGAAGCCGACGACGCACGCGCCCTCGCACAGGGACTCCTGCGGGCACAGCCGCCCGCACATCTCCGGCAGGGTGGAGGTTTCACGGAACTTGGCCGCGGCGCCCATCAGGTCGCCATCCTCCAGGCGCTTCAGCGCCGCGGGGATGTCGTTGTGAACCGGGCAGGCGTCCATGCAGGGAGCGGATGGACAGTCGATGCAGCGCGCCGCCTCGATGAGGGCCGCGCCCATGTCCATCAGCAGATACGTCTCGTCGAAGTTCTGGACACGCTGCTCGGGGGCCTGCTTCGGCACCGACTGGCGCGGAATGTTGAGCCGCTCGGTGATCTGACGCGTCTGATCGTTCATGGTCATAGCGACACTGGGCTCCGTGGCGAGGATCACACCTGCTGATTGTCGGCGAAGGTTAGCAGAAAGCGCTGAGAGACTGCTGTGAGCCGGTAGCCCGTTCCGATCAGGAGAGGTGCTGGCGCATCGCCTCGATGCTCGTGCGGGCGCGCTCCACCTGTGCGCGCGCCAGGTCCAGCAGCGTCTCCGCCTCGCGGCCGACGGCCGCCAGCGGCTGCTGGAGATGCTCGCCGGACGTCTCGATGGCGGCGGCGGCGCGCTCGCCCATCGCGTCCAGGTGATCGCGGAGCGGGCCCAAGCGCATCTCCTGCGCCGCGTGCATCGCACGGCCCCGCAGCCGGCGCAGGTCGATCGCTCCCGCCAGGTCGACCACGGCCCCCGCCGTGCGGCTGCGCGCGCGTTCCGCCAGGTGGAGCAGTTCGGCGTCCATGGCCACCAACTGTGCCAGTTCGTGCTTCAACGTCCACCCGGCGCGCGCGGTGCCGCGGTACGCCTTCGTCTCCGGCAGCGTCCGTGCGACCTCCAGCAGCGCCTCGCGGGCCTCGCGGAGTTCGCGGGCCAGTGCGGAGGGCGTGGGCATGGCACCATCGGTCATGTTCGGGCTCCGGCACGCGGACGGACGGGATGCACTGACTATACCGGCGGCTGTGAGGAGCGTCCCGGGGTCGCCCCTGCGCCTGCTATCCTCCGGCGATCAGGCCGAATCGGGAGGGGCGCGCCGTGCAGGAGCGTTCAGAGGTCTCGGCTGCGGCCGCGGCGGAGATTCACGCTGCCGCGCAGCGCATCCGGGAGAACGTGGAGCGCGTGATCGTGGGCGCGGAGGACGCGGTCACACTGGTGCTCGTCGCGGTGCTGGCCAACGGTCACGTGCTGCTGGAGGACGTTCCGGGCACCGGCAAGACCGTGATGGCACGCGCCTTCGCCCGGTCGATTGGCGGCACCTTCCGCCGCATCCAGTTCACCCCCGACCTGATGCCCACGGATGTCCTGGGCCTGAACTACTACTCGCAGAAGACGGGCGAATTCGAGTTCCGTCCGGGCCCGATCCTGGCGAACGTGGTCCTCGCGGACGAGGTGAACCGCGCCACGCCCCGCACGCAGTCCGCGCTGCTGGAGGCGATGGAGGAGCGCACCGTCACCGTCGATGGCGAGACGCGCGTTCTGCCGCCGCCGTTCGTGGTGCTGGCGACCCAGAACCCGGTGGAACTGGAAGGCACCTTCCCGCTGCCAGAGGCACAACTGGACCGCTTCCTGGTGCGCATGAAAATGGGCTACCCCACCCGCGCCGGTGAGGCCGAGATCATCAGGCGGTTCGAGCGGTCGTCGCCGCTCGACGCCCTCGGGCCGGTCGTCGATGCGGCCGAACTGGCCCGCCTCGCCGGGCGGTTGTCCGACATCCACGCGGACGGCTCGATCATCGAGTATTGCGTGGCGCTAACACAGGCGACGCGTTCGCACGGCGCGTTCGAACTTGGCGCATCGCCTCGGGCGTCGCTGGCGCTGTTCCGCGCCTCCCGTGCGCACGCCGCCATCGAGGGCCGCGACTACGTCCGCCCGGATGACGTGAAGCGCATGGCACCCGCGGTGCTGCCGCACCGGCTGTTGCTGTCCAGCAACACCCGACTGCGAGGTCGCACGGCGGAAGACGTCTTGGACGAGATCATGCAGACGGTCCCGGTGCCCATCGCCGAGGGCGCGTAGCGGCGGGGTGCGTCCATCATGCGCAGCCTGATGACGGAGTCGTGGCTATTCGCCTCGATCGTCCTGGTCGGGGCGGGCTTCGCGGGCGAATCGCTCCCGCTGATCTCGATCGGTGCGCTCGTGTTCAGCACCGGCGGCGCCGCGCGCCTCTGGTCGCGACTGTCGCTGGAGCGCGTGACCTACAAGCGCCAGTTAAGCGAGCACCGCGCGTTCGTCGGCGAGTCGCTGGACGTGACGCTCACCATCGCGAACGAGAAGACGCTACCTGTGCCGTGGATCGAACTGCGCGAGGCGTTGCCTCGGGGTATGCCGGCCTCCGCGCGCACCACCCTGGGTGCCTCCAGTTCGCAATTGCTGACTCGTTCGACCTCGCTTGCCGGCAACGACCGCATCGAGTGGCCCGTGACGTTGCGCGCCGTGCACCGGGGGTATTTCCGGGTGGGGCCGGGCCGCATCCGCTCCGGTGATCTCTTCGGCTTCTTCGAGCGCGAGATGACCGTGGGCCAACCGGGCGACGTGGTGATCGTCTACCCCGCGACGTACCCGCTGGCCGATCTGGGCCTGGACAGTGCGCGTCCCTTCGGCGACCTGCGCGGCGGCAACCGCGTGTTCGAGGATCCCAGTCGCGTCATTGGCATTCGCGACTACCAGCCGGGCGATGCGATGAGGCGCATCGACTGGTACGCCACGGCGCGCGTCGGCCGCCTTCAGTCGCGGCTGTACGAGCCGAGCCGATCCCAGTCCCTGGTGATCGCGCTGAACATCCCGACGTTCGAGTACTCATGGCAGGGCTCTGACCCGGTGCTGCTGGAGCGGGGCGTGGCCGTGGCCGCCTCCGTCGCGCGGTGGGCCTCGGAACAGGGGTACGCCGTAGGGCTGGTGGCGAACGGGTCGTTCCCGGATGCGGACCGCACGATCTACATCGGCGCCGGGCGGCGACCGGACCAGGCGAACCGCCTGCTGGAGGCGCTGGCGACGGTGACCGCGTTCACCACCTCGCCGATGTCGGCGGCGCTGGAGGACTCGGCGCACCCGATCCCCGGTGGATCCACAGTCGTGGTGGTGGCGGCCGTGATGGCGGACGACCTGGTCGCCACGCTGAACCGCCTGCGCTCGGAAGGCCACCGTGTCCACGTCCTGAAGACGTCCAACCGCACGTGGCAGGCCGCACTCGACCGGATCCCGGTTACCGATGTCTCCGGCGCGATGGAAATCATGGAGCGCGAAGCGATCGAGGCCGGGGTGCTGGAGATCCCGGAAGTGGTGATCACGTGAACCGCTGGCGTCAGCGCGTGCTGGATGCCGTCTTCGTCACCACGGAGGCCGTGGTCTGGTTCATGGGGATCCGCGTCTTCGCATCGGTCGCGGAACGCGCGTACCTCATCGAACTCGAGGCGCGACTGGTGGGCGCCGTGGAGTTGCACCAGGTGGATGGCGGTGGGGCACCCCGCGCCCTGCTGGTCGTGCGCGATGCACTGGACTCTCCGGCGGGCCCTTCGATCTGGCTGATCATCCTGGTCGCTGGTTCCGCGTTCCTGATGATGCGCGGACTGTCACGTGCCCGACTCGGGCCTGGTCTCGGCGCGGCCGCCGTGCTCCTGGGCTCTGTCGCGATTCTGAACCTGTTCCTGCACATCGCGATCGCGGGCGACGTGCGCTTCTGGGATGTCCAGGGCTTCATCTCGTTCATGGGTGACCAATCGCCCTACTTCGTGGCCTCCGTGGATCTCGCCGAATTCGTCCGTGACCCGGTGCTCACCGGATCGCACGGCGGCACGCTGACGGTGGTAGTGGCGGGCCTCACAGGGATGTGGCTCCGCTTTCTGCTCGCCGCGCGCTCTAACGTCACGTTCGAGCGCGTCCTGGGTTCATTCGGTGCGGGCTTTCTCGCGGTGTTGGTCATTATGGCGGTGGCGGCGTTCGTGGGGGCCGGCGGGCTGGCTCCCTACGGGGTCGCGTACTTCATCCTCGGCGCCGTGGCGCTGGCGATCGCGAACCGCGCGCGTGTCACGCCGACTGAGGGCGAGCGGCGCGAGGCTCCGTGGGCCGCCGCGGTCACCGGCACGGTGGCGCTGCTCGTGATCGGCTCGCTCCTCGTGGGCCTGATCGCCTACTTCAACGGTGCCGCCGCGCTTCAGCTGCTGGGCACGGCGGCGTTGCGCGCATTCGAGGTGGTGCTCTCGGTGATCGTCTACCCGCTCTTCTGGATCTTCGAGACGATCTTCCGGTTGGTCCTTCCGGATACCCCGAACGACGTGCTGGAACGGCTGGATCGGTTCCGGCTGGTGCCGGAGGATGCGGAGATGGTGGAGGACGGTGCGATTCGCGTCCCCGGCGGGGTGTTGAACCTGCTGAAGTTCCTCGCCGCGATCGCCCTCGGATACGTGCTGTTCCTCCTCGCGCGGCTGCTGTTCGGACGTCGCGGCGGCACGACCGACCTGGCGGAGGCGACCGGCGGCGAAGCGACCTCCACGCCGACCGGCCTGCGCGCGCTGCTGCGGGACCTGATGCCCGGCCCGCGCGCGCCCACTGGAGCGAGCTGGACACGCGGCCGGCCGATCTACCGCCTCTTCGTCCGCACGCTGAACGCCGCCGAGGAGCGAGGGCTCAACCGCTTGCCCGGCGAGACACCGGTCGAGTTCTCGAACGTCTCGGCCCGCCTGCTCGATGGTCCCGACCTGGCGACCGTGGGCGCGGCGTTCGACCGTGCCCGGTATGGCCGGCACTTCCCGGCGAACGAGGAAACGGCGCGGCTCGCGCAGGCCGTGGCCGCATGGGAACTGCGACAGCCCGCGACCGAGGAACTGCGCGAACGGATCGCCGGAGCGCGCTCGATCACGCGGGATGACGCGTTCGCGCTCAAGATCCAACTGGCGAAGCGCCAGGATCAGACCACCGCAGACCGGATGGGGCCCTCGCTGGACGATTTCTAGCCGGCCCGATGCGCCGCTCGCGCTTGCCGCGCCCTCGGCGGGCGGCGTAGCCTGATGGGGTGCAGCCGCGGGCGGGGTCTCACGGAGGCCGCGACATGTTGGCCCGGGTAGGTATCTTCGATTCCGGTGTGGGCGGCCTGACCGTGGCCGCTGCGATCCACCGGCACCATCCGTCCCTGGAGATCCGCTACGTCGCCGATACGGCGTTCTTCCCGTACGGCAGCCGCAGTCCCGAGGAGATCGTGGAGCGCTCCATCGCTGTCGTCGCCGGCCTCGTGGAGGCGGAGATGAGCGCCGTGGTGGTCGCCTGCAACACCGCCAGTTCCGCCGCGCTGGAGCGGCTGCGTGAGGAATTCTCGATCCCCATTGTCGGCATGGAGCCACCGCTGAAGCCCGCGGTTGAGCGCAGCCGCACCGGCCACGTCGCCGTCCTCGCCACGCCCGGCACCGTCCGAGGCGAGCGGCTGGCACGCCTGCAGGAGCGGCACGCCACCGACGCCCGCGTGTGGACGATCCCCATGCCTGACCTGGCCGACCTCGTCGAAGCCGGGGAGGTGGAGGGCGCGCGCGTGGAGCAGATGCTGCGCGAGGCGCTGGAGGCTCCGCTGGCGGACGGCGTGGACGCCGTCGCGCTTGGATGCACGCATTACGGGTGGCTCAGGCCCGTGCTGGAGCGGATCCTCCCGGCGGGCATGGCTGTGGTAGACGCGGCCGACGCCGTCGCGCGTCGCACCACGTTTGTGCTGCAGGAAGCCGGGTACGCGCTGGATGGCTCCGGCCCGCCTCGGGAGGTGCTCTGTTACGCTACGGGCGATGCTGCGGCGCTCGAACGAACGATCGGGCGGCTACGGGACGCGGGGGCGGATCTGCCGCCGCTGAGCGTGGCCCGGCCGGTCGCCTGATGCGCGGCATCAGCACCTGACCGGACTCCCCCTGTTGAGATGGAGACGGCCTTGACCACCACGGCCAGCACGTTCCGCGCGCGATTCGAAGAGGCAGCCGTCCGCAACGACTCGTTGTTGTGCGTCGGCCTCGATCCCGACCCGACGAAGCTCCCGGCCGGGGTGTCCACCCGCGAGTTCCTGTTCAGCATCGTGGACGCCACCGCCGACCTGGTCTCCTGCTACAAGCCCAACATCGCCTTCTTCGAGCCCGACCTGGCGGAAGGCATCACGCTGCTTCGCGACCTGATTGCGCACGTCCCGGACGGCGTCCCCGTGCTGCTGGACGCCAAGCGTGGCGACATCGGCCACACGGCCGAGGCATATGCGCGCGCCGTATTCGATTCACTGGGCGCGGACGCGGTGACGCTGAACCCGTACCTGGGGCGTGACAGCCTGGAGCCGTTCCTGCGACGAGGCGACCGCCACGCGTTCCTGCTCTGCCGCACCTCCAACGCCGGGGCGGGCGACCTCCAGGACCTGGAGGTGGAGGGCCACCCGCTCTACGAGCGCGTCGCCTATCTGGCGAACGAGTGGAACGAGCGCGGCAATGTGGGGCTGGTCGTGGGCGCGACGTACCCGGAGGAGGCAGCGCGGATCCGCGAGATCTGCCCGGATCTGCTCTTCCTGATGCCGGGCGTCGGCGCGCAGGCCGGCGAGGTTCAGGCGGCGGTGCAGGCGGCCACAGACGCGCGCGGCGGCGGCATCCTGGTGAACGCCTCGCGCGGTGTCCTCTACGCGCCCCCCGCCGAGGGTGAGCGGTGGGTGGATGCCTCCCGACGCGCGGCAGAGAGCCTGCGCGATGAGATCAACCGCGCTCGGGCGCGCTGAGCAGCCGACGATGCCCGCCGACCCGATGGATCTCCGCATGGGCGACGTGGTGCGCCTGCGGAAGCCTCATCCCTGCGGCGGATACGACTGGGAACTGGTGCGGCTGGGTGGGGAGGTCGGCCTGCGCTGCCTGGCCTGCGACCGGCGCGTGATCCTGGACCGGCCCACGTTGCGGAAGCGGCTGAAGGCGTTTGTGTCGCGCGGCACGGCGCTCGACCCATCGGTGGAGCGGGCGCTGTACGGTGAGGACGCCACGCCGGGGGTGTAGCGCGCGTTTCGTTGACGCCCTTTCGCGCGCGTTCCTACACTCGATATACGCTCGACGGGCGGAGCGCCCCGCATGCTGCGGGGCCCTGGGGGGACCCGGTGCGGGAACTGATCATCGATTCCATCCGCGTAGGCCTGCGGCACTACCGCCGGGTGGTGGTGCTGAAGGAAAAGGAAGCCGACCGCTACCTCACCATCTGGGTGGGTGCGGACGTTGCGGACGCGATCGCCTTGCGCCTGCAGGACGTGCAGGTGCCGCGCCCCCAGTCACATGACTTGATGCTCACCATGATCCAGGATCTGGGTGCCAGCGTGACCTCCGTGGAGGTCACCGACCTGCGCGAGGACACGTTCTTCGCGACGATCCACCTGGATCACTCCGGCGAAGACCTGACCGTGGACTCGCGCCCCTCGGACGCCATCGCTCTCGCCGTCCGCGCCGGCGTCCCGATCTTCGTCACCGATGACGTGATGGAGCGCGCCGGTGTGGTGCTGGACGAGGATGGCGAGGCGGAGGAAGAGGGCGCGGCGCCCGTTCCACCAACCCAGGAAGAGCTGGAGAAACTCGCGGTGTTCCGCGATTTCGTCGCCGGGCTGGACCTGGACAACCTCGGCAAGACAGAGGACTGAGCACCCCGCCACCGGCCTCGGTGGCGTCGTTCGTGCGCTTGCTCACAAACCGGTTGATCCACCGATCTCGGGGTGATAGGGTTCCTCGCGGCCCGCACTTCAAGGTTGCGCAGGCGGGCCATGATGAATTCACCTGCGTTCGGACTGCTTGGCCTCGGGCTCTCGCTCGCCTTCTGGATCGTGGGCGGGGCTTGGCTCGGGAACTATCTGGACGGGCGCTTCGATACGCGGCCGGCACTCACACTGGTATTCCTGGTGCTGGGGCTGGCGATCGGGTTCTATGACGCCTACCGGCGACTGAAGGACGTGATCGAGCGGGTGGAACGGCAACGTCGGCGGAAGGGGCGGTAATGAAAGCGCTGATCGCTGTCGGCTTCATCGCGCTGACGATCTCCGGCTTCCTGTTCGTTGGCGGCGCCGCCCCCTACATCACCGTTCCCCCGGATCACCTGTTCGACATCGGTGGATTCCAGGTCACCAACACCCTGACCAGTGCATGGGCCGCGATGCTCGTGCTGCTCATCGTGGCCTTCACGGCCGGGCCGCGCATGGGCCTGGTGCCGCGCGGCTTCTCCGGCTTCGTGGAGGCACTCCTCAGCGCGTTCTTCAGCATCTGCGCCTCCGTGGCCGGCGAGCAGAACACCAAGCGGTTCTTCCCACTGGTCGCCACGATCTTCTTCTACATCCTGGTCTCCAACTGGATGGCCCTGCTGCCCGGCGTGAAGAGCGTGGGCCTGGCGATTCCGGACTATGGCTACCAGCAGCCGGTGATGAAGCAGACCGAGGTGCCGCTGCTGGGCACGGTCGCGTACATCCCCTTCACGCCCGATCACGTGGACACCAAGGCCGGCGAACTGCCGATCCTCCCCGCGGTGACCGCAGAGAGCCTGCACCTGGCGGAAGGCGACTACGTCGTGTCGCCGGACGGCACCACCTTCTCCGGAGGTGTCCGCGGCGCGTTCCGCCCGGTCAACACCGACATCACTGCGCCGCTGGCGATCGCGCTGGTCTCGTTCCTATTCGTGGAGTTCTGGGGCCTGCAGTCGCTCGGCTTCGCCTACCTCGGCAAGTTCTTTGCCTTTGGTGCCATCAAGCGTGGCCCGATGGGGCTGATCGACATCTTCGTGGGGCTCTTGGAACTGGTGTCCGAGCTCTCGCGCATGGTGTCGTTCACCTTCCGTCTCTTCGGCAACATCTTCGCGGGTAGCGTGCTGATGCTGATGATGACCTTCCTCATACCGTTCGTCCTGATCCTGCCGTTCTACGGCCTGGAGATCTTCGTCGGCACCATTCAGGCGTTTGTGTTCGCGGTCCTCACGCTGGTGTTCGCGATGATGGCTGTCATCTCGCACCACGGCGAAGACCACGACGATGAGCATGGAGACGCGCACCAGGCGGCGCACTAGCGTCGCAACTGGGGCTCGCATCAACGACACGTGAGTATTCCCGGCGCCGCCGGGTCAGTCCGCGGGAGGTTCAGTACATGAAGGTTGCACGTCGTTCGTTGGTCGTTACGGCCATCACCGGGGCGCTGTTCCTGCTGTTCAGCAGTGTCGCCGGCGCGCAGGAAGCTGCCGCCGACAACGAGTTCTCGGCGAACAGCATGAAGTACCTGGCTGCGGCGCTGGCCATGGGCATCGGCTCCATCGGCCCAGGCATCGGCATCGGCATGATCGGCGCCAACGCCGTGCAGGCCGTCGGCCGTAACCCGGAGGCCGCTGGCTCCGTTCAGACCCCGATGATCCTGACCGTCGCGTTCGCCGAGGCCATCGGCATCTACGCCCTGGTTGTGGCCATCCTGATCGGCTTCGTCTTCTAGGTCGATCGCAAGGAACTACCGCGGATGACGTGGGACGCGCGGGCAGGCAAGTTGCCCACCGCGCGTCTCACCCGCTCATCCCAGCGAGGAGCCAACCAGTGAAGATGCTGACGCACTCGCCTCGGCGTTGGACTGCGGCCGGACGCCGCCGCATCGCAGCCATGGCTGTCGGTGTGGCCGTGGCGGCACTGCCGCTGGCCGCGTCCGCGGCCGAAGAGGTCGAGGGCATTGCCAAGCTGGGCCTGAACCTGCCGGGACTGGTGTCCCAGCTGGTCAACTTCACGATCATCCTCGTCGCGCTCAGGATCTTCCTCTGGAAGCCTTTCCTGCGCGTACTGGATGAGCGCCGGCAGCGGATCGAGGAAGGCCTCCAGGCTTCGGAGCAGGCGGCACACGCCGCCGAGTCCAGCCAGGAAGAGTCCCGCCGCATCCTGGAGACGGCCCGTGCGGAATCGCGTGACATCGTCGCGCGCGCGCAGGACACGGCCACTCGCCTGGGCGCCGAGCTGGAAGCACAGGCCCGCCGCGACTCCGAGCAGATCGTGACGCGTGCGCGTCAGGAGATCGATGCGGAGCGGCAGCAGGCCATCCAGGCGCTCCGCGCCGAGTTCGCTGACCTCACCGTCCGCGCGGCGGAGCGGGTGGTCGGCCAGTCGATTGACGCGGCCACGCACCAGCGGCTGATCGATGAGGTCCTGGTGGACACCACCTTCGGCCGGGACGGGCGCAACTAGATGGCCGGAACGCGTGACGTCGCAGGTCGCCGCTACGCGCTCGCGGTGATGTCGATCGCCCGCGACGAGCAGGCGATGGACAGTTGGCGTGAAGCGCTGGAGGCGTTGGCGGCACTGACTGCCGCGCCCCGCAGCGTGGATGCGCTCCAGGCGGACGGGATGACGGACGAGAAGTTCGCCACCATTGTCCGCCGGGTCATGCCGGCCATCACGCCGAATCAACTGAACCTCTTCCGCCTGCTCCGGCGGAAGTCCCGGCTTTCGCTTGGGCCATCGATCGCGGACTACTTCCGCGAGATGGTGGACGAGGAGCGGGGAATCCTGCGGGCGGTGGTGACCACCGCCGTGGCGCTGGATCAGGAGCGGCTGGGCCAGGTGCAGCAGCGCCTGGAGCAGAGCACCGGCCGGCAGGTGGTACTGGAGGCGCAGACGGATCCGTCCATCCTGGGCGGCATGGTCCTGCGCGTCGGTGACCAGATGCTGGATGGCTCAACGCGCGCGCGGCTTCGCAGCCTGCGCTCGCAACTGGAGCGTGTAGCCTCGTAAGGGGCTGCGGACGAAGAACGGATACGCCGCACGCGCGGCGAGAGAACACTGAGGTAGAGCGATGGCCGTACGAGCAGAAGAGATCGCATCCATCCTGCGGGAGCAGATCGAGAACTTCGACACGACGGCGGCGTCTGCGAACGTCGGCACGGTGATCGAGACGGGAGACGGCATCGCCCGGATCCACGGCATCGGCCAGTGCCAGGCGTCTGAACTCATCGAGTTCAACGTCACAGATGCTACCGGCCGTCCCGTCCGTGGCTTGGCGCTGAACCTCGAAGAGGAGACCGTCGGCGCCATCATCATGGGCGACTTCACGCGGGTGCGGGAAGGTGTGGAAGTCCGCACCACCGGCCAGGTCGCCTCCGTCCCCGTCGGCGAGGTGCTCATCGGCCGCGTCGTGAACCCCCTCGGCGACCCGATCGATGGCAAGGGCCCGATCAACGCCGCGGAGACCTACCCGCTGGAGAAGATCGCCCCGGACGTGGTCTCCCGTGTCAGCGTGAACCAGCCGCTCCAGACCGGCATCAAGGCGATCGACGCCATGATCCCGCTGGGCCGCGGTCAGCGCGAACTGATCATCGGTGACCGCTCGATCGGCAAGACCGCCATCGGCATCGACGCGATCATCAACCAGAAGCACAGCGACGTGATCTGCATCTACGTCGCGATCGGCCAGAAGGAAGCGAAGGTCGCGCAGAACGTCGCGATCCTCGATCAGTACGGCGCCATGAACCACACCATCGTGGTCTCGGCTTCCGCTTCCGAGTCTGCCGCCCTCCAGTACCTGGCCCCGTACGCCGGTGCCGCCATGGCCGAGTACTTCATGGCCAAGGGCCGCGACGTGCTGGTCATCTACGACGACCTGACGAAGCACGCGTGGGCCTACCGCGAGGTGTCGCTGCTGCTCCGCCGCCCTCCGGGCCGCGAGGCGTACCCGGGCGATGTCTTCTACCTGCACTCCCGCCTGTTGGAGCGCGCCGCGCGCGTGACGGCAGAACTCGGTGGTGGCTCCGTGACCGCGCTGCCCGTCATTGAGACGCAGGCCGGTGACGTTTCGGCGTACATCCCGACGAACGTGATCTCGATCACGGACGGTCAGATCTTCCTGGAACTGGACCTCTTCAACTCCGGTGTCCGCCCGGCCACCAACCCGGGCATCTCGGTGTCCCGCGTGGGCGGTTCCGCTCAGACCCGCGCGATGAAGAAGGTGGCCGGCACGTTGCGCCTGGACCTCTCGCAGTACCGCGAACTCCAGGCCTTCGCGCAGTTCGGTACGGACGACCTGGACGCCGCCACGCGGCGCCAGTTGAACCGTGGCGCGCGCCTGACGGAACTGCTGAAGCAGCCGCAGTACCAGCCGCTGACCCTGGGTCAGCAGGTCTCGATCCTGTACGCAGGCGTCGGCGGCTTCCTGGACGACGTGCCGGTGGAGAAGGTCACGGACTTTGAGCGTGCCTTCCACGAGTTCATGGGCGCGGGCAGTGGCGATCTGCTGAAGACAATCACCGACTCCGGCGACCTCACCGCAGACAACGAGGAGCGGCTGAAGGCCGCGATCACCGACTTCAAGGGCTCCGTCGCCTACTAAGGCAGCGAGCGGATCAGCAAGGCACCCGCGGCTACGGCCTCGGGACGTAGGGAGACACGGGATGGCGGGTGGCGGCGGCGTTCGAGCGATCCGCGACCGCATCAGGTCGGTCAGCAGCACCTCGAAGGTGACGCGAGCGATGGAGCTCGTGGCCGCCTCCAAGATGCGCCGCGCGCAGGAGCGTGCCGTCGCTTCGCGTCCGTACGCGGAGCAGATGAACGCCGTCCTGTCGCAACTGGCCTCGTTCACCGCCGGTGGCGATGGCGGCCCGTTGCACCCGCTACTGGAGCGGCGCGAGGTCAAGAACCTGGCGTACATCCACATCAGCGCGGACCGCGGCCTGGCCGGCGGCCTGAACTCCAACATGAACCGCGCCGGTGCCGGCCTGCTCCTGGAGCACCAGCCGCACGTAGAGCGCGTCACGGTGATCCCGGCCGGCCGCAAGGGTCGCGACTTCTTCCGCCGGTCCGGTTTCGACATTGCCGCCGAGTTCGGCGAACTGGGCGACTTCCCGGACTTCTCGGACGTGCGGCCGATCGCCCGACTGGTGATGGACGACTTCATCGCCGGCAAGGTGGATCAGGTGATGGTCGGTTATCAGCGCTTCGTGAACGCCGCGGTGCAGCGGCCGACGATCATCCAGATCCTGCCGGTGCTGCCACCCGCGGGCACCGAAGCGAAGCCGGTCGACTTCATCTTCGAGCCGTCGCCGGAGGAGCTGCTCGCAACGCTGCTCCCCCGCTTCGTGGAAATGCAGATCTACGCGGCCGTGCTGGAGGCTCGTGCCTCCGAGCAGTCTGCCCGCATGGTCGCCATGCGCCAGGCAACGGACGCGGCGAATGAAATGGTCAGTGACCTGACGCTCGCCTACAACAAGGCACGCCAGGAAGGCATCACTGGCGAACTCCTCGACATCGTCGGCGGTGTGGCCGCGCTCGAGGGTTAACGGACTTCGGACAACAACGCCGGCAAGGCGGGAGGCTGAGATGGCAAGCGGAATCGTGCGACAGGTCATTGGCACCGTGGTCGACCTGGAGTTCCCCAGCGGGGATCTGCCGGGCATCTACAACGCCGTGAACATCGACATGAACGGGAAGCGCCTGGTTGCGGAGGTGCAGCAGCACCTGGGCAACAACTGGGTCCGCGCGCTGGCGCTGGACTCCACGGACGGCCTGGCCCGCGGCTCCACGGTGGAAGACACCGGTGCCCCCATTACCGTGCCGGTCGGCCCCAAGACGCTGGGCCGTATCTTCAACGTGCTGGGCGAAGCGCTCGACCCCGGTGAGGCGATTCCGTCTGACCAGGAGCGGTGGGCCATCCACCGCCCGGCCCCGTCCTACGCGGACCAGGAGCCGACCGCGCAGATGCTGGAGACGGGCGTGAAGGTCATCGACCTCGTCGCCCCCCTGGCCCGAGGCGGTAAGGTCGGCCTGTTCGGCGGCGCCGGCACCGGCAAGACCGTCACCAACACCGAGCTGATCCGTAACCTGGCGACCGAGCACGGCGGCCTCTCCGTCTTCGCCGGCGTGGGTGAGCGCTCGCGCGAGGGCAACGACCTCTGGCACGAGATGCGTGAGAACGGCGTGCTGGACAAGACCGCCTTGGTCTACGGCCAGATGAACGAGCCGCCCGGCGTGCGCCTCCGTATCGCCCTGACCGGCCTCACCATGGCCGAGTACTTCCGTGACGTGGAGGGCCGCGACGTCCTCCTGTTCATCGACAACATCTACCGCTACACCCTGGCCGGTATGGAAGTGTCCGCCCTCCTCGGCCGCATGCCCTCCGCCGTGGGTTACCAGCCGACGCTGGCCTCTGAGGTGGGTGTGCTGGAAGAGCGGATCACCTCCACCAAGAAGGGCTCCATCACCTCCTTCCAGGCGATCTACGTGCCCGCGGACGACTACACCGACCCCGGTGTGGCCACCACCTTCGGCCACCTGGACGCCACCGTGACGCTGGACCGCGGCCGCGTGGAGCAGGGCCTGTTCCCGGCCATCTCCCCGCTGACCTCCAACAGCCGCGTGCTGGACCCGCTGGTCGTGGGCCAGGAGCACTACGACGTCGCCAGCGGCGTCGTCCGGACGCTCCAGCGCTACAAGGACCTGCAGGACATCATCGCCATCCTGGGCGTCGAGGAGCTGTCGGACGAGGACAAGCGCATCGTGGCGCGCGCGCGTCGCATGGACCGCTTCCTGTCTCAGCCGATGTTCGTCGCGGAGCAGTTCACCGGTACGCCCGGCCAGTACGTTCCGATTGCGGAGACAGTGCGCGGCTTCAAGGAGATCCTGGAAGGCAAGCACGACGCGCTGCCGGAGCAGGCGTTCTACATGGTCGGCAACATCGACATGGCCGTCGAGAAGGCCGCGCGGATGGCCACCGAGGGCAACTAGCCGCCTCGGGGGCGTGTGACCGGTAGGAGTGTGAGATGCCGCTGAAGCTCAGCATCGTCACGGCGCAGCGCACGATCATGGAGCGTTCCAACGTCTCCAAGATCGTGGTGCCCGCGGCGGAGGGTCAGATCACCGTGCTCCCCGGCCACGCCGCGCTGATGTCCAGCCTCGCCATCGGTGAGATGGTCGTCTACGAAGGCGACCAGGCGGAGGCCATCGTCATCCATGGCGGCTTCTTCCAGGTGATCAACAACGTGGTCAGCGTGCTGGCCGACGGCGCCGAGTCCGTCGATGCGATCGACCTCGAACGCGCCGAGGCGGCACGGGCCCGCGCAGAGCAGCGCCTCCAGGGCCGCGACACGGATCTGCACGGCGGCGTGGACGTACTGCGTGCGCAACTCGCGCTCCAGCGGTCGCTCGCCCGCATCAAGGTCGCGCGTCGCCGCCGCGGCGGTACCGGAGTGCCCACGCAGCAGCGCTAGCGATTCAGCACCTGTGGAACGACACAGAGGCCCCGGCACTGCCGGGGCCTTCGTGATCGATTCGCATGAGGATTCGGCTCGCGTCCCTGCAGGGCCCGGTCTATGCTGCGTCTCGGGGTCGTGAGCACCTTCGGGAGGCAGCATGCCGGAACGGTTCCTGATCCAGGGAGGCCGCCCGCTCCGCGGTGATGTCACCGTTTCCGGCTCCAAGAACGCGGCGCTCTACGCCGTCGCAGCGGTGCTGCTCACCGCCGATCCGATCACGCTCCGCAACGTCCCGCGCATCGCGGACATCCACGAGATGGCCGAGATCCTGCGCGCCGTCGGCACCCACGTTGAAGTGGAGGCGGACGGCGAGACGATCCACTTCCACACGCCGGAGATCACGTCGGTCGTCCCGCCCGCTGAACTGGTGACGAAGCTGCGCGCTTCGTTCCTGGTGATGGGCGCGCTATTGGGCCGCGCGCGCGAGGCGGAGTGCCCGCCCCCCGGCGGCGACGTGATCGGTTCGAGGCCGCTCGACGTCCACTTCGTCGGGTTCCGTGCGCTCGGTGCCACCGTCCAGCGACGGGGCTCATCGTTCCACGTGCAGGCGGCGCGCCTGCGCGGTGGCCGGGTGTTCTTCGACTACCCGAGCGTGCTGGGCACGGTGAACGTGATGTTCGCTGCCGTACTGGCCGAGGGTGTCACGACGATCGTCAACGCGGCCCCGGAGCCAGAGGTGGAGATGGCCGCAGATATGCTCGTGGCGATGGGCGCGCGGATTCGCGGCCAGGGCACACCCACCATCGAGATCGAGGGCGTCCCGACGCTCCACGGCGCGGACTTCAGCATCATCCCTGACCGCCTGGAAGCGGGAACCTACTTGCTCGCCGGCTGCGCCACTCATGGCGACGTGCGGGTCACGAACGCGATCCCGCACCACCTCGACAGTCTGACCGCCAAGATGCGGGAGATGGGGGTCACCGTCACCGAGGACGCCTCCGGCGGCATCCGCGCGGTGGCGGATCGCGTACTACAGGCCACGCAGGTGCAGGCCGTGCCATATCCCGGCTTCGCCACTGACCTGCACCCGCCGATGGCGGCCGCGCTGACGCAGGCAGCCGGCGTCTCGCTGGTGCACGAACGCGTCTATGACAACCGCACGTTGTACGTGAACGAACTCCGCAAACTCGGCGCGCGGATCATCATCGGCGGCGACTCGGTGATCATCGAAGGCCCCAGCGCGCTCTCCGGTTCCACCGTGCGGGCGCTGGACATCCGCGCCGGTGCCGCCGTGGTCGTCGCAGCCCTCGCCGCCGAGGGCGAGACGGTGATCCAGGACATCGGCCACCTCGATCGCGGCTATGCCGACCTGCAGGCACGCCTCACCGCGCTGGGTGCGGAGATCCGGCGGGTCTGAGGGCGTGGATCCCGGCCTGCGACTGGCCGACTGGGCCGGACGGCTGGTTCCCGTTGCGATCGATCGCCCCCTCGGCAGCCGCCACCCGCGCGAGCCGGATCTCATCTACGAGGTGAACTACGGCTTCGTGCCCGGCACGATGGCACCCGACGGCCATCCGACGATGTCTACGTCCTCGGCGCAGACTCGCCCGTCGATGCGGTCGAGGCCACGGTAATCGCGGTCATCCGGCGTCGGGACGACGTGGAAGACAAGCTGGTGGCGGCAGTGTCCGGGACGTGGTCTACGGACGACATCCGCGAGGCGACGCACTTCCAGGAGCAGTGGTTCGACTCGTTCGTCGAGATGGCGTGACCTTGCGCGCCATCACGGACGTGCGTGAACGTGCGAGTTCTAGACGCAGGCGCTACGCTCCGCCGGCCCCGGGCGGTCCCAAGAGTTATCCACAGTCGGAGCAGCGCGCCGCGCATGTTCAGTAAGCGCATCGGCATCGATCTCGGCACCGCGAACGTTCTGGTGAGCGAGCAGGGCCGCGGCGTGGTGCTCGACGAGCCCGCCGTGGTCGCCATCGCGGAGCGCGACAACACCGTGGTCGCCGTCGGCAACGAGGCGCGCGCGATGATCGGCCGGCACCCCGGCTCGATCCAGGTGATCCGGCCGATGCGTGATGGGGTCATCGCGGACTACCTGATCACCGAAGCCATGCTGCGCTACTTCATTGCCCGCGTGGTGGGGCGCTTCAACATCGTGCGGCCCGAGGTGATGATCTGCGTGCCGGTCGGCGTGACCGGCGTGGAGCAGCGTGCCGTGCGCGATGCCGCGGAAGCGGCCGGCGCGCGGCGCCCCGCGCACCTGATCCCGGAACCGCTGGCCGCCGCAATCGGCGCGGAGATCCCCGTCGGCAGCCCTCGCGGACACATGGTGATCGATATCGGTGGTGGCCGCACCGAGGCCGCGGTGATCTCGCTGTTCGGCATCGTCGCGAGCGAGTCGGTCCGTATCGCTGGCGACCGGCTGGATGATGCGATTGCGCAGTACATCAAGCGCCGCCACAACCTGGTGATCGGGGAGCGCACCGCCGAGGAAGTGAAGATCACCATCGGCTCTGCGATTCCACTCGATGAAGAACTCTCCACCGGCGTGCGCGGG
>JAQCKI010000147.1 GCA_027592645.1 Chloroflexota bacterium | reverse complement strand
CGCCCGTGACGAGCACGATCTGGGGGTGAGAGTCGGTGGTCATGATGCGCGCTCCTCGATGGTGGCGAGCGTACCGCCGCACCGCCGGACGGGGGAGTGTGCCCCGGCGCGGGTGTTAGCATCGCTGCCGTCAGCGGCAGGTCGACCGCTCGGAAGGAACCCCATGCGCGCAGCCGTGATCACCCAACCCGGTGGACCCGAGGTCTTCGCGATCCAGGAGGTGCCGGATCCCGTGCCGGGGCCGGACGAGGTGCTGGTCGCCGTGCGCGCGAGCGCCCTCAATCGCGCCGACCTACTGCAACGTCGGGGCCGCTACAACGGCCCGCCCGGCACCCGGAACGACATCCCCGGGCTGGAGATGGCCGGCATCGTGGAGTCGGTGGGTGCGCGTGTCACGGGCTGGAAGCCGGGCGACCGTGTGATGGCGCTGCTCGGCGGCGAGGGGTACGCCTCGAGGGTGGCGGTGCACGAGCGGATGCTGATGCCGGTGCCGCCGAACCTGACGCTGGAGCAGGCGGCGGGCATCCCGGAGGTGTTTCTGACCGCCTTCGACGCGCTCCACCTCCAGTGCGACCTAGTGATGGGCGAGAGCGTGCTGATCCACGCCGCCGGCTCCGGTGTCGGCACCGCTGCGATCCAGTTGGCGGCCGCGCAGGGTTGCCGCGTCTTCGGCACGGCCGGCTCACAGGACAAGCTGGAGCGCGCGGCCGAACTCGGGCTCCACGTGGGCATCAACTACAAGGAGCAGGACTTCGCAGAGGTGATCAAGGAGCGCACGGACGGCCGAGGCGTGGACGTCATCCTCGATGTGATCGGTGCGCCGTACTGGCACCAGAACTTAGCGAGCATCGCCCTCAAGGGGCGCATGGTGATCGTCGGCAGCATGGGCGGTGGGCGGGTGGAGAACATGGAAATCGGCGCGCTCTCGCAGAAGCGGGCCAGCGTCCGCGGCACGCTGCTCCGCGGCCGGCCGCTGGAGGAGAAGGCGACGCTGATCCAGGCGTTCAACCGTCGCGTCCTGCCGCTGCTGGCCAACGAGACCGTGCAGCCGGTCATCGACCGCGTCTTCCCGCTGGAGGAGGTCGCCGCGGCGCACGAACTGATGGAGTCCAATGCCAACTTCGGCAAGATTGTGCTAAGCATCGCCGAGTGATCTGCGGTACTGGAGGCGTCTGATGGCGAACGTGGGCGAACTGACCTGGCGCGACGAGGGCGTCACCGAGAACGGCGTCCTGGAGCGCGGCTTCACCGTGCAGGGCGCGCGCGATGTGATCACCGGGATCATGTGGTCGCCGCCGACGATTCCTGCCGGTTCGCCGTTGGTGCTGATCGGCCATGGCGGGGGTGCGCATAAGCGCGCCCCCACGGTTCTACCGACCGGCCAGGGCTTCGTGCTGGAGCACGGCATCACCGCCGTCGCCATCGATGCGCCGGGACACGGCGAGCGAGGCGGCGTGCAGGGCCGTACCCCGGAGTACTACGCGCTCTGGAAGGACGCGCGGGTCATGACGGCCAACGCCACCGCCGACTGGAAACTGGTCCTCGATGCGTTGCTCGGCCTCGGCTGGTTCGACCCGGCACGGGTCGGCTGGTCAGGCATGTCCATGGGGTCGCTGATCGGCATCCCGCACGTCGCCGCCGAGCCACGGTTCAAGGTGGCCGCGCTGGGCCTCTGCGGTACCCGCGGCGACACACCGGATCGAGGTAACGCGGGTGAGGTGCTGGCGGAGGCCGCGAAGAAAATCACCATCCCGGTGATCTACCTGATCCAGTGGGACGACGAGCGTTTCCCACGCGAGAGCGCACTTGCGCTGTATGACCTGATCGCGTCGCCGGACAAACGCCTGCACGCGCACCCGGGTGCGCACGGCGAGATGCCGCTGGAGGGCCGGATGGCCGGCCGCTGGTTCGTCGCGCAACACCTGAAGGCGTAGGGGCCGGCTCGGAGCGCCTCATGCCGCGCACGCTCACCGCCGAGGGCATCGCCCGCATCGAGGCGCTCGCCCGCGAGCACCTCTCGAACGGGTGGCACACCGGCGCGCAGGTCGCTGTCTATCGTGATGGCGTTCGCGCGCTGGATCTCCGGCTCGGCGCCGGCGAGGGTGTGGGCGACGCCGAGCGCTGGATGCTGTGGTTCTCCGCGACGAAGCCGCTGACCGCCGTTGCCGTGCATGTGCTGGCTGAGCGCGGCCTCGTGGACCTCGATGCGCCAATCGCGGACGTGTGGCCGGAGTTCGCGCAGGGCGGCAAGGCGTCCGTGACGCTGCGCCACGTCCTGACGCACCGAGGCGGGTTCCCGGTGCTCTCGCCCGACTTCGATTGGCATCGGATGGAGGACTGGGACGCCGTCGCCGCCGCCACGGCCGGTCTCACGGCGCAGTGGGAGCCGGGCACCGACGTGGGCTACCACCCAGTGACCTATGGCTTCGCGCTCGGGGAGGTGATCCGACGCGTCGACGGCCGCCTGCCTCGCGACTTCATCCGCGACGAGATCTGCGCGCCGCTCGGCATGCACGCCTCGCTCGGCGCGGCGACCGATGCCGACCTCGCACGGGTCGTGCTGCCGGAGGCGATGTCAGAGATGACGCTGCTCGACCCCGAGGGAGCGGAGCGCCGTACCAGCGGGATCGTCGCGCGCTTCCGAATGCCGGAGGTACTGCGTGGCCAGTTGCCAGCGGCGAACGGCATCGGCACCGCGGACGCACTCGCGCGGTTCTACGCGATGTTGGAGCAGGGTGGCGCGCTGGACGGCGCGCGTGTGCTGTCGTCCGAGACGGTGGCGGAGGCGACGCGGCTCCACGTCTCCACCGAGGCTGACCGGGTGACCACGCTGCCGTCCGCCTTCGGCCTGGGATTCCTGGTCGGGCACGCCCTCGGCGGTGCGCCCTTCGACGAGGATGGTGTCTTCGGCCACAGCGGGCAGCAGTGCGCGATCGCCTACACCGACCCCGCGCGGGGCCTCGCTGTTGCCTACCTCACCAACGGCCTCCACGACCCGTACGTGGTCGCGGTGCGGACGGAGGAGATGGTGCGCGCCGTGCAGGATGCCTGCGGCTGAGGCCTCTCCGAACCATGCGGAGGCGGTGGACGCCGCTGTCGCGGCGGCTCTGGCCTCGGCCCACCC
>JAQCKI010000033.1 GCA_027592645.1 Chloroflexota bacterium | reverse complement strand
GGGTTCGTGAGCAGCGGCCCGAGGCGGATCGTGCTCGTCTGCGTCGCCGCGAAGGCGAGCATGACATAGGTGTCATGCCGCCTCAGTTGTGAGTCAGGGATGAAGGCGTAGTCCCACCCCAGCGCCTCCGCCCGCGCGACGTCCTGCGCGAAGCGATCCGGAGTGGCGAAGTCGAAACGGTTCAGCCCGAAGGCAGGTGCGGCCATCGCGGCATCCTACCGGATCAGGTCAGCGCGCAGCCGGCTACTGGAACTCGATCGAGTCCGCGGACGGCCCCGGGGAGCCATCGCGCTTCCGCCCGCCGAGTTTCGCCATCACCCGCTCCAGCACGTCGTACTCCTGCGCACCGACGATGGCGTACTGGTCGTTGATGATGAACGTAGGGATCGCCGAGACGCCGATGGCGTACGAGTGCTCGATGCCCTGGTCCACCACGGCGCGGTAGCGGCCGGTCGTCAGCGCATCGCGCAGGTCGTCCGCGTTCAGGTTCACGCTTGTGGCGAGTTCCACCAGCACATCGATGTTCGAGAGGTCACGGTGCTCCGTGAAGAACGCGCGGTAGAGCGCGTAGTGGAACTCGACATCCTGTTCGGAGGTAGAGGTCTCACGCGACCAGTAGGCCGCCTCCAGCGCCAGGTGGGTGTTGGGTGTGAACGTGCGGCCGCGCCGGAACTCGATGTTCAGGCGCTCGCCACGCTCCTCCAGCGCAGACTTCGGGGTGTCCGCGGTGGTCTGAGGGGTGCGCGTGCGGCCCTCCGGCGGGATCGAGGGATCCAGGAAGAACGGTGCCCAGTCCAGCACCACGTCCCATTCGCGGGCGAGCCGTTCGACCTCCACGAGGCCGACGTAGCACCACGGTCAGATGAAGTCTGAGACGACCGTGATGCGGATCGGCTCGGCGGCAGGTGAGTTCGTCATAGTGGGCGGAGGATAGCCACCCGGCGGGGTGGCGTCGACCCGAAGGTGCTATTTCAGCGTCTTGTTGATCCCCTGGCTGGAGCGCTTCTGCGCCTCTTGCTTGGCGAGCGCCTTCGCGTTCTTCTTCACGTCGCCACCGCGAAACAGGCGAGAGATGAAGTCCAGCGGGTTCATCGGACATCCCTTCATACGGCGCAGCGGCCCCGAACCGGCACACTGTAGCGCCTCCGCGTGCGCGTCGAGGGGTCGGGAGGCTGTCCGACGGCGCGTGTTATCGTTCGCAGAATGACCACCACTGACCCCGCGCCGCCCCTGATCAGTGACCCCGACGAGGTCGCTTCGATCGCCGGGGAGATTGCGCGCGCCGGCTCGTTCTCGCTCGACCTGGAGTTCATGACGGAGGGCCGCTACCTGGCGGAACTCTCGCTGGTGCAGGTCGGGTGGGGCGATCCGAGCATGCCGAAGGTCGCCGCGATTGACCCGCTGAGCGTGGACGCGCGGCCCGTGGTGACGCTCGTCGGTGACCCCTCGGTGACCACGGTGATCCACTCGGCGCAGGCGGACCTGGCACTCATCGGCGCTGCGTTTCACGTCCGAGGGCGGAACGTGGTGGACACGCAGATCGGCGCCGCGTTCCTGGGCCTGGGCGACCAGATCGGGTACGGCGCGCTGATCGAGCACACCTCCGGCATCCGGCTGGACAAGGGCGCCCAGTTCACCGAGTGGTCCCGACGCCCGCTCTCGGACGAACAGATCCGGTACGCGCTCGATGATGTGCGCTACCTCCCGGAGGCATGGCGACAGTTGCAGGGTGACCTCCGGACGCGTGGGCGCCTGGACTGGGTGATGGAGGAGTGCGACCGCCTGGCGGAGACCTGGGCGGAACGCGTCCCGCCGGAGGAGATGTACCGTCGGGTGCGCGGCTGGAATGCCCTGCGACCTCGCAGCCAGGGTGCGCTGCGTGCGCTGGCGGCCTGGCGTGAGGAGGAATCGCTCCGTGCGAACCGGCCGCCCTCGTGGCTCGTCAACGACCGCACGATGCTGGAGATCGCCCGCCGCCCCCCGGACAGCGTGGACGAACTGCGCGCGGTCCGAGGCCTGGGCGAGGGCACCGCGCAGCGTTACGGCGAGGCGATCATCGCTGCGGCCCGACGCGGCATGGACAACCCGCCCGACACCGAGGCGCCCCCGCCGCGCCTGCCGAACCGGGGCCAGTCATGGCCGGCCGTGTTGAGCGGCATCGTGCAGGCGCGCTGCCGGGAGGCCTCAATCGCCTCGCGCTTCGTCGCCACGCGCCGTGAGATCGACGACGTGATCGCGTGGTGGCTCGTGGGCGACCACTCGTCCGAGCCAGACCTGCCGCTGCTCAGCGGCTGGCGGCGCGAACTGGTGGGTGACGACATCCTGGAGTGGCTCCGTGGCGAGACCGCCGTGGTCGTCGACCCGGACACCGAGGCCGGCCTGAGCATTCGCCGCTAACGGGGCGATTCGAGATTGGCCGGGGCGGCTGCGCGATTGCAGGCGTAAACTCGCGGGCATGACCACGGACACACCTCGCACCGGGTTCCTCGTACGGCAGTTCCCGTCGCTCGCCTCGCGCGACTACACGCTGCTGTTCGTGAACTCCGTGTTCGCGGCGGGGGCAAACTGGGCGCTGCTACTGGCGCGCGGGTGGCTCGTCTTCGAAATTACGGGCTCATCCGCGGCGGTGGGCGTGGTCACGTTCGCCGGAATGGCACCGTTCGTCTTCGCCTCGCCGATTGCGGGCGCACTCGCCGACCGCATGGATCGCCGGCTGCTCTCGATCTGGGCGGCGTATATCAGCCTGTTCGGCACCGTGGGGCTCGCGATCGTCACGATCGCCGGCGTTGTCGAGGTCTGGCAGGTCGTGATCTTCTCGCTGCTCGGCGGGATTGCCCGGGCGGTACAGCAGCCCTCGGCGAACTCGATGATCCCCAGCCTGGTGCCACCCGAGCACCTGCTGAACGCGATCGCGCTGCAGGGCATCTCTGTCCACGGCACACGCGTGATCGGGCCGTTGCTGGGCGGTGTGATCCTCGCGGCACTCGGGCCAGGGCCGGTGTTCCTGCTCTCCGCCGTCCTGATGGCGGCCGGCACGGCGGCGCTCTGGATGATTCGCTACCGCCCGACGCCGCGCGCGGAGGGCAGCAGTCTGACCGCCGGCATCTTCGGCGATATCGCCGAGGGTATGGAGTACATCGGCCGTGACCCGAGGCTGGCGCTGGTGATCACGCTCGTGGTGCTGCACTGCGCGCTGACGATGGCGTTCGACTCGATGATGCCCGGCCTGTCGGCGGATGTCGGCGGCGGCGCGCGCACCTATAGCGCGATCCTGATGGGCCTGGGTGCCGGTGCGGTCGTCGGGACGGTGATGATCTCTCGTATCCGCACGTCTGCAGGCCAAGGCCGCGCAATGCTGATCACTGGCGCGGGTTCTGGCGTTGCGATGGTGGTCATGGGCCTGTCGAGCGGGCCCGTGGGTGCCGTACTCGGCGCGGCCCTGGCCGGGGCCACGCAGGCCTCGTACATGTCGCTCTCACAGGCGTTCGTGCAGGAGATCACCCCGGACCGGATCCGTGGGCGGGTGATCGCGACGTTCATCATGCTCGCGGCGGGGCACATGGCGTTCGTGAACCTCGGCTTCGGGGCGTGGGCGGACTTCATCGGCGTGCGGCCGCTGCTCATCGTGCCCGGCCTCATCTGGACGGCCATCTTCGGCCTCGCCATCCTCGGGCTGCCCGAGTTGCGGCTGCTGCTCCGCACCGGCCGCTTCCGGGAGCGCCGCGTGGCGTTCGCCGAGGCAGCGGGCGGCGGTGGCGGCGGCTAGTCCAGCGCGAGCAATTCGCGCTCACGAATGAACGCCCAGGCCGAGTAGGCACCGAAGATCACGCCCGCCAGGATCAGCGCGCCGTCCGCGCCGATGACCTCGGCGGTGACGCCCGAGAGCAACGACCCGAGGGGGATGAGGCCCGCGATCGAGAGCATGTAGATGCTCATCACGCGGCCCATCATGGGGCCCGGGGTGTTGATCTGGATCAGCGCCTGGTTCAGGTTGATGTGTGCGCCGCCGTTGAGGCCCCACACGAACATCGCGACGGCGGTGAGCGGGTACCAGCCGGAGAGCCCCATCACCACGATCGCCGGGCCGGCGACCAGCAGGTTCACCAGGAACCAGTAGCCCTTCCGGTTCAGGTTGCGGCGCGTGGCCATGAACGCCGACATGATCAACATGCCGATCGAGGTAAACGCGAGCAGCAGCGAGTTCATCGCCGCGTCCACTTCCAGCAGGGTCCGCGCGATCTCCGGCACCAGCACGAAGATCGGCCCCAGCTGGAACAGCCCCGTCATGATCGAGGAAACCACGAGCGCCCGCAGCGCCGGGCGGCTGAAGACGAACGCGGCACCCTCGCGCGCGGCAGTACGCATCGGCGGTCGCACGGCGGGCGCGGGCGACCTCGCCGGCAACGTCATGCCCAGCAGGAAGAGCGTGGCGACGAGGTAGAGCGCGGACTGCACCGCGAACGCCCCGCCGTAGTCCAGCGTGGCGATGGCGACACCGCCGGCGACCGCACCCACGAACTGCGCCAGGTTCTGGCCCATCGTCCGCAGCACGATGCCGCTCACGAGGCGTTCGGGCGGGACGATCATCTGCACGATCGCGGTCAACGGCGGCTGCACGCTGGCCGTCACGAAGCCAACGGCCAGTGCTGCGATCAGGGCGATAGTGGCGTTGATGACCTCGGCGAACGTGAGCACGGCAACGATGCCGAGCAGCACCGATCCGGCCAGGCAGGAGACCACCACCATCTTGCGGCGGTCCAGGCGGTCGGCCCACACGCCCGCCGGCACGGTGATGAAGAACGCGGGAATCCCGAGTGCGAACCCCACGAGTCCGCCGAGGCCTGCTCGATCCGTCAGTTCGAGCACGAACAGGACGAACGCGAATCGCTGCGCGCCAAACACCAGGAAATAGAAGAAGTTCGCGAGCCAGTAGGAGCGGTACGTCCGGTCTCGGAGCAGGCTCAGCACGCTGCCTGTGGGGCCGATGGCCCCGCCCGGTGCTTGCGATGCTGTCGCCATCCGGGCCCGCTCTCTACCCTGACGGTGCTGTCAGGGGACTTGTGCACGCGCCGATACTCTACGCCAGAGCGACGGCCTGACGGCCGTGGAGGGGACCGGCACCATGGGCGGACGTGGCGCGACACGCGGCAGCGTGCCCGACTGGAAGACGGTGCACCCCGAGGCGCTGGCGCTGCTGCGTGGCTACCTGCGCATCGACTCCTCGAATCCGCCCGGGCAGGAGGCGCCCGCTGCGCGCTACCTCGGCGCGCTGCTGGAGGCCGAGGGCATCACACCGCGGTACATCGAGACGGCCCCGGGGCGGGAGATCTTGTACGCGCGGCTGCCCGGTGACGGCTCGAAGCGCGCGCTGATGCTGGCGAACCACACGGACGTGGTGCCGGTGGAGCCCGCCTACTGGACGGTACCCGCGTTCGAAGGGCTGGAGGTTGGTGGGCGCATCTATGGCCGCGGTGCCGTGGACATGAAGGGCATCGCGATCATGCAGTTGATCGCGTTTCTGCTCGTGAAGCGGCTGAATCTGCCGCTCCGCCGGGACCTGGTGTTCTGCGCGGTCCCGGATGAGGAGGCGCTGGGGAAGCAGGGGATGGCGTGGCTCTGCGACCACCACCCGGAGCTGCTCGAGGATGTCGAGTACGAACTGAACGAGGGCGGCTCGGGGACCAGTGAGTTCCAGGGCACGGAGCGCCCGGTCTTCTTCGTCGCGACCAGCGAGAAGCAGGTCTGCTGGCTGCGGCTCACAGCGATCGGCATCCCGGGCCACGGCAGCATTCCGCACCCCATCGAACATAACTCTGCGGTGCGACTCGCTCGCGCGCTGCAACGCCTCGCGGAGTGGGAACGACCGATCACCTTCACGCCGGAGACGGAGGCGTGGGTGGATCGCCTGTCCGCCGAGGGGCTAATGCCGCCTCGCGATCAGCCGGAGGAGATCGCTCGCCTGGTGGGTGGCTCCGCGCCGCTGCAGGCGATGTTCACGAACACGCTCAACGTGACGATGATCGCCAGCGGCATCAAGGCGAACGTGATCCCGGCGCGGAGCAGCGCCGTGGTGGACTGCCGGCTGCTGCCCGGTCAGTCGCGCGAGGACTGGCGGCAGCAGGTGATCGCTCGCGTTGACGACCCCGCCGTCGAGGTCACCTTCCACGAGGAACTCGACGCCGACGAGCCGGTCTCCGCACCGTGGGACACCGAGTTGTACCGCGTGATCGAAGCGGTGATCTCTGAGGCGGTGGAGGGCGCCGTCGTGGCACCCTCGATGACGGTGGGGGGCACGGACAACCGCTTCCTGCGTGCGCGGGGGATCCCCGCCTACGGCTTCGCGCCGTGCATCCTCAGCCAGCAGGAGCGCGCCGGCTTCCACGCGAACGACGAGTTCCTGACCGTGGAGAACCTGAACATGGGCTGCGAACTGACCTACGAGATCGTCCGCCGGATGTGCGCCTGACCGGCGGTCGCCTGGTCTAGGTCCGGCCCGCGGGATCCAGCGCGCGCATCAACGCGGTCAGCATCGCGATCGCCGGGACGGGGACACCGAGCACCTCCGCCCGCCGCAGCGGCTCGCCGAAGATCGCCTCGACCTCCAGCGGCTGCCCCTCGACGAAGTCGATCATCGTGCTCGGGCGGTAGACCGCCATCGCGTCGGTTGTCGCCATCATCTGCTCGACGATCGTGGGTGCGAGTCGTACCTCCGAGCCGTGCGCGACCAGGTCGGCATCGCCGGCCGCCACCACCTCGCGCATCGTCCTTACAGCCGCCGCCCGTAGGTCAGGGTCGTGCATGATCACGTCGGTGGTCACGCCACCCGCGGTCACGGCGAGGCCGTTGAACGGGATGTTCCAGCACAACTTTCGCCAGCGTGCTTCCAGCAGGCACGGCGCCGGCGCGACCTCCACGGGAGCGTCCTGCCAGAGGTCAACGGCGGTCGCCACCTCGGCGGGGTCGTCCAGCACGTGGCCGATCGCCAGCGCGCCGTAATCGATGTGATGGATGACGCCCGGCTCCCCGCGGTTGATGCAGGTGAACGCGAGGCCGCCGAAGATCCGCTCCGCGCCGAACCAGGCCGCGAAGCGATCTTCCAGTCCCAGGCCGTTCATCAAGATCAGGATCCGCGTCCCCGCATCGACACACGGCTCAACGAGGGCGCGCGCCTCCTCGATTGCGGTCGCCTTCAGCGCGCACACCACCCATTCGACCGGGCCGATCTCCGCGCTCGACTGGTGCACGTGCGGCGCATCAAGGCGGAAGTCGCCGTCCTTCGAGCGCACCTCGAGGCCGTGCGCGCGGACGGCTTCGTAGTCGCGGCGCATCAGAAAGTGGACCTCGTGCCCTGCCTGCGCCAGCCGGGCACCGTAGTAGGCGCCCACGGCGCCAGCGCCGATCACCGCGATGCGGCTCACGCGCCCTCCGGCCGGATGCGCACCACCACCTTGCCGGTGGAGCGGCGGTCCCGCAGCAGTGCCAGCGCGTCCACGGCCTCCTCGAACGGCACGAGGGCGGAAACGAGCGGGTGGAGGCGGCCGTCCGCGTACCAGTCGAGCAGTTCGGCGAGCGCGCCCTGCATCGCGTCCGGGCGGTGTTGCCGCATCTGGCCCAGGCTGAATCCCATCGCCGCCACGTCCTTCACCAGCAGGTGGTTCGCGGGGATCTGCGGCACGGTGCCGCTCGCAAAGCCGATCACCAGGATCCGCCCGCCCGGCTTCACGCAGCGGAGCGAGGCGGTGAACAGGTCGCCGCCGACTGGGTCGTAGACCACGTCCGCGCCGCCCGTCAGCGCGAGCACCTGCTCCCGGACATCGCCGCTGGAGTCGACCAGGTGGTCGGCACCGTGCTGCCGGGCGACCTCCAACTTCTCGGCGGATGAGGCGGTGGCGATCACCGTTGCGCCGGCGGCCTTGCCGACCTCCACGGCGGTGAGGCCCACGCCGCCGGACGCGCCGTGGACCAGCAGCACCTCGCCCGCCTCCAGTCGCGCGCGATGCCGCAGGGCAAGGTGGGACGTGGCGTACGCGACGGGGAACGCCGCCGCCGTCGGCCAGTCCATCGAGTCAGGGATACGGGCCACATCGCGGCCCGGCGCCACGACCTCCTCGGCGAAGCCGCCGTGGTCGAGGAACGCGAGCACGCGATCACCCGGACTGACGTGCGTCACACCGGGCGCGACCTCCGTGACGACGCCTGCGACCTCCATGCCCGGCGCGAAGGGGTGCGGTGGCTTCACCTGGTACTCGCCGCGCGTGATCAACAGGTCGGCGAAGTTCACGCCGGCGGCGTGTACGGCGATCCGCACGCCGCCCGCGGTGAACGCGGGTGCGAGCGTCTCTTCCAGGCGGAGGGTGTCGATGTCACCGTTGGCGTAGCAGAGCAGGGCGCGCATGCCGTCGATCTTAGCGGACGCCCACGGACGTCCAACCGCCGCCATGCAATGCCGGCGGCGCACGCCCTGCTCGGTGAGGGCGCTACGCAGCGGCCTCGACTTCCGCGTCAGCCACGGCCTGCACGATCTCGCCCTCGATGACGATCTTCACGCGCTTGCCGACCATGACGCCGCCGGCCTCCATCGCCACGTTCCAGCCGAGGCCCCACGCCTCTCGCTCAATCTCGCCGCTGACATCAATGCCGGCGCGGCGCCCGCCGTACACATCGGAGAGTGGGCCGCTCAGGACGCCCGTCAGCGTCACGGGCTTCGTCACGTCGCGGATCGTCAGGTCACCGGTGATGGCGAACTGTCCCTCGCCCGTGCGCCGCACCTCGGTGCTGCGGAAGGTCATCAGCGGGAATCGCTCGGAGTCGAAGAAGTCACCGGAGCGCAGGTGGGTGTCGCGGTCGGGCTGACGAGTGTCCACGGTTCCGGTCTCGATCTCGGCGAGTACCGTGGATCGCTCGGGGTGGTCCTCGTCGATGGCGATCTCGGCCGTGACGCCGTGGAAGCGGCCCTTCACGTTTGCGACCATCATGTGCTTCACCGAGAAGCCAACCTCGGTGTGAGCGGTGTCCAGGTTCCAGCGGGTCATATCAGACTCCTCGGGTGTGCCGTGCCATCCGGGGCGGTGCGGCCCGCCGGCAGATGTAATTGTTGGTATGTCGCATACCTTGTGTAAGTCACTATGCGTGAGTGATAGACGATTGTCAAGTCTCTTACGTCCAGTAAGGCAATGGTGTACGATGCCTGTGATGACAGACGGCCCGCCGAGGCGTGCCGAGCCAGCCGGAGGGCACGATGGCAACCGCGAAGCCGGCAAGCGTGACCGACGAGGACGTCCCCGGGTACGACGTGCTGTCGGCGTTCTGCCCACGCTTCCAGCACGCCGTCGAGTTGATCGGCCGCCGCTGGACCGGCGCGATCCTGCGCGCCATGCTCGCGGGCGGCCACCGATTCTCGGATATCGCCGCCACCGTCCCTGATCTCAGCGACCGCCTGCTCTCGGAGCGCCTCAAGGAACTGGAGGCCGAGGGCCTCCTGCGTCGCGAGGTCTACCCCGAGACCCCCGTGCGCATCGAGTACCACCTGACCGAGAAGGGCCGTTCGCTCTGGCCGGTCGTAGAATCGCTCTCGGACTGGGCCGAGCGGTGGCTACCGCTGGAGCCCGAGGCCACGGCGGCCGCCCCGACGCGCTAGGCACGCTCCTGCCATTCGTTGTCTCCCTGCGGCTAGGATTGGACCGTGGGCGCAGCGGCGTCCGGAGGGATGACGCGATGCGCCGGTTCTTGAAGTTCGTGCTCTGGGTCGGCGCCTTCAAGGCCGTCATCTACGTCCTGCTCCGCGTTTACAAGTCGAGCACCCCCGCCAACCCGGATCCGATCGGCGACGAGTTCGACCTTGCCGTGGTGGCCGAAGCCACTGAGTTTGGTTCCTCCGCCAGCGCGCTCCGTCGGGCCTCGGCCACGGTCGCCTGTGGCGGTCTCTACCTCGACCTCCGTGATGCGAGACTGGCGCCGGGTGGCGCGCGCCTGAGCCTGCGCGTCACGCTCGGCGGCGTCGATGTCGTCGTGCCGCCCTCGTGGCGCGTGGTGCTGCGCGGCCCCACGATGATCGGCGGCCTGAGTGCCAACATCACCGCCCACGAAGACCTGCCCGCCGATGCGCCCACGCTGGTCATCGATGCGCACGTCACACTCGGCGGCGTGCACGTGCGCGCCGTTGCTGGAGCATCGCGATGACCGACGAACACGCCGCACCGTACGACTTCACAGCCCCGACCGCCGAGGCGATCCGCGAGGGCGCCGAGGCGGCGATCCGCCAGGCTGACGCGATGATCGCGGCGCTCGTCGTCTTGCCGGACGCGGAGCGCACCTTCGCGAACACCATGCAGCCGCTGGATGAGGTAGGCGGCGTCCTGGGCGATGCCAGCGGGCAGTGGGGCTTCCTCACCTACGTTCACGCCGACCCCGCGATCCGCGAGGTGGCGCAGGCCGCCGAGCAGCGACTGGACACCTACAGCACCACGCTCGGCTTCCGGGAGGACCTCTACCGCGCCGTGCAGGCGTACGCCACGAGCGAGGAGGCACGCGCGCTGGGCCCAGCGGAGGCACGGCTGCTGGCGCACACATTGCGGGACTATCTGCGCAACGGCTTTGCCCTGTCCGTGGAGCAGCGCGCGCGGGTGCAGGAGTTGAAGGAACGCCTGGTGGTGCTGGGCGTGGACTTCCGCAAGAACATCGATGAGTACGAGGACGCGCTGCTGCTGGAGCGCTCGCAACTGGTCGGGCTGCCGGACTCCTACATCGACGGCCTGCAGGTGGTGGAGATCCCCGAGGGGCCGCGACACCGCGTCTCGTTGGACTACCCGGAGTTGTACCCGTTCCTGGAGTCCGCCGAGGACGAGGAGTTACGCCGCGACCTGTTCATCAAGAACCACCTGAAGGCCGCGAACGTGAACCTGCCGCTGCTCGCGGAGGCGGTCGCCGTCCGTGACGAGATCGCGACCACGCTCGGGTACGCCTCGTGGGCGGCGTACGTCACCGAGACGAAGATGGCGAAGACGCCCGACATCGCCGCGGACTTCCTGGTCGATCTGCAGGCGCGGGTACGCATCAAGGCTGAGCACGACATCGACGAACTCACCGAGTCCAAGGCCGCCCACCTCGACGACCCGGACGCGGTGCTCGAGATCTGGGACTGGCGCTACTACCAGCAGCGCGTCCGTCGCGAGCGCTACGAGGTCGACCAGTTCGCCGTCGCGGAATACTTCCCGCTGCAGGCCACGCTGGACGGCCTGTTCGATGTCTACCAGCGCGCCGTGGGCGTCCGCTTCATCGAGGTGACGCCCGCCCTCGCATGGCACCCGGACGTGCGCCTCTATCGCGTCGAGGACGCGACCGACGGCCACCACATCGGCCACTTCTACATGGACCTGCACCCGCGGCCCGGCAAGTACGGGCACGCCGCGGAGTTCGTGATCCGTCCGGGACGCCGTCGCGCGGACGGCACCTACCAGGGATCGGTCTGCTCGATCGTCTCGAACTTCACGAAGCCCTCGGCGACCTCGCCCAGCCTGTTGCGGCACTCAGAGGTGGAGACGCTGTTCCACGAGTTCGGCCACGTGCTGCACCAGGTGATGACGCGCTCGCCCTACGTCCGCTTCAACGGCACCAACGTGGAACGCGACTTCGTCGAGGCGCCGTCCCAGATGCTGGAGCACTGGGTGTGGGATCCGGCGGTACTGCGCGGCTTCACTCGCCACGTCCGCACGGGCGAGCCGCTGCCCGAGGATCTGCTGGGCCGCATGGTGGACGCCAAGAACGTCGCGAGCGGGCTCCACTACCTGCGGCAGATCTACTTCGCGTCGCTCGACCTCTCGTACCACGCGCCCGGCCGGGAGAAGGACACGGACGCGCTCGCCGAGGCGTTGCACCCGGTCACTGGCTTCCCGTTCGTGGAGGGGACGCACTTCCAGGCGGGCTTCGGTCACCTGTTCGGCTATGACGCTGGCTACTACGGCTACCTGTGGTCGCAGGTGTTCGGTGACGACATGTTCAGCCGCTTCGAGCAGGGCGACCCGGCCGCCGGCGCGGACTACCGGCGCATCATCCTGGAGCCGGGTGGCATGCAGGACGGCGCTGACCTTGTGCGCGAGTTCCTCGGCCGCGAGCCGCGCCAGGAGGCGTTCCTGCGCGAGATCGGCCTCGAGTCCTAGCGAACGGGCGCGACCGGCGCGCCGAGCGCCGCCAGGTAGCGCCGGGTGGCCTCGGCGATCTCCTCGACGGCAGCATTGAACGCTGCCTCGTTCGCGACCGAGGGCTTCCGGTAGCCACCGACCTTGCGCACGAACTGGAGCGCCGCCGCATCGACCTCGTCGAACGTCGCGGGTAGCTGCTCGCTGCCCTTCGGCGGTCGCAGTTGCTTGATCGAACGGCACATCGGCGGCCTCCATCCCTCGTGAGGGCGATTCTACCGCCGCGCAGCCCGCCGAGGGTTACGCGGGGCGGCTAGAATCGGCGCGCGGAAGGGCGGCGTCATGCGCATCGGTGTCTCACTGAACTCCTCGTACGCGGTCGGCGACGTCCGGCTGGGCGCGCGCTGGATGATCGAACAGGCGGCCGCCTCGCGCGACGCGGGGCTCGACTCGCTGTTCGTCGGCGACCACCACAACACGGGGCCGCGGAACTACTACCAGGGCGTGCCGATCATGGGACGGCTGCTGGCAGAGTGGGGCGACCGGCCGGCCGGCATCCTGATGTTGCTCCCGCTGTGGCACCCCGTCCTCGCCGCCGAGCAAGTGGGGACGCTGGCCGCGATCCACTCGGGCCGCTTCATCCTGCAGGCCGCCGTGGGCCCAGCGGACGAGCAGTTCTCAGGCATGGGCGTGGACCCGAAGCACCGGCCGTCCCGCATCGAAGAGGCGCTGGACGCCATGCGTCGCCTCTGGGCGGGCGAGCAGGTCAGTGGTGGGCGCCGCTACCAGTTCAGCAACGTGCGCATCGCCCCGGTGCCGCCCGAGCCGGTGGAGGTCTGGCTGGGGGGCGAGGTGCCCGCGGCGATCGACCGCGCGGCGCGCCTCGGCGACGGCTGGCTCGCTGCCCCCGGCCTCACGGACATCGAGGCGCACGAGCAGTCGGCGGCCTACCGGCAGCAGCGCCGCACGCTGGGGCGTGACCCCGGCGCGGTGGCGATCCGGCGCGACATCTTCGTCGGCAGTGACGCCGAGGAGGCGCTCGCCGTGGCCGGGCCGATCGTCGAGCGCGGCTACCGAGGCTTCGACCGCAGCGCCGTGATCTTCGGCGACATCGACGAGGTGGCGGTGGAGATGCGGCGGCTGGCCGGGATGGGCTTCACGGACGTGATCATCAGACACCTGGTGCCGGACCAGGCACAGGTGCTGGCGAGTACCTCCCGGCTGGCGCGCGTGCGCGAGTTGGTGGCTGACGCCTAGTCCAACCAGGACGACGAAGGAGTGCACGATGGGCTACGAGGCGCTGACGTTCGAGCGACGCGGGCAGGTGGCGCTGGTCACCCTCAACCGCCCTGAGATGATGAACGCGCTCAACAAGCAGCTGCAGGAGGACACCCGCGCCGCCTGCGCCGAAGTGGAAGCGGACGACTCCTTGCGGGTGATGGTCGTCACCGGCAACGGGCGCGCCTTCTGTGCCGGCGCGGACCTCGGCGGCAGCGTGGACGCGCGGCAGGCCTCGGACGGCGAGGCGCCACAGGGCGCACCCCCGCAGGACCAGCGGCTGGACGAATACGGCTGGATCGGCCGCCAGGCGATGGCGTTCTACCGCATGACGAAGCCGACCATCGCGGCGGTGAACGGCGCTGCCGTAGGGGCCGGGATGAGCCTCGCACTCGCCTGCGACCTGCGCGTCGGCTGCCCGGACACGCGGATGCGCACGACGTTCATCGAGCGCAACCTGTCGCCGGACTCGGGCATGTCGTGGTTCCTCCCGCGCATCGTGGGCTACGCCCGCGCGGTGGACCTGATGTTCACCAGCCGCGATATCCGCGGCGAGGAGGCGTTCACGCTCGGCCTCGTGGACCGCTTCGTACCGTCCGACCGCCTGGTCGATGAGGCGATGACGTTCGCCGAGCAGATCGCGAAGTGGCCGCCGCTGGCGATGCGGGCCACCAAGCGCACGATGCAGCGGAACCTGATGGTGGACCTGGAGGAGGCGTTGCGGAACGAGACCACCGGCCACGTGTTCTCGCGCCGCGCGCCGAACGATGCGCTGGAATCGCGCCGCTCGTTCTTCGAGCGCCGCCCGCCCGTCTTCACCGGGGAGTAGCCCGCTGTCCTTCGGCTACGGCGCGCTCTGCACGCGGTACTGGAGTTCGTACAGCCGCGCGTAAATCCCATCGAGCGCCATCAACTCGTCGTGCGACCCGTCCTCCACGACCTCGCCGAGGTGCAGGACGATGATCCGGTCCACGGCGCGGATCGTGTTCAGCCGGTGCGCGATGATGATCGCCGTGCGGCCGGCCATCACCTCCGCCAGCCCGCGCTGGATGATCGCCTCCGTCTCCGGGTCGATGCTGGCGGTCGCCTCGTCCATCACCAGCACGATCTCCGGGTTGAAGGCGGCGACGCGCGCCAGCGCCAGCAACTGCTTCTGGCCGGTGGAAAGGTTCGCGCCGCGCTCTGCCAGCAACGTCCCGTAGCCCTCGGGCAGCCGTTCGATGAACGTGGAGGCGCCCACGGCGCGCGCCGCGGCGCGGATCTGCTCCCCGCTGATCGAGCGGTCACGCAGGCGGATGTTCTCCTCGATGGTGTCGGTGAAGACCCACGGGTCTTGCAGCATGGTGCCCACGTGGCGGCGCAACCAGCGCTGCTGCAGGTCGCGGATCGGGACGCCATCGACGAGGATCGCGCCCTGCTGTACGTCATAGAAGCGTGAGAGCAGCGCCATCATCGTGGACTTGCCCGCGCCCGTCGCACCGACGACCGCTACCTTCTCGCCCGGCTGGATGGTGAACGAGACGTCCTTGAGTACCCAGTTGTCCGGGTGGTAGGCGAACCAGACGTGGTCGAACCGGATCTCGCCGCGCACCTCCTCCAGCGTCCCGGCACCCTCGATGTCCGTGACCTCCTCGGGCTCATCGATCACGCCGAAGATGCGCTCGGCGGAGGCCATCGCGCCCTGGAGCATCGTGTACCGCTCGGTGAGTTCGCGGACGGGCCAGAAGAAGCGCTGCATGAACGCGAGGAACGCGACGAGCGTGCCGAGGGTGAGCGAGCCTTCCAGCACCGCGCCACCGGCGAACCAGATGATCACGCCAGTGGTGATCGCGTTGAACAGCACCACGGTGGGCTCGAACGCCGCGTACCAGAACAGCACCCGCATGTTCGCCGCGAGCGCACCGGTATTGCGGTGGTCGAAGTACTCGAGGTTCTTCCGCTGCCGGTTGAACAACTGGATGATCGTGACGCCCGTGATCAGTTCGTTCAGGTAGGCGTTGATCCGCGCCATCCAGATGCGCTGATCGCGGAACGCCTCTCGCTGCGCCGCCGCGAACCGCTGCACGAGGATGATCAATGGCACGACGAACGCCATCAGGATGAGCGACAACTGGAAGTGCAGCGCAAACATCGCCACGACGATCGCGACGACGATCAGCATGTTCGTGAGGATCTGGATCACGCCCTGCGAGATCACCATCTCGATCTGCTGCACGTCGCCGGTCAGGCGGATCACCACGCGCCCCACCGGGTTGCGGTCGAAGAACGCGACCGAGAGCCGCTGGATGTGTGTGAACAACTCCATGCGGAGGTCCACCATCATCCGCTGCCCCACCCACGCCATCAGGTACATCTGCACGTACCGCAGCACGAACGTGATCACCAGCGCGCCGAGGAAGATGATCGCCAGCATCCCGAGGCCATCGACCTCGGAGACCGCGATGTGGTCGTCGATGGCGGTGCGGACGATGAGGACGGGCACCAGTTCCAGCAGCGCCACGGCCAGCATCATCACCACCGAGGCGGCGACCTGCAGCCAGTACGGGCGGAGGTAGCCGGTCAGCCGCCCGGCGACGCGTCGGTTGTACACGGAGCCGTAGGCCGTCTCTTCCTCATAGAAACTCACGAGGCGCCGTCCGTCTCTGCTGGCAGGCCGCGGGCGACCCGTTCCGCCTCCACCTCCGCCTGGCGGCGCTCCAGCGCCAGTTGCTCGCGGTAGATGCGTGCATAGACGCCGTTGTGCGTGATCAGTTCGGCGTGCGAGCCGCGCTCCACGATCCGCCCGCCCTCCAGCACTACGAGCAGGTCGGCCGACCGCAGCGTGGACGTGCGGTGGGCGATGAGGATCGTCGTGCGGCCCGCCATGTACGTGTGCAGGCGGCGCAGGATCTCCTCCTCGGTGTGGGTGTCGACGTGTGACAGCGCGTCGTCCAGCACCAGCACCGGGGGATCCTTGAGCAGCGCCCGTGCCAGCGCCGCGCGCTGCTTCTGGCCGCCCGAGAGGGTGACGCCGCGCTCGCCGATCAGCGTGTGAATGCCGTCCCCGAGTTGTTCGAGGTCCTTCGAGAGTTGCGAGATCTCCAGCGCGCGCTCGTACTCGGCGTCGCCGGCCTCGGTGCGACCGTAGGAGATGTTGTCCCGCAACGACTCGGAGAACAGGAACGACTCCTGCGGCACAAAGCCCACCTGATCACGCAGGTCGGCGATGCGCAGCGCGCGCACATCGACGCCATCGAGCAGCACCGTGCCGTCGCTCGGGTCGAGCAGGCGCACGATCAGGTTCGCGAGCGTGGTCTTGCCCGCACCGGTCGCCCCCACGAACGCCACAGTCGCGCCGGCGGGGACGTGGAGGTTGATGTCCTCGACGATCGTCGCGTCGCCGAAGCGCACCGCCACGTCGCGGAACTCGATCTCGCCACGCACGCGCTCGAGGGGCGCCGCACCTTCACCGTCGACCACCGTCGACACGGTGCGCAGTACCTCGTTGATGCGGCGGCTGGCGACGACCCCGAGTTGCAGCGACGCGACCATCCAGCCGACTGCCAGCAGTTGCTCGGCGAGGATCGCGAGGATGAACATGAACTGCACGAACTCGCCGAGGGTGATGCGCCCGTTCACCACATCGTGCCCACCGAACCACAGCACCAGCAGCGTGCCGCCGCCGGTGAGCAGCCCCATCGCCGGGAAGAGGCCGGACTGGTAGATCGCGAGGCGCATCGAGCGCTGGCGCATTACCTCGTTCGCCGCGCCGAAGGAGTCGACCTCCGCGTCCTCCTGCGCGTACGCCTTGATCGCGCGGATGCCGGAGACGTTCTCCTGCGACTTGTCGGTGAGGACGGCGAGTTGCTCCTGCACCTCCAGGAACCGGAACTCCAGATTCGTCTCGAAGTACGCCATCACGGCCGCGATCACCGGCAGGTAGGCGAACGCGATCAGCGTCAGCCGGATGTCGATCGTGAGCATGAACCCGAAGCCAACGACGATCACCGCGCCCGATCGCGCCACGTTGACAATGCTGGGCCCGATCAGTTCCCGCACCGACTGCAGGTCGTTCGTCAGGCGTGACATCAGGTCGCCGGTACGGGAGCGGAGGTAGAACCCTTGATCGAGGTGCAGCAGGTGCCATGCGAGGTCGTCCCGCAGCCGGTACTCGATCTTGCGGGACGTGCCAGAGACGGCGAAGCGGGAGTAGTAGCGCAGGACGCCCTCGATCACGCCGACCACGAGGATGGCGGCGGCGTAGCCCAGCAGCAGATCCCTGTCTGCATTGCCCTCGGTGAGGGCGTCCACGGAGCGCTGCAGGAGCAGGGGTGGCACCATTGCACCCACGGTTGCCACCATCAGGGCGAGGGCACCGAGGATGTACGGCCACCGGTAGACGATCAGGTAGTGGACGATGCGGTTGCCCGCCCGCCTCTCTCGTAGATCGACAGGTAATGCCTCGGCCAGCGCCACGCGCCAGTCCTCCGTGAGCCAGGGTGCGGGTGAAATGACAGCGAATCATCCCTGTGATGGGAACGTATGACAAGCGGGAATGTTGCTTTGCCTTCTGATGGCACACCGGGGGATGATGCGGGCATGCCAGAGACGCACGAACCGTCAGAAACCTCAGCCGCCGTCCCGCTGCCGCCGAGGCAGCGGGATTCCACTGTGATTGCCGAGATGCCCGGCGTCGCCGGGATCTACATCAACCCGAGCCACTGGTGGCAAAACGCATCGTTCGCGCTCCCGGCGCTGATCACGGTGCTATCGCTCATCGGCGGGCAGCTGTTCGGCTCGGGCGAGGCGACCGGCTTCGGACTGTTCGCGCTCGCCGTGACCGCCATCATGACGCCCGTGGTGCTGCTCACGTGGCGCGGCACCGCCACATCGATCGTCCTCACGCGCGCGGGTGCCACCGCCCTGCACGAGGGCCGCGTCCTGCACGAGGCCCCGTGGAACGAACTGCGCCGCATCGAGCGCGTCGAGTACCTCGGCAACGTCCGGTTCAAGCTCGTGCATGGCGAGGACGACCGCTTCCTCACTGTCGAGAGCGAGATCGAGGGCTCCGCGGCGCTCGTCGAGCAGGCATTCGCCCTCTCCGGTATCCCCCGCCAGTCCGGCGCGGCCACGTCGTGACCGCCGATCCCGCAGCTGACGCCGCGATCGAGGCGCGCGTGGTTGCGGCGCTCGATGCCCTCGGCGGGCCGTACGAACTGATGCCATGCGACCCGGACCTGGCCGACACCGCCGCCTTTTGCGAGGCGTACGGCGTGCTGCCGGAGCAGTCCGCCAACTGCATCCTGGTCGCATCGAAGGCCGAGCCGAAGAGCTACGCGGCCTGCCTGGTGCTCGCGACCCAGCGCCTCGATGTGAACGGCACCGTGCGACGCCTGATGGGCGCGCGCAAGGCCTCGTTCGCACCGGCGGAGGAGACGGCGGCGCTCACCGGGATGCTCATCGGCGGCGTGACGCCGCTCGGGCTGCCGGAGGGCGTCCCGATCTACCTCGCCGCCGAGGTCATGGAACAGTCGCAGGTGGTGATCGGTGGTGGCAGCCGCTCGCTCAAGGTGCGGCTCGCACCGTCCCTGCTCGCGCGTCTCCCCGGCGCCGAGGGGATCGAGGGCCTCGCGCGCTGACGCGGCGAAGCCCC
>JAQCKI010000146.1 GCA_027592645.1 Chloroflexota bacterium | reverse complement strand
GCCGCGCCCGTTCGCGGCACCGCCCGAGGCGTAACGCGCGATCTAGCGCGTTACGCCTCGGGCGGTGCGATGGGCACCTCGCGGTCGACGAGGATGACCTCGCACTCCTCGCCGGGCTCGATGGCGGGCACGTCCTCCGGCACCACGGCGTAGGCGTTCGCCAGCGACATGCTCGTGAGCACGCCCGAGCCCTGCGGCCCGGTGAGGCGCACCTGCCAGCGACCGTCCTCGGCGCGCTGGGTGGCGATGCCGCGCGCGAAGAAGCGGCGTCCATCGCTGTTGGAGATGCGGTCGAGCGCGACTGCGCGCACCGTCGGGCGTCGCCACGCCTCGGCGTCCGACTGCAGGCGGCCGAGCATCTTGAACACGGCGGCACGACCGAAGAGTTCGAACGTGACCATCGCGGAAACCGGGTTGCCCGGGAGACCGACGTGCGGCACCAGGCGGCCGTCCGGCGCGCGGAACGTGCCGAAGGCCAGCGGCTTGCCCGGCTTCATGCGCACCGTCCAGAAGCCGACCTCGCCCACCTCGGCGAGCACGGTCTTCACGACGTCGAAGTCGCCGCGGGAGACGCCGGCGCTGGTGACGAGCATGTCGGCGCGCGCCAGCGCCTCGTGGATGCGGCCGGTGAGCGCATCGACGGTGTCGCGCGCAACATCGAGGATCATCGGCTCGCCGCCGAAGTCGCGCACCTGCGCCGCCAGCGAGAAGGCGTTGGCGTCGTAGATCTTGCCGGGCGTCAGGGGCTCGCCGGGGCGCAGCAGTTCGTCGCCGGTGGAGAGCACCGCGACGACCGGCCGCCGATGGCAGCGCACCGTGGCGAGTCCGAGCGAGGCGAGCACGCCGACTTGCGCCGCGCCGATCACTGCGCCCGCCGGCAGCACCACCTCGCCGTCCTTCACGTCCTCGCCGGCGGGGCGGATATTCGCGCCGGGGCGCGCCTCCACGTCGATCCGGACGCTGTCGCGCGGACTGTCCTGCCACGCGCCGGCATCGCGGGCGGAGTCGCGCGTCGCCCAGTCGTACTCGTCGGTCTCCTCGAACGGCACCACCGAGTCAGCCCCGGGCGGCATCGGCGCGCCGGTCATGATCCGCACCGCCTCGCCCGGCCCCACGGGGCGGTCGAGCACCGCACCGGCCGCGACATAACCGACAACACGGAGCGTGAGCGGCGTGTCGTACGTCGCGCCGGTGGTGTCCTCGGCACGCACGGCGTAGCCATCCATGCCGGTGTTCGCGTAGGGCGGGATGTTGAACGTGGCGCGCACGTCCTCGGCCAGCACCAGGCCGATCGCCTCCAGCAGCGGCACGTCCGCCGCCGGCAGCACCTCGAACCGCTCGAGGATCCTCGAACGGGCCTCTTCCACCGAGATCATGTCGGCAGGGAGGATGTCGCGGTTGCCGGTCTTCGTGGCGGAGTACGTGAGTTCGGGCGCGGCTTCTTCGCTCATGCGGGAGATCGTAGCGCGGGAGGGGAGCGTGGGGCGGGGCGCCTTGCTCATCGGGACGCTCGAGGCGATGTGTGACGCCGTTGCGGCCGCTGCGCGGCCGACCCTCACCCCCTGCCGGGTATCCCGGCTACGCCGAGGGGCTGCCCCCTCACCCGGTGGGAGAGGGGGTCTGTTTGTGGTGGGGTTCCACCCCACCACTCTTTTCCCCCGGTCGCTGCCGCGACGGGCCGGAGGGCAAGCGATTTCGCCCGGCCCTCTCATTCCGTTCGCGGTGAGCCTGTCGAACCGCTACCGCGGTACGGCCACGTTCCGATGAGCCTGAGGCGCATCGCGGGCGCGCTCCGAGGGCTCATCGACGTGTGGTCAGACTGACGGCGCACTTCGACGGGCTCAGTGCGAACGGAGTCGGAGTACCGGCCTTCTCACTCCGTTCGCGGTGAGCCTGTCGAACCGCTACCGCGGTACGGCCACGTTCCGATGAGCCTGAGACGGGTCGCAGGGACGCGGTGCGAGGGCTCATCGGGGTGTGGTGGGACTGAGGGCGCACTCCGACGGGCTCAGTGCGAACGGAATTGGGAGAGCGAACTTGCCTGCTCACTCCGTTCGCGGTGAGCCTGTCGAACCGCCACCGTGGTGCGGGCACGTTCCGGTGAGCCTGAGGTCGGTTGCGGGGCCGGGATCCGAGGGCTCATCGGGGTGTGGTGGGACTGAGGGCGCGCCTCGACGGGCTCAGTGCGAACGGGTCGGAGTGCGGGCCCCCTCACTCCGTTCGCGGTGAGCCTGTCGAACCGCCACCGTGGTGCGGGCACGTCCGATGAGCCTGAGGCGCATCGCGGGCGCGGTCCGAGGGCTCATCGGGGCGTGGTGGGACTGAGGGCGCACTTCGACAGGCTCAGTGCGAACGGGTCAGATCAAAATTGCGCGAGGAAGCGCGGGTCGTTGAGGTGGAAGTCGCGGATGTCGGAGACGCCGAGCAGCACCATCGCCACACGCTCCACGCCCATGCCGGCGGCGAAGCCGGTGTAGCGCTCCGGGTCGTAGCCCGCGGCCTCGATGATGTCGCGGTGCACCATGCCGGCGCCCATCAACTCCAGCCAGCCGCTGCCTCGACACACGGAGCACGAGGGGTCATCGCCGGGGCAGGCGAAGCAGTCGACGGCGACCTCCACGCCCGGCTCCACGAACGGGAAGTAGGAGTTGCGCATCATTACCTTGCGTGACGGGCCGAACATCTGGCGTGCCCACTCCTGCAGCGTCCCCTTCAGGTTCGCCATGGAAACGCCCTCGTCGATGACGAGCAGTTCGACCTGCTCCAGCATCCACTCGTGGGTCGCATCGGTCGCCTCGTAGCGATAGCAGCGGCCGGGGACGGCGACGCGGATCGGCGGCTCGTGGCTCTCCATGAAGCGGACCTGCATGGGGCTGGTGTGCGTCCGCAGCAGCAGCGGCGTCTTGCCGTCCACATCCTCGTCGAACCAGAAGGTGTCCCACATGTCGCGCGCCGGGTGGTGCTCCGGGATGCGCAGGCGGTCGAAGTTGTACGTGTCCAGTTCCACCTCCGGCCCCTCGATCACGAGGAAGCCGAGGCGTTCGAAGACGTCCAGGATCTGCCGTCGCACCTGCGTGATCGGGTGGAGCCGCCCGCGTGCAGCCGGCCGGCCGGGCAGCGTCACGTCCAGCGCGTCCGCCTCCGCCGAGGCGAG
>JAQCKI010000032.1 GCA_027592645.1 Chloroflexota bacterium | reverse complement strand
CCATCGTGATCGCGGGCGGCCTGCCGATCCGGACCGGTTCCGCCGACTTCTCGATCCCGGTCGCACGCGTGGCCGGCTTCAACTTCAGCGGTGACGGCATCCAGATCGGCCAGTCGCGCCTGAGCACGGAGATCGCGCAGGTATCTGATCCCGACCTCGGCGAAGTGTCACCGACCACCGCAGTCTCGATCTGGCTCGCGCCGCCATCGGCCGAGGCCGTTTCGCCGGCCTCCCGTCTGACGACCGAGCCCGCCGAGGGCACGGACGCCGCCGAGCCTGAGACCGCCGCGGTCGCGGATGCCACGCCTGCGGCGGCGAGCGATCTCGCCTCGTCTGTGGCTGCAGCCGTCACGGCCAACGCGCCCAACACCACCTTGGCGCCGAGTGCCGGCGAAGGCATCCTGGTCACCGCCATCGGCGATTCCGTGATGGTGGGGGCGGTGCCGCTGCTCGCCAGCACGCTGCCCGGCCTCTACGTGGATGCGGAGGTCGGACGCCAGTTCTGGAGCGCCCCCGCCCTGGTCGACAGCCTTCGTGCGGACGGCGTGCTGGGCGACGTGGTGGTCATCCACCTCGGTTCCAACGGGCCGTTCACGGAGAAGCAGTTCGAGGCGCTGATGACATCGCTTGAGGGTGTCACCGGCGTCGTCTTCCTCAACGTGACCGTGCCCCGACGGTGGGAGGGCGACGTCAACGCCGCCCTTGCCACACACACCGCCGGCCGCGCCCGTGTCAGCCTTGCCGACTGGTACGATGTGAGCCACGCCGCTCCCGAATTCTTCGCTGCGGACGGGGTACACCTGACTGTCGCAGGCCAGGAGGCGTATGCGTCGCTGATCGACGCACACGTTCAGGCGGTCATCGCCGGCGGCCAGTAAAACAGGTTCCGTGTGCCTCGGTAGCCGGTCGCCCATGCATGGCGACCGTGATAGAACACGCGGGCACAGAGCTGCTCGGGCTGCGGAGGCCAGATGGTCAGTGCCAGGGTGAACGACTCGGACGCGCGGACGATGAAGCTCTGCCCGAGCTGCGGTCGCGCCTCCGACATCGACCAGATCCGTTGTCCCCACTGCCTGGCAGACATGACCCGAGCGAAGGCCATGGAGGCCGGTGCGGCCGAACTGGCGGTCGAAGCCGACCGTAAGGACGACGAGTTCCGCGCCCGCCGTCGGCGCCGCCGCACCCAGCGCGAGATCTGGACGCGGCGCGTGTTGCTCGCCTCCATCGTCGCCCTCATCGGCTGGTGGGTGTACTCCAACTTCATCTACACGCCACCCCCCGTGGCGATCGCGTCCAACCCGGGGATCGCCGTCGTTGCCTCGCCACAGTCGTGGCCGGTCGAGGGCGGCACGCCCCAGGGCACCCGCGTCATCGCCGCACCGTCGTTCGTGGACGGCTCTCCGGCGTGGAGCGTTGACATGGGGGTCGCCGTGAAGACGGCACTCGTCACCGATGGCGCCCTGCTCTATGTCACCACCGTCGATAACCGGATCGTGGCGCTCGATGTCGCGACCGGCGAGGAACGCTGGACCGCACGACTCCAGAACGCGCCATACGCCGCACCGGCTGTGGCAGGCGACCGCCTGTACGTGGCCCTGCTGCGCGGTGGGTTGGCCGCCTACAGCACCGTGGACGGCTCCGAGATCTGGGAGGTCGATAGCCCCGGAGGCAACTTCCAGGCCTCCCCGTCAGTCATGGACGGTGTCGTTTACACGTTCGGTACGCAGGGCATCTGGGGCTTCGATGCCATCACCGGCGACCTGCTGCTGGAGAGCCCGCACAAGAACACCTGGGCGATCACCGCGCCGGTGATCACCGGTGATTACTTCGTCGCCGCCAGCGGTCGCGAGGTACGCGTCATCAACCGCCACAGCGGCCTGCAGTCCTTCTTCCTGGAGTTCGCCCGCTCGACACCCATGTCGATCGTGGTGGATGGCACGGAGGCGTTCGCGATCTATCGCGGCACGGCCTCCGCGTTCGATGTCACCGAGTCGCGTCCGTGGTGGGAGCCATTCCGCGCGGCCTGGTCGCAGGCGTGGATCATCGGCTGGGCTCCGCCGACCACGCCGCCACCCACCATCTGGGCAGCCGCCGATGCCCCACGTGAGAGCCTGCCAGCCGTGCTGGTCGATGGTCGCCTCCTGCTCGCCGGGAAGGCTGGCGAACTGATGGCGCTCGACCGTGCGACCGGGAACACGCTCTGGGAGACCACCACGCCATTCGTCGTCGCCCCGCCGGTGATGACGGAAGACGGACTGCTCCTGATGCACCGTGATCACTTCAGCCTGGTCGACCCCGCAAGCGGCGACATCGTGCGCGAACACGCCACGCCGGGCGAGCTGCTCAGCCGGTTCACGGTGACCTCGCAGGGCCTGTTCGTCGTGACAGAGACCGGGACGGTCTCGCTCCGGCGCTAGGCGGCCACGGGCGGCGTCACCACCGGGGGCCGCGCCGTCAGGATCGCGATGATCGCCACCACAGGTATCAGCGTCATAATCGCGATCCCGGGCCGGAAGCCATCGAACATGCCCTGAAGCGCCGCCAGCGGTAGCGGGCCCAGCGCGGAGGCAGCAATCATCACCATCATCGCCGCGCCCTGCACCCGTCCGAGGCCAAAGCGACCGTAGAAATACGCCCAGGTCACGCTGTTGACCACCTGCCCGATCCCCTGGCACACGCCCAGCAGCGAGGCGTACACGACCGCCATCCAGGGCGATTCCATCACCAGCGCGAGCAGCATCGCCACCACCAGCGCGGCCAGACTCCCGGCGAACACCACCTGTGGGCGGTACCGATCCACCAGCACGCCCGCGGCCAGAGCGGCCACGGCGGAAACGACCGCCATCGGGACGAACGAGGCGGCCGCCACCGTGGCGCTCATGCCCTGTTCTTCCAGTACGGCCGACTGGTGGAAGATCAGGCCGGTCGTCACCAGCGCCGGCGTCGAGAGCGGAAGCACCAGCCACCAGAAGCGTAGCGAGGTCAAGACGCGCCGCTTGTCAGGCGTGGCTGCGGCCAGCGTCGCAGACTCAGCCGTCTCGCCGGCGGGCGGGCCGTCGGCTCCGTCCGGGAACAGGCCCATGTCCTCCGGGCGCTCCCGCACTACGAACAGCGCGAGCGGGATCACCAGCACCCACACCATCACGCCCAGCACCACGTACGCCTCGCGCCAGCCGATGGCGTCGATGAGGAACCGTCCGAGCAGCGGGATGACCGCGAGCGAGACCGGGAACCCCATGCCCTGCAGCGCCATCGCACGGCCGCGCTTCTGGACGAACCACTGCGCGGTGAGCAGCGTGCCATTGATCGTGAGCGAGCCCTGCGCCAGCGCTCGGAGCGCGGAGAAGGCGATGAAGACCACGAATGCGCCCTGCGCCATCGACAGCGAGATGCACGCGAGGCCAACGCCAATCGCCACCATCGGCAGCGTCTTACGCACACCGACCCGGTCCGCCAGGCGGCTCACCAACAACACCATGACGGCGCTCACGCCCGTGCCCACGGCGTACAGCCCGGAGATCGCCGTCCGCTCCAGGCCCGTGTCCTCGATGATGCTGTCGATGAAGGCGGAGAACCCGAAGGTCTGTCCAGGCCCGGACGAGAACGCAATCACCGCGCCACACACGACGATCCACCAGCCGTAGAAGATGCGAGGGCGCGGGGCGGGGGCGGCGGCCACGGCGTCGATCCCGTCCAGCCCGCGCGAGCGGGCGTGCGGGACGGCTCGTCCCGGTGCGCTCAGTTCAAGGTGACGTTAAGACGCCAGCGGCACGGTCGCCAGTACGCCGGCCTCCGCCATCGCCTCGATCTCGGCCGCGCTGTACCCGGCGAGTTCGCCCAGAATCACGGCATTGTGCTCGCCGAAGCACGGCGCGGGCCCGATCGGCGCCAGCGGCCGGTGCTGCAACCGCCACACCGGGTGCGTGACCGCGTGTTCGCCCGCCTCCGGGTGCACCGTGCGCTGGTAGTAGCCGCGCTCCGCGAGGTGTTCGTCGCGCACGAGCATCAGCGCAGACATCACCGGCGAAGCGCTCACGCCCGCCGCCTGCAGTCGCTTCGCTTCGACCGATGGGTCACGGTCGCGCGCCCACGCCTCGATCACCGCATCGATCGCCGCCTCGTGCGCGCGCCGGCCCTCGAGCGCTCGATATGCGGGGTCGTCGAGGCGCGCGTCGCCGACCACGCTGCGGAGCGCCGCCCACGCCTCGTCAGAATCGACGGCGATCGCCAGCCAGGTGTCGTGGAACTCGCCGATGACGCGACCGACCACATCGCCCTGCATCCGGCCTGAGTCGTCGCGCGTGCGGTAGACGTTGTGCGGCACCGCCTCTGGGTCGCGGTTCCCGGGGCGCATCGGGTACGGCAGCCCCGCCGACTCGGCGACCATGAACTCACCTACCATCCCGATGATGTTGTCCCGCTGCGAGACGACGACGTGCGAGCCGCGCCCGGTCTGCTGCCGCCGCAGCAGCGCCGCCGCGGTTGCGCCGGCGGCGGTGATGCCGCCCGTGGGGTCGCCATAGGAGATGCCGCTCTTGTGCGGCGGGCCATCCTCGTACCCCTGAAGCGCCACCAGGCCGCCCATCTGCTCGATCGTGGGGCCGAAGCCAACCCGCTCCGCCTCCGGGCCGGTCTGCGAGAACCCGGGCATCTGCACCAGGCTGATCCCCGGGTTCAGCGCCTGCAGGTCGGCGAAGCCGATCCCGAGGCGTTCCGCGACGCCCACGCTCCAGTTCTCGATCACCACATCCGCGAGAGGCACCAGCCGCCGGAACGCCTCGATGCCTTCGGGGCGGTGGAGGTCCATGGCGAGGCCGCGCTTGTTGCGGTTGTACTCGTTGAAGTACGGCGCCTTGTTGAACGAGCGCGGGTCGTCGCCGCGTCCGACACCGCGCACCGCGTCCGGGAATGACGGGCCTTCGATGTGGATCACGTCCGCCCCCATGTCGGCCAGGAAGCGGGCGGCGTATGGCCCGGCCCACACCTGGGTGAGGTCCAGCACGCGCAGGCCCTCGAACGGCAGGCGCGGCTTCGTCCCAGCAGCGGCGGCGGGTGCGCGTTCCGCAGCGGCCTCCGCCAGTACCTCGGCGGTGTGCTCGCCGAGCAGCGGCGCGCGACGCGGTGCCCCGCGCTCACCATCGATGCGGAACGGCAGCCCGGGCAGCGCATGCCGCCCGAGGCGCGGGTGGTCGACCTCGGTCCAGAACGCGGTCTCAACGAGGGGCGGCCACTCCAACAGGTCGCGCGGCGTGGGGATCAGCGAGAACGGCGCGCGATGGCGCTGCGACTCATCGAAGATTTCGCGCGCGGTCCGCGCGGTCGTCCACTCCGTGACCAGCGTCGCCACCAGTTCGTTCGCCTCCGGGTTGGACACGAGGTCGGCGAATATCGGCGTCTCGGTCAGTTCCGGGTGGCCGATGCAGCGGTAGACGGATCCGGTCTGGCGCGCCATGGAGGCCACGCCCACGTAGCCATCGGCGCAGGGGTAGATACCCCACACCGCACGCGCCTGGTTGCCGACGCGCTCCGCGTCCAGGCCACGCACCATCGCGCTCGGCCCGGCCGCCTCCAGGCTCGCCGCCTGCACCTCTTGCACGGAGATATCGATCCACTCGCCATGGCCGTCCCGACGCGCGGCGAGGAGCGCCGTGAGCGACGCCGCGAACGCATGCAATCCGGCCTGTGTGTAGGCCTGGTGGCCGGCGGTCTTCAGCGGTGGCGACTCCGGGTCGCCGCAGAGCATCATCTGCCCGCCCGCCGCGAACGCCGTCAGCGCCGCCATCCGCCACTGCGACCGTGGCCCGCTCTGCCCGAACGGAGTGACCGAGCAGGCCACAAGGCCCGGGTGCGCAGCCGTCAGCGCCGCGAAGTCCAGCCCGCGCGCCGCCCACCAGCCCGGAGGGGCGCTTTCGATCACGATATCGGCGCCCTCGACCAGTGCGAGAAGCGCGCCGCGACCGGCAACGGTCTCCGCATCGATCACCGCCGAGCGCTTCCCGGGGTTCAGTGAGGCGAAGAGCGCGCTGGTCTCGCCGCTGTCGTCACGCCGAGGGCCGCTGCTCCGGGTCGGGTCGCCCGAAGGCGGCTCGACCTTCACCACGTCCGCGCCCAGCAGCGCCAGCATCCGCGCTGCGTAGGCACCGGCGACGCCGTCGCTCAGGTCGATGACACGAGTGCCCTGCAACATCGTGGGGCCGCCCTTCGTGCGTCCGCGCCGTCCGCGGCGCAGACAACATGACGGCCGTGATGATAGCGGGCCGGACGAGGTCAGGCGGGCGTCAGGCGGGGGTCAGTCCTCGTTGCCGGCCGGGCCGGGCGGCAAGCCGCCGGGCTGGGCCGGTGCGGGCGAGGTGCCCGCCGGGGGCGTGGTCGTCGTCGGAGGCGGTGTCGTCGTCGGAGGTGGCGTCGATCCCACAGCGGGCGCGCAGATCACCACGAGGGCCGAGGTGTCCGCGACCGTGCCGCCGGGGTATCGCTCGTTCCAGGCGCGGTTCACGAACGAGGGAGCGCCCACGGTGTAGCCGATGAACGAACCGCCAGAGGTGGTCCACGCTGAGGCCATCGCGCAGCCTTGCCCCTGGGCGTTGGTCACCAGGTCGGTGACGGGGCCGCCGCTCCACACCACCAGCGACGTGCCGCCCGAGACTCGAAGCGTGCCCGTGACCTGGCCCGTCGCGTGGACAGGCACCGGCACAGGGATGGGAACGGTCGCCACGGGCGGAATGGGCGCGGTGGTCGGAGGAGGCGTGGAGGCGAGCGCAACCAGGTAGACCTCCGCGACCCAGCCGGTGAAGCCCTGCGCGGACACCTGTCGCCACTCGAGCCCATCGGCGAACGTGGCACCCTCAAGCACGCTCACCACGCTGCCGTGCGCCAGCTGCGTCAGGAGACCGCCGCCGAGGCCGGGCGACGAGCGCATGTTCAGCGGATCGCCATCGGAGTTCACCATCGCGGTACCGCCGGCGGTGATGGCGGCCGTCCCATCGGTCTCGCCCGTCACCGTCGTCACCACCGGCACCGACGCGACGTCCGGGAATCGGTACGCGCGAGCGCTGACGCCGGCGTAGCGCGCCGCCTGCGCCGCCGGGTTGTAGCCGGTGCGGATCCGCACCACCCCGTCCCACTGGGAGTTCGAGTCGCTCACGGTCAGCGTGCCGCCGCCGTGGTGCTCCATCACGATCGCCGTGTGCAGACCGAGGTAGAAGACCCCCGGCCCGGAGGCGGCGTCATTCGCGATCTGGATCACGTCGCCCGACTGCACCTCGGTCAGCGGCACTTCCACGGCCCCGGCCTGGAGGTAGCCGAGGCGGTAGTCCCAGCCGATCACCCGGCCGGTCGCCTTCGCGATCACGCCCCGCACCCACGGGAAGCAATCGCCCTCCCACTGGTGGAGCGATTGCATGGCGATCTGCACCACGTTGCTCGTGGCGGTGGCGCCGGGAGTCGTGGAGGCGGTGGCAGGGGTGCTCGCGAACAACAGCATCGCGACGGAGGCGACGGCAGCGGCGAGGAGGGCGGTCAGGCCACGGGCGTGGCGAAGATCCGGCATGCCGGTGTTCCGATCTGTGTCCCTGCCCGCCATGAAAGCGTAACCGCGCCAGACGCCCACCGTCGACCCGTCCGGGGTTATGTCCTATAACGCCTCGACCCAGATCTTTCGGGCGACCTCCGTCGACATCGAGACGCGCCGCCCGCCGACCTCGACGGAGATCGTGCCGGCGCCGCGGCTGAGATCCACTATCTCGATCACCCCGCCGAGCGAGAAGCCGTGATCGCCCAGGAAACGGAGCAGGTCCGGCACCTCGTGCTCGGCCACCTCGGAGATGCGGCGCAGCGGGGCACGCTCCCCCGGGGCGAGCGAGGCGAGCGCCCGTTCGCGCTTGCCATCGCCGGCGACACCGGGGATCGGGTTGCCGTGCGGGCAGGTCTGCGGGTGCCCGATCATCTCGTGCAGCCGATCCGCGACGCGCATCGAGAGGCCGTGCTCCATCCGGCTCGCCTCTTCGTCGGCGGTGAGCCAGTCGAAACCGAGCGCGTCGACCAGCCAGCGCTCCGCGATGCGGTGCTTGCGGACGATGGTCGCGGCGGCGCGGCGGCCCTTTGGCGTGAGCGAGAGTTCCTTGGACGGCCCGGACTCCACGAGCCCGTCCCGCGCCATCCGCCGGAGTGCTGCGGCCACGGTCGGCTGCGACACGCCGATCCACTCCGCCAGGCGTGCGGCGCGCACCACCTCCCCCTCACCATCGATGTAGAAGATGGCCTCGAGGTAACGGGCGATCGTCTCGGACGGCCCTTCGTCACGATGGCCGGTGGCGAGGTCGTCCGCCCCGAGGGTGTTCGGGCTGGGGGCTGCGGGGCGCTTGGTCGGGGGCATGGTCATCCTCGGCGGCATCATGCGCGGCAGCGGGGGCGTGGCGTCGTCACCCGGGAACTATATCGCAGCGGCCTCGGTGTCCGGCTCCAGCAACGTCAGCGCGAACAGCACGAACGCCACCCACAGCACCTGGGCGATCGCCAGGTGCAGTAGCCCGGTCACCAGCGGCGTCAACAAGGCGATGTGCACCAGGCCCAGCGTCGCCTGGATCAGCACGCCGAAGATCAGCAGGCGCGCCGGCCACGGCCGCCCGCGGCGTTCCGTCTCGTCGAGGCGCGTCGAGGCGAACCACGCCAGCAGCAGGCCACCGCCGATGGCGACCACCGGGTGCAGGACGCGCAGCCGCAAGATCACCGCGGACTCCTGGCTGAAGTCGGCCATGAACCCCTCGGCCAGCGACTCGGCACGGAAGAGCGTGTCCGCGAGCGACGTGGTCGCCCCGGTGGCGAAGGTCAGCATCATCAGCACGGCGAGCCCGCCGAGCGTGAACGTGAGCCGCCGGTTCACCTTCAGCGCAGGGACGCGCCCACCGGCGACCACCCAGACGGTGTACGCCAGCGCCGCGGTGAGCAGGAACGTGTTGACCAGGTGCAGTGGCACGGAGACCTGTCGGGCAGCGGAGCGATCCTCGGCGACCCACCCGTAGAGCACGATCACCGCGCCGATCAGCGCCTCGATCACCAGGAACACCATCGCCCAGACGCCCGCGCGGCGGGCCGGGTGACCGCTGGCGAAGGCACGGAAGATCAGGAAGAGGAGGACCGCGACGACGATCAGGTTCACGCCGCTGACCATGCGATGCGAGAACTCGATCAGGCGTGCGGTGTCATCGGTGCCGGGGAAGACCAGGCTGCCATCGCAGGCCGGCCATGACCGGCCGCAGCCGTCGCCCGAGTGCGTCGCGCGGACGATCGCACCCATCACGATCGTGACCAGCGTGATGCCAAGCGATCCCCACGCGAAGGCGACGAGCGAGCCCGGCCCGCGGCCCGACCCGATCTTCCCGCCTGCGCTCAATGCAGTGGTCATGGCCCCAGCATCCCGCGTCGTTTCCCCAGCGTCGAGGCGGTATCGAGGGGGCGGGCCTACGCCTTGCTCGGTCGCAGGTCGAGGGCGACCGGGTAGCCGGTCTCGCGCCACTCTGCGAGGTCGCCGGAGTTGCCCGACTGGTACTTCGCGTAGAGCAGGTCCCGCGCGGCGCGCTCTTCGGCACCGCTGCCGGCGATGAAGCGGGCGGCACCGATGAACGTCTCCGCACCGATGCGCATCCGCGCCTCCGGCAATGCGCGGAGGTTCTGTACCCAGTCCGCTGCACCGGGCGGCTTCGATCCGCCGCCGTTGGAGAGGTAAACCGTGTCGCCCTGCGCCGCGAACCAGATCTCGATCTCGCGCGCCTCGCCGGTCCGACGTCCCGTCGTCGTCAGGTAGGCGTAGGGCTCCGTGCCCAGTCGCTCCTCCACCGTCCCGGCCATCGCACACCTCCTCCTGGCGTCGTACCGCGCCCACGATACGCTGGAGGTCACCCGCTCCACCCCGGATGAGGCACCGCATGTCCGAGTACTCCGCCCCCTGGTGGCTCCGTGGCGGGCACCTGGAGACGATCGCGCCGGTAGCGTTCCCGCCCACGGTGACGCCGTACCCCTCGGAACGGCGGACGGTGGAGGTCGCTCCGCGATCGAACGTGGAACTGCACCTCTCGGTGCCGGAACAGGCGCGCGGCGGTACGGCCGTGGTGATCCACGGCCTCACCGGCTCCGCCGAGGGCGGCCACGTGCGCGCCCTCGCAGGCGAGGCGCTGGGGCGCGGCTGGCACGCGGTGCGCCTGAACCTGCGCACCCACGGCGGCACCGCCGCGATCTCCGAGACGCTCTACCACGCCGCCCAGAGCGACGACCTCGGCGCGGTCTGCGCGGCGCTCGAGGGCTGGGGGCTGCCGCGGCCGTACGTCCTCGTGGGGCTGTCGATCTCCGCGAACCAGGCGCTGCGCTACGCCGCCACCTCCGGCACCTCGGCCGCGGACGCGGTCGTGGCGCTGAACCCGCCGGTCGACCTGTTCCGCGTCGAGCGCGAGATCGACCGGTTGCCAAACCGCCTCTATCGCATGACCTACGTCCGCGGCCTCTGCCGGATGCTGGACGAGGTGCGCGCTGTCCGCCCGGTGCCAGGACCACCCGCGAACCCTCGACGCCTGCGCTCGATCCGGGCGTTCGATGCGGCGTTCGTCGCGCCGGCGGGTGGGTACGCCTCGGTGGACGACTACTACGCGGACGCCAGTAGCGGGCCGCTGCTGGAGGGCGTCCGCGTCCCGGCGCTGATCCTGAGCGCCGCCAACGACCCGTTCATCCCTCGGGAGATGCTGGAGCCGCACCACGGCGCTGGTGGGCACGTAAACGTGCGGATCGCGTCGCGCGGCGGCCACGTCGGCTACCTCGAAGGGCCGAGCACCCGACGGCTGCACTTCTGGGCGGCGGGGCCGGTGTTCGACTGGCTCGACGACATCCGCGGCGGCTGAGGTCGCTCGCCGCCGCATGCCCGGCGGCCGTGTCCCGCTGCCAGGCACCCCTCGGGCATCACTGCTGCCTCGGCGCACAGTCGCTATGCGAGAGGGGGCGAGGATGGACGTGACGCTCGAGGCAATGATCGGACTGGGCGCCGTGCCGGCGGCGCTGCCGGTGCTGGTGGAACACCTGAAGCGCGCCGTACGACGCGAGACCCCGTGGCCGCTGGTGACGGATGCGCTCGCGGTGGCGTGGGCGTTCGCGCTGCGCGACGCGGGCCTGCTGGCCGCTGCCGGGATCGGCGAGGTTCGCGCGACCACCGTGGTGCTGATCGGACTCGCGACGGGTGTCGCCGCGTCCGCCGGGTTCGATGGCTGGCGACGGCTGCGACCGGAGAGCGCGCCCGCAACGGGCGCGGCGGGTACGCTCGATCGGTAGGGAGAGCAGGCGCATGCGCTGGATTCGTAGGCCGCAATACCGCCGTCCGCAGGACGAAGCCGACGAGGAGCAACTGTTCCTGGGCGGTCCGGACGAGCGTGGCTCTGAACTACTGCGGCTGATCCGCATCGGGATCGAGTTCATCCGCGGCTTCCGGCGCTTCCACTTCCTGGGCCCGTGCGTCACCGTCTTCGGCTCCGCCCGCGTCCCGGAAGGTCATCCCTACTACGAACTCGCGCGCGAGGTGGGCCGGGAACTGGCACGCTCTGGCTTCACGGTGATGACCGGGGGTGGCCCCGGGATCATGGAGGCGGCCAACCGCGGCGCGCGCGAGGCCGGCGGCGCCTCCGTAGGCTGCAACATCCGCCTGCCGATGGAGCAGGAACCGAACCGGTACATGGACAGGTTCATCGAGTTTCACTACTTCTTCGTGCGGAAGGTGATGCTCGCGAAGTACTCCTACGCCTTTGTCATGCTGCCCGGCGGCTTCGGCACGATGGACGAGGCGTTCGAGGTGGTAACTCTGGAACAGACGGGGAAGATGCGCGACTTCCCGGTGGTGTTCATGGGCACCGAGTACTGGGCGGGCCTCTTCGACTTCATGCGCGACACCGTGCTGGCACACGGGATGATCGAGCCGGAAGACCTCGACCGCTTCCTCATCACCGACTCGCCCCACGAGGCCGCGGACGCCATTCGCGATGCGGCGCTGAAGCGCTTCGGGCTTTCCTACCGACGCGTGCCGAAGCGGCGCCGCTTCCTCTTCGAGTAGCCGCCTAACCCACTACGAGCGCGTGAGCGCGCGCCACGGCGCGGAACGATCGCGCAATCGACTGGTCGCGGTCGCTGGTGTCGATCAGCGGGTGCACCAGCACCTCGCCGCAGCCGTCCGCGATGTACCCCGCGATGCGCTCCGCGACCTCTTCCTCCGTGCCGGAGACCACGAGGTCGTCTAACAGCCCGTCCGAGTAGCCTTCCGCGCCGATCGTGTGGCCGGCGGCCTCAAACATCGCGCGGTAGAACGGCACGCTGGCGTAGCCGCCGACCTGGCGGCGGGCCAGCGAGCGCGCATCGTCACGGGCGGTCGTGATCGCGATCGGGACGTGCGCGATCAGCGGCGGCGTCTCGCGCCCGGCGCGCTCGGCGCCCCGGCGGAGCGCCGGCAGCGCCTCCTCCAGCAGGTACGTCCGCGGGCACATCCAGGAGATCGCGCCATCCGTCAGTTCGCCGCAGACCTCGAACGACCGAGGGCGCAGCGCGGAGGCGAGCAGTTCCACCGGCACCGGCTCCCGCCACTTCGTGCGCGCGGTGACGTGGCGGCCTTCGAATTCCACCTCACCCGTGGTGAAGAGCGAGCGCAACGTCTGCAGGTACTCGCGCAGGTGGGTCAGCGGCGTGTCCCACTCCACGCCGAAGGTGCGCGTCATGCCCGGCTCGTGCGAGGGGCCAATGCCCAGCCGCAGCCGCCCCGGCCCCAGTTGATCCAGCGCCATCGCCTGCTGGCCGATCACAATCGCGTGGCGTGGCCACGTCGGGATGATCGCGGTGCCGAGGCGGATCGAGGTGGTCTCCATCAGGGCAGCGGCGAACACCGTGAGCGGATCCGCCCCGCCCGCGCCGCCGATGGTGGTCCACGCTGTCGGGATGCCGGCGGCCTCCGCCTGGCGGATCTGCTGCACCATCTCGCGCGCGTTGAACGCCTGGATCGCGACGCCGATCGAAGGAGTGGACGGGCTCATCTGCGCTGCCTCCGCTGAGTCATGGGCGCACCATGGTACCGCTCGGGCGGGCGGTGCCTGGCACCGACCTGGCGTCGCTACGCCTCGAGCGGCTCGGGTTCCGGCTGCACGATGCCGGAGCCGACCAGCAGTGCCGCCAGCGCCGTGGTCACCGGCACCGCCGCGACGATGCCGATCGATCCGGCCAGCGTGCGGACGATCTCGGTCGCCAGCTGGTCGAACGAGACCAGGATGCCCAGCGAGTGCGGCTGGCCGGCGTAGATCATCAGGAGCGGGAGCGAGGCGCCGGCGTACGCCAGCACCAGCGTGTTGGTGGTGGCCGCGATGTGATCGCGCCCCACCCTCATCGCCCGCGTGAACAACTGCGCCGTCCCCAGCGCCGGGTTCGCGCTCCGCAACTCGATCACGGTCGAGGACTGCGTCGTGGTCACGTCGTCGAGGACGCCCAGCGCTCCGATGATGATCCCGCTGAGCAGCAGACCGCGCGCATCGATCGTGCCGAGTGTCAGCACCTGCAGGATGGCTGCGCTCTCCTCGCCCACCCCGGTGAGGCGCACGAAGCCGACCGAGAACCACGCCATCAGCCCGGTGAGCAGCAGGCTGATCGCGGTGCCGCCGATCGCGATCCACGTCTTGGGGTTCGGGCCGTGGCCAATCACCATCGCCGCCGCCATGATCGCCAGCGCCCCCACGATCGCCGTCGGTAGCGGCGACCAGCCATCGAGGATCGCGGGGACGATGAAGCGGGCCAGCACCAGGAACGTGACCGCCAGCCCCACGAGCGACAGCGCCCCCTGGCGGCCGCCGACGGCGACCACGAGCAGCGCGAAGATCAGCGAGAGCGTCCACAGTGGCACCCGCCGAACGCGATCCTTGATGAGGTGCGTCGTCCCGTCGCGATTCGTGATCTCGGAGACCAGCACGGCATCGCCCGCGCGCAGTTCGATCGCGTCGGCACCACCAGCGACGTAGGCGTGCTCGATTTCGACATCGCGCCCGTCGAGGCGGACGCGCAGCGTGGTGCGATGCACCGTGCCGACCGGCGTCTCGCGAATGTCCTCGGCCAGCACCTCGACGACGCGGCCTTCGAGGATCGCGCCTGACTCGATCGGCAGGACCGGGGCGCGGAACGCGCCGGGCGCCGGGAGGACGACCGTGAGGAGCAGCACCATGAGGCCCACGGCGGCGTAGGCCACGGCGGCGGTGATCGTCGGTCGGGTCACGGACGCCCCCTTCGGTGCCGTGGGCAGCCCTCGACGGGGCCGGTCAGACGAACACCGAGCCGATCGTAATGGCGCCGAAGACCACGAACAGGATCGCCGCGCCCTGCCCGATCCGGCGCTGCGGCAACCGTTCGCCCATCTTCAGGCCAACGAAGATCGCGAGCGCGTCCGCCAGCACCATCCCCAGCGTCGAGCCGAGCCAGACGCCCAGCGCGGAGGGCTCGCGCCCGGCCAGCGACACCGTCGCCAGTTGGGTCTTGTCGCCCAGTTCGGAGATGAAGAACGCCACGAACACCACGCCGAACGTGCCGAAGAACGGCACGCGCCAGTCCAGGTCGCCCTCGTCCAGCGTGTCGCCTCGGAGGCTCCACCACGCGAAGACGAAGAAGGAGAGGCCGACGATCACCATCAGCACGTCGCCCGGCACCACCTGCTCGACGGCGAGGCCGATCCCGACCGAGGCGAGGTGGGTGAGCAACGTCGCGGCGGTGACGCCTGCCAGCACCACCCACCAGCGGTAGCGCGTGGCGAACCAGAGGGCGACGAGTTGTGACTTGTCGCCCAGTTCAGCGACAAAGATCAGGACAGTGGCGAGCAGGAAGGATGACACCGGGGCCTCACATCAATGGGCGATGGGGCACCGACGAAGGGTGCCTGGCCGGAGGCCGCGCATGCGTCGGACTGCCTGCCATCGTACCCACCGAGATAGATACGGAAACGCCCGGGAGTGATCCCGGGCGTTACCGCTGTGCCTGCCGGTCATCCGGCCGGAATCGCATTAGCGATTCCGGTGGATGCCGAGTTGAGCCTCCAGGGTACGGCGATAGTCCGCGCGCGCCTCCTGGATCGTCGGGGCGCCACGACGGCCGTCCCGAACGATGCGGCTGTAATACTCGTTGATACGCATCGCATGTCCCTTCCACACCGCCCCGGGCCGTGCCCTTGAACGGGTGCTGTTGGTACTGGTCGCTGGGTGGATATGTAGTCTTGCGGCTACATGTGACAAAACGCACGAACTTGATGAAAGGTAAACGCCAGCCGCCCCAGATCGGTTCCCGATCTGGCACTCGCCGCCATGAATGTGAACGAAACAGAGGTCAGCCGAGCAAGCGTCCCCACAGCAGGATGCGCGGGAAGGCGTAGAAGAACGGCTCTCGATACCCCAGCCGCTCCACCAGCACCTGCTCGTACCGCTTCAGGAACGGCTCGACCAGGTCCGCCGGCAGGCGCGAGGTGTAGGCGGTCAGCAACGACCCCTTCACCCACTCCACAATGCCGCGAGTGGAGGTCAGCAGGTGCGGGTACACCTCCAGCCGCACGCGCATCTCGATCAGCCCGGCGCGGTGCAGCAGGTCCGCGTACCACTCCGCGGTCTGCACCGGGTCGTGGCGCACCCAGCCATCGAGCGCGGTGCGGAACGGCTCCTCGCCGGCGATCTCGGCGGCCAGGCGGTGGCTGGTGTGATTGAGGTTGGAGGGCATCTGCAGCGCCACCTGACCGCCCGGCTTCGCCAGTTCGAGCACCTTCGGGATGATCGTCTCGTGGCCGGTGACCCACTGCAGTGCGGCGTTCGAGAAGACCAGGTCGAACGCGCCTCGGTGCGCGCGCACGAAATCCAGGATGTCCGCCTTCTCGAACCGCACGCCCGGCCCCACGAAGGCCGCGGAGTCCGCCAGCATCGCGTCGGAGTGGTCGACGCCCAGCGTGTCCGCCGCGCCGATCTCGCGGTGCAGCCACGCCGTCAGTTCCCCCGTGCCGCAGCCCAGATCCACCACGTGCATCCCCCGCTCGCGCTGGATCAGCCCCGTGAGGTCATAGAACGGCTGACGGCGCTCGTCGCGGAAGCGGTCGTACTGGACCGGGTTCCACCCTCGACCGGTGCTCTGCGCCTCTTGCTCGGGCATCATCCGTCCCTTCGGAGACGTACCTGCGTGGGCCGCACAGCATAACGAATGTGACGGGCAGGATCAGGAGCGCGACCGCGCGGAGTACCATCAGCCGTCGATGGTCGGTGCGAACATGCCGGCGCGACGATGGAGGTGGTCGATGGCCGAAGGTCAGGCGGATCGTTGGGCACTGCTGCGGACGCAGTACCCGGTGCTACGGCGCTACGCGTACATGAACTGCGGCTGGTCAGGCCCGCTCTCCGACCCGGTCGTCGATGCGATGCGCCGTCGCGTCGAACTCGAGACATGGGAGGGCCCCGTCTCCAAGCCGGCGATGGAGGACAAGCAGGTCACCACCGCCCGCCTGCGCGAACTCACGGCGCGGATGATGAACGCGGACGTCGATGAGATCGCCATCACCGGCAACACCACCGAAGGCGTCAACATCGCCGTCAACGGCGTCGAACTGCAGCCGGGCGACCGCGTGATCACCACCACCGCCGAGCACGGCGGCGGCATCATCCCCGCCTACTGGGCGCGCGAGCGTCGAGGCGCGGAAGTCGCCCTGGTCTCCGTGGAGCCGGACGACGGCCACGGCGCCATCCTCGAACGGTTCGACCAGGCCATTGATGACCGCACGAAGATGGTGATCCTCTCCGAGATCACGTACTCCAGCGCGCAGTTGCTGCCGCTGCGGCAGATCGTGGAGATGGCGCACGCCCGCGGCGCCACGGTGATCGTGGACGGCGCGCAGACCGCCGGCCACGTGCCGATCGATGTGCACGCCACAGGCGTGGACGCCTACGCCATCCCGTCCCACAAGTGGCTCTGCGGCCCGGACGGCATCGGCATGCTCTACGTGCGGCGCGACCGCATCGCCGACATTGACCCGGTGAAGGTGAGTATGCGAGCGGCCGCCTCCTACGACTTCGACGGCCACTTTGAGCCGCAGCGCGACAAGGTGACGAAGTTCGAGGTCTCCACCATGTCCACGCCGACCATGGCGGGGACGGTGGCGGCACTCGAAACCTACCTGGAGTCAGGCGTCGAAGAGACGTGGGACCGCGTCCGCGCGTTGTGCCGGTATGCCGAAGCGCGGTTCGACCGCATCGCCGGCGTGGATCTCACCGGCCCGCGCGCGGAGGAGTCCCGCACCGGCCTCTTCCTGTTCAAGATCCCGGGTGTGGACCCGGCGGCGCTCACCTCCTATCTCCACGGCGAGGGCGACGTGATCGCGCGGTCGGTGAAGCAGCGAGAATCGGTGCGGCTCTCGTTGCACGTCTACAACAACGAGGCGGAGATCGACCACACCGCGGAGATGGTGGAGCGCGCGGTACGCGAAGGCGTGCCGGCTTCCTACGTGGAGGCCGCCGCGCGCGCCCTCGGCGAATAAACAGTCAACCAGCAACCCTCGCGTGTAACTGCCCGGAAAGGCGCCGCCGGGTACAATCGCGCGGTTCTCTCGCACGTGACCGGCGGCGCGCTGGCACGCAGCATGAAAGCGATCCCGATGTCCGAACACCCGCTTGAGCCGATCTTTCACCCGCGCGGCATTGCCCTGGTGGGCGTGCCGTCCGAGCCGACCGGCCAGGGGGGCGGCGGTGGTGGATTCCTGAACTCGATCATGGAGCAGGGCTACCACGAGCGGGCCGGCCTCTACCCGGTGAACCCGAAGGCGACCGAGATCGCCGGCCTGAAATGCTACGCGTCGCTCACCGACATCGAAGGTCCGGTCGACCACGTGATCTCGCTGGTGCCCGCGCGCGTGGTGCCGGTGCTGGTGGAACAGGCCGTCGCCAAGGGCGTGCGTTCCGTCCACTTCTTCACCGCTGGCTTCTCCGAGACCGGCGACCCGGAGATGGCGCAGATGGAACGCGCGATGGTGAAGCGCCTGACCGACGCCGGCATCCGCGTCATCGGCCCGAACTGCATGGGCCTCTACGTCCCGGGCGTCGGGCTCGCCTTCATGGGCGGATTCCCGACCGAGCCCGGCAACGTCATGCTCATCTCGCAGTCCGGCGCCAACGCCGGCGACGTGGTGCACAACCTCAGCCGCCGCGGGGCGCGCTTCTCGAAGGTGATCTCATTCGGCAACGGCTCCGACCTGCGCGCGCACGACTTCCTGGATTACGCCATCACCGACGACCAGACCGAGGTGGTGACCGCGTACATCGAGGGCGTGCAGGACGGCCGCAAGTTCTTCGAGGCCGTGAAGCGGCTGGCGGCGGTGAAGCCCACCGTGCTGCTGAAGGGCGGCCTCACCGGCGCCGGGGCGCGTGCGGCGCACTCCCACACCGGCTCGCTCGCCGGCTCCACGCAGATCTTCGATGCGATGTGCCGCCAGACCGGCGCCTTCCGCGCTGAGACGATGGAGGACCTGCACGACATCACCGTGGCCCTCACCACGGGCCTCCGCCGAGTGCGCGGGCGCGATGTCGCGCTCGTCGGCGGCGGCGGCGGCTTCGCCGTCCTCTCCTCCGATGCGCTCGCCCGCGAGGGCCTGGATCTGCCGCCCGCACCGCAGGCGGTCAAGGATCAGTTGTCCGAGTTCATCCCGGTCGCCGGCACCAGCGTGAACAACCCGTTCGACACCAACATGTCGACCCCGGAATTGAGCCTGCGTGCCCTCCGCATCGTCGCGAGCGGGCCGTACGACATGGTGATCGCCGCACCCTCGTTCGACCGCTCGTGGCGCACCGGCGACGAGGTCGTGGACGACGAGACCAAGCGCGCCCGCCAGCTGGAGGCGGCGACGCAGGCCGCCGAGCAGTTTGCGCAACTCCAGCAGGAGACCGGCGTGCCGTTCATCGCCCTGATGCGCGACCGCGGTGCCTCCGTGGAGGTCGCCGACCGCTTCGCGCAGGAGGCATACAAGCGCGGCGTGGCGGTCTACCCGACCGTGGCTCGTGCGGCCAGGGCCGTCTCCGGCCTGCTCGCCTGGCGCGAGCGCCGCGTCGGACTGCCCGAGGTCGTCTAACGCCTTCGATGTGGCTCGTCGGCCAGTCGCTCCTGCTCACGCGGGCGCGGATCGCCCGCGCCGTCGCTGCGCGCGACCCCGCCCCGCT
>JAQCKI010000031.1 GCA_027592645.1 Chloroflexota bacterium | reverse complement strand
GCTGACCCATGGATAGGCAGTGCCGGCCGGGCGGCCATCGCGGGGATGCGCCTCACGAGATTCGCGTGAGCCTTGAGCAGTTCCGGAAGCGGTCGGGGTCTCGGACGACTGACCGTCGCCCTTGCCACGGCCTCGGCCGCCACGTCGACCGCGGCGGCGTGCCTGGCCTTCGTCATCGGGCGCAGCGGCGCCTTCGGTGGAGGTGCGGGTGCCGGCCGGTCGTGCCTGGCGATCGCGGGTGGGGGAGGGGGTGGGCGCGGCCTCGTCGGCCGGGCGGCCACCAAAGAGGCGGCGGAGGAAACCAGAAGGGGGCGTCACCGGGCATCACCCCCGGTGCACATTGCGGTGTTCATGAACAGTCCTGAATGGGGTGGGGTGTCCGCGCCAGGAGGGCGCGAGAACAATGGATCATTATGTGCATGGTACTCCGACGCCGCTTACGGCGCGAGTGCCGTCAGATTCGGCCCTCCGGGGCCGCCTCGGGCGCCGCCAGCGGGGCGAAATCCGCCTCCGCCCGCCGCATCAGCACCACGAACACGCCGATGCCCAGGAGCGCCAGCCCGCCAGCCATGTAGAACACCGACTCGATGCCCGCGTAGGACTTCACCAGCGCGCCGAACAGTGAGCCACTGAGGAACCCCAACGACGACCCCATGGAATTCAGCCCCATGAGGGAACTCATCCCCACTCGGCGCCCCACCTGGACAAAGATCGCCTGCTGCGCCGGGAACGCCAGCGCCTCGCCCAGCCCGGCGACCAGCATCGCCACCAGCACCCAGGGCGCGATCACCATCGCGGAGCCGAAGACCGAGGTCTCCGTCAGGGTGTGGGGCACGAGCGGGATCACCACCTGCGCGACCCCACCGATGGCGAGGCCGACCACCACCAGCCAGAGGCGGCTCAGCCGGTCCGCCAGGTGGCCCGTGTACGGCTGCAACGCGGCGTTGATCAGCGAGCGACCAGAAAGGAGGATCCCCACGAACAACGCACTGCCCGTGCCGAGTCCCTCCTCCGAGATCACGTACACCGCTAGCCACGTGGACGCCGAGCCCCACCCGAGCGCGGTGAGCGTCACGAGGAGCGTGGAGGCCTGCACGGCCGGCAGGCGCAGCAGCACGCGGAACGACAGCACCGCCTGCCTCGGTTCGCTCGGCACGCCCTCGACAGCCTTCGGGGGCGCATCCGAGGGCAGGAACAGGAACGTGGAGACGGCCGTCGCGGCCAGCATCAGCGCCATTGAGGCGAACGCGGCGTCCGAGCCGAAGGCGTCGCGCATGCCGCCGCCCAGCAGCGGCCCGAGGCCGAAGCCGCCGATCTGCGCGACGGAGAACCAGCCCATGTAGCGGCCTTCGTGGCCCTCGGGTGCCAGGCGACCGACGTACGCGAGCGTCATCGGGAAGACGCCTGCGGCACCCAGGCCGGAGAGGATGCGGAAGCCCACCACCATCCCCCAGTGCGTCGCGAACAGGTACCCGACCGCACCGGCGGCGTAGACGATGAAGCCCATCACGATGAAGCGCTTGGAGCCGAACCGGTCGCCGAGGCGGCCCACCAACGGTGCGGAGACGATCTGCGCGATCGCGAGGCCGGAAAACGAGAGCGCCACCGCGATCGCGGGCCCACCGAGCTCGTCCTGCACGAAGATCGGCAGCAGTGGCGACACCATCGAGATGCCGGCCATCGCCACCAGCATCGCGAACCAGAGGGTCACGAAGCCACGAGAGAGCACGGGCCACCATCCTGCGCGCCAGCGTCATGCCCGCGGCCGCGACGATCGAGGTACGGAAGCGAGGATAGAGCGCACCGCCCGTGAGGTCTGTTCAGACCGTGTGAAGGCGGGATGGATCAGCGCTAGCGGAAGACGACCGTCCGGTTCCCGTACACGAAGACGCGATCCTCGATATGCCACTGCACGGCACGGGCGAGCACGGAGCGCTCCACCTCGCGGCCGAGCCGGACCAGGTCGTCGCGCGCGTCGCGGTGCGAAACGCGCACCACGTCCTGCTCGATGATCGGGCCTTCGTCCAGGTCCTCGGTGGCGTAGTGCGCGGTGGCGCCGATGATCTTCACGCCCCGCTCAAAGGCGCGCCCGTAAGGGTCGGCGCCGGCGAAGGCGGGCAGGAACGAGTGGTGGATGTTGATGATCCGTCCCGCGTACGCATCGACGAAGTCGCCGGTCAGGATCTGCATGTAGCGCGCCAGCACGACCAGGTCGATGTCGTGCTCGGCGAGCAGCGCTCGGACGGCGGTCTCCTGCTCCACGCGCGACTTCGCGGTGACCGGCAGGTGGTGGAACGGGATCCCGAACGCCTCCACGTCCGCGCGCAGGTCGGCATGGTTGGAGATCACCAGCGGTATGTCGATCAGGAGTTCTCTCCGACGCCACCGCCAGAGCAACTCCATCAGGCAGTGCTCCGTGCGCGACACCATCAGCGCCACGCGCTGCCGCCGCTCCCCGGCGAGCCGCCAGTCCATTTCGAACGGCCCGGCGATCTCGCGCTGGAACTGCGCGGCGAGGGCGTCCCGATCAACATCGAGCGCGGCCGCCTGGAACTCGATGCGCAGGAAGAAGCGGCCGCTGCCCTCCTCGGTGGAGAACTGGTCGGCCTGCATGATGTTCGCACCGTGCTCGAACAGGAAGCGCGACACCGCCGCCACGATGCCCGGGCGATCCGGGCACTGCACGATGAGGCGAAGCACGGGCGAGGTCGATGCGGCCATGCGCCCGATCCTAGCGGGCGGCGGCGATACGCGCGGTCACCGCTCACTCGACCGGCGCCGCCTTCGTCAGCGGCTCCAGCGGCACTTCGATGCGTAACGTCTGCGTCTGCGGCAGGAAGCACTGGCGGTCGTCGCACGCCTGGAACCGCACGGTCACATCGAAGGCGAACGGGCCACCCTCGCGAACCGTCGCCATCACATCCGCGGTGAACTCGTTGCGGCCCTCGAAGACGTTGAACTGGTCCGGCAGGCCTTCCATCTGGAACGGGCGGGTCGCCGGGGCCGTCACCGGTCCCACCTCGATGCCCTCGGGCGCGACGACGCTCACCGTGGTGGGGATGTACCCATCCGGGATCGGCTCGCCGTACAGGTGGAGGCTGTCATCGAGGTCGAAGTGCACGACCAGCGGGACGCGTCGCATGAACGCCAGCGCGGACGCGCCCACCGTGGCGTGGACACGCACGCCGGTGCTCTCCGCGTCGGCCTGAGGGTTGTCGCGCACCTCGAAGTCCACGCCGAAGGCGTCGCGCAGCACGGACTGGGCGGCCGGTCGCACCTGGTACTGCTGGAAGAACGACTTCTCGACGACGCGCCCGTCCGCGTCGAGCACGTAGGCGCCAGGGAACGGGATGCCGTAGTTCTGATGATCCTCCGCCAGCGTCGTGTTCAGGATGCCGTAGCGGCGGATCACCTCTGAGCCGCGGTCAGAGAGCAGCGGGTATGTGATCCCGTAGGCGGCCGTGAACGCGGCCAGTTCCTCCACCGTGTCGTACGAGACGGCGAAGATGCGGATGCCCGCGGCGGTGAACTGATCGATGTGCTGCTGCAACTCCACGAGTTGCGTGCGGCAATACGGTCACCAGCGGACGGAGCGGAAGAAGAGGAGCAGCGCTCGCTGCCCGCCCAGCGCCTCCATCAGCGATACGGATCCGCCGTGCTGGTCGGGCAGGGAGAAGTCAGGGACTACCTCGCCCACGCTCGGGCCGGTGGGGAAGTCCACGCCGGTCGGTTCGCTGAGCATCAGGCGCTGCCCTCCGCCGGCACGCGCCGGACGCTATCGACGATCCCGAGGATCGCGCGCACCTCAATGGTTTCGCCCGGCTGGAGGTCGGCATCGACCATGTCCCAGGAGAGCCGAGCCTGCTGGGGCTGCCCGCCCTCCGGCGTGTAGATCACCTGGTAGTAGCGCGTGCCGTGGAGTTCGTACGGCATCACTGCCTGCACCGTCGCCCGCATGCCGCCTCCGTCCGCACGAACCCGAGAGGCCTCCATGCTACCAGCGGCTACACTCGAGGCATGGACACCGCGCCCGGTCTCTGCGGCAGATGCGAGCACGTCCGCACGGTGGCCAGCGGCAAGGGCTCCGTATTCTTCCGCTGCGCGCGGCACGACGACGACCCCGCCTTCCCGAAGTACCCACGCCTGCCCGTCCTCCGCTGCACGGGGTTTGAGGCGCGTGCGCTGCCCGTGGAGATCCCCCTCGCATCGCCCGCCGCACCCGCTGCACCGCCGCCCCGCGTGCGCGCTGCGCGTCAGGCGAACCTGCTCGACCGTGTCGGCGGGCGGGAGATGGTGCGGCGCGTGGTGGCGGAGTTCTATGACCGCGTGGAGGCAGATGCGGAACTGCGCGCGGTCTTCCCGGAGAGCCTGGATCACGGCCGGGAGAAGCAGGCGCTGTTCCTGGAGCAGTGGATGGGTGGCGAGCCGGTCTATTCCGCGCTCTACGGCCACCCACGACTGAGGATGCGCCACTTCCCGTTCGTCATCGATCAGCGCGCCGCGGGCCTCTGGCTCCGCCACTTCGGCGAGGCGCTGCGTGCCGCCGGGGTGGACGAGCCCGAGATCGCGGAGGTCCTCGCCGCGCTCGGGCCCATGGCGCGCCACATGGTGAACGCCGATCAGGACGTCCCGCGCGAGCCGATCGGCGACGCATTTCTCACGTAGCGCCCTCGGAGGCCGCCATGCCCGAGCCCTACCGCGACCTGGCCCCCGGCATCGTGAGGCAGCGCCTGCTGCTGGAGGGCTACTGGGCCATCGAGATGGACGCGGACGTGGTGCGCCAGTTCCTGCTCGGCCTGGCGGCGCACCTCGACCTGCGCACATATGGCGAGCCGGTCGTGTTCGCGCCGGCCGGCGGCATGGGGCGCGAGGCGAACGCAGGCTGGGACGCCTTCGTGCCGCTGATCGATAGCGGCATCTCCGCCTACTTCTGGGCGCAGCCGCGCTTCTTCTCCACGGTGCTCTACACCTGCAAGCACTTCGATCCCGACGCCGCGGAGGCGTTCACACGTGCCTACCTCGGAGTGCAGGGCGAGCTCGCGAGGCTGGAGTTCTGAGGGCGCGGTTATCGCTTCACCGCGACGTGCATCGCCACGGTGTGAAACATCAGCATCCGCACCTGCGTCACATCGAAGCCGTGATCGCGCAGTCGCGCGGTGAACTCGCGCGGCGTGAGGAAGTGGTCGACGGAGACGGGCAGGTACGTGTACGCCGTCCGATGGCCGGAGATCAGCCGCCCGAGGCGCGGCACCACCTGCGTGAAGTGCACCCGTGCAAACGGCCGCAGCGGCCCGCGCTCCATCTTCGGGATCTCCAGCACGGCCAAGCGACCGCCGGGCTTCAGCACCCGGTGCGCCTCGTGCAGTGCGGCGTCCAGGTCGGGGATGTTCCGCACGACGAACGCCGAGCACCACACATCCACGCTTGAGTCGGGCACCGGGAGGTGCGTCGCGTCACCCAGCGAGAACTCCGTGCGGTCGGTGACGCCTCGGTCGATCGCCTTGCGGCGTGCCCCGGCCAACATCCCCCCGGCGAAGTCGAAGCCCATCACGCGCCCTGCGCCGGCCTCGAGGCAGGCGAACGCCAGGTCGCCGGTGCCCGTACCGGCGTCGACGACCACGTCGCCCGGGCGGACGGTCGCCTCCGCCGCACGCCGCCGCCAGGACTGATCCTGGCCGACGGTCATCAGCCGGTTCATGAGGTCGTAGCGGGGCGAAATCTCGGTGAACATGTCGCGCACGTAGCCGGCGCGGTCCGCGTCCGCCTCGAACAGTCGCTCCGGGTCGCCGGGTGCTGTCATGCCCCGAGCGTACCCGAGCGCCCCCGTGCGCGCCTCGGGTACACCTCCCGGGCCGTCGCTACCCCGCCGGCTCCAGTGTGAGGGTGGTGACGGCCGCCGCCCGAGCATCCTCGATGCGGTGGTGCATCGGAATGCGCTGGTGCGTGCGCCAGTGCTCGATCTGGTCGGCGTAGTGCGCTGTGCCGGGGATGCCGGACGCCCCCGCCGGGATGATCCACGAGGCATCCTCCGGCGCGGCGAAGTCCACGACCTGCCGGTACACGGAGAGGTTCGTGAGGCCCAGCGTTGAGCCCGGCGCGATCGAGTAACTGGAGACCTGCAACGTGTCCCCGTCGCCACCGACGCCCACCGCCGGTGGGTCCAGCGTCCCCGCCGGGGCATCGACGATGCCGCTCAGCGAGTGCTTCGCTGCCGTGCGATGTACGTCCGCCCACCGCCACGCCGCCGCGTCGCCGCCGCCGAGTTCGGTCGCGCGCTTCCACGCGGCCGCCAGCGCATCGGGCAGCACGGTCGCCCACGGCCGCCCGTCTGGCGTGGCGGTGGAGCCCTCCAGCGTGCCGCCGAGGTGGTACAGCCACCGCCCGACCTGCGCCGGGCCGTTGTCGTTCTCACCACTGAAGAGCCACGTCCACGTTGCCTCGCCCGCAATCGGTCGGAAGACCGCCTCCGCGATGCGGATGCGCGCGCAGGCGTACAGCAGCGCCGGACCGCTGTCCGCGCCCATGTCGCCGTCCCACGCCACGAGCATCGCTCGCGCGCGCTCGGCATCGCCCTCGAACGGCCCGAGGCCAGCCAGGAACCGCGCCCAGTCGCGTGACCGGATCGAGAGCGTGTCGCCCTGGTAGGACGCGATCTCTTCCGGTGTCATCACGCGCCCGTCGCTGAAGATCTCCGCGATGCGTGCAGCGCGACCGGGGACGGTGAACTCAAAGCCGAGGTACGGCTCGATGGCGTCGTGGGGCCGCTGGTTCGCGGTACCCACGTATCCCTCGGGCGGGTTGATCGCCTGCGGCAGCGCCTCGAACGGCACATCGCCGATCCACTCATGGTGCGCGAGCCAGCCGAACGCCGGGAACTGGCGCGCCGCCGCTGACGAGCGCACGGGCACCCGCCCGCGGAACAGGAATCCGATGTTGCCTTCGGTGTCCGCGGAGAGGATCGCGTTGACCGGCTCCTCCCAGCCGCGCTGCGTCTCGTGCAGGTCCGCGACGGTGCGCGCGGTGAGCATCGGGCGGAGCGTGTCCCACTGACGGTTCGGTCGGTCGGTCGCCGTGTAGCGCATCGCCACCGCGATGCCGGAGGCCGGGTCGCCGTGCACGATGTCGCCGTGGCGGGTGCGGACGTGCTCGACGGGTACGGCGTCGCCGCCGCGCACGCGGATCTCGCCGCGCGTCACCTCGGCGTCCGCCCACCCGGACTCCGTCCGATAGCGGCCGGGCTGCTTCGGGTCGAACTGCTCCAGCACCAGGTCCTGGTAGTCCGCCTGGCCGTGCGTGATGTTCCAGCCGAGGTGGCCCGTGAACCCGAAGTGCGGGAACGCCGGGAAGCCCGGGAACGCCCCGCCGGCGACGTTCACGCCGGGGTAGGAGACGTGCACCTGCCAGTAGACGTTGGGCGTATCGAGTGGACGGTGCGAGTCGTTCACCAGTACCGGCTTGCCGGTCGTGGTGCGGCTGCCGTGCACCGCCCACGAGTTCGATCCGCCCTCGTCCTGGCCGAGCGTGTCGAGGTCGGCCGCCATTGCGCGAAGTTCCTCGCCGATCAGGTCGATCCCGCGTGAGGATCGCCCGCCCGGTGGCAGGATCAGCGGCAGGCCATCGCGCTCTTGCCCTTCAAGGAGTGCGTAGGCATCTGGCCCGGCACGACGGAGGATCTCCATCCGTGCCAGTTTCAGCAGCCGCTTCCCCATGATCGCGTGGCGGACCTTGAAGACGAGCACCGAGTGCCACGGCTCCCAGGCCTCCCAGCCAATGCCGGCCAGCCCGAACTCCGGTGGCAGGCCGTCAGCAGCGGCGACCCAGGCGTTCACGCCGGCGGCGTACGCATCGAACATGGCGCGCGTGGGAGCGGACATCGCGCGTACGTCCGCCTGCGAGGCGGCATCGAGCGCGAAGTGGCGGAACATTCGGTCGCCCGCCACGGCGCCCGTGCCGGCGATCTCCGCCCAGCGACCAGTCCCCCGGCGCCGGTACCACTCCAGCTGCCAGAGCCGGTCCTGGGCGCAGGCGTAGCCCATGCCGAACCACGCATCGGCCTCATGTTGCGCCTCGATGTGAGGGATGCCGTAGGCGTCGCGTCCGATGCGCACGGCATCGGTGATGCCGCGCAGGCGCACCGTGCCGTCCATGCGCGGCAGAGCGTCCGAGGTACGTGTGTCGCTGGTGGCCATGCGGCCCTCCCTCCGGGCCGCCGCGCCAGGGCCGTTGGCCTCCGCTGCTACTGGAGCATGCCGGCGGCCGAAATCGGCCAGACCTCTTCGATCCGTCCGGCGCGGACGGCGTACATGTGGCGGTGCAGCAGCACCGTTGAGTCCGAGTAGTGCGGGACGAGCGTGATCCGCTCGCCTGGCTGCAGCGCGACGCCCGCGTCCCGCTCCAGGATCGTGTGCTCCGCGTTGAGCCGCGCCACGCGCACGCCCGGGTGCGAGGTGACCGCGGGGAGCCCCGTGTGCATGCCCGTCGACTTCCACCCCGCATCAGCCATCGCGCGGCCGGGGACGGCGGTGGAGATCACCTGCACGTCCAGAAACAGCGCGTGGCGGTGGCCGGGCACCTTCATCGCGTCCATGTAACTCAGGTCCATCAGGACGCCGCCGCCCGCCTGCAGCTCCGTCAGCGCGCCCAGCGACGCGGCGATCCAGTAATTGCCTGTCCCGCCGCCGCTCAGCACGCGCGGTTCGATGCCGGCGGCACGCAGCGCCTCGCGCGCGCGACCGAGGATGTCCGCCGCGCGGCCGGATTCGGCTTCTTTGTCTTCGGGCTGCATGCCCATCACGTGGCCCTCGTAGCCCATGAGGCCGCGCAGGCTCACCCCGGGCAGATCCAGGACCAGCCGCGCGAGCGCAGGCGCCTGCTCCGGCGGCACCCCGCAGCGATTCGCGCCCACGTTGATATCAACGAGCATCTCCACCTGGACGCCCGCGGCCTGCGCGGCCGTCGAGATCTCGCGGATGTTGCGTTCGTCATCGACGGCGACGCAGATGGTGGTGTGGCGTGCGAGGTCGACCAGGCGTGCGACCTTGCGCGGCCCCACGATCTCGTTGGCGATCAGGATGTCCGTGACCCCGGCGGCGGCCATCACCTCGGCCTCGCCGACCTTGGCGCAGGTGATCCCCACCGCGCCGCCCGCGATCAGTCGCTTCGCCAGTTCCGGCGCCTTGCTCGCCTTCACATGCGGCCGCCAGTCGATCCCCTGCGCGGCGCAATGACCTGCCATCGTCGCGATGTTGTGGTCGAGCGCGTCGAGGTCGACCCACAGGGCGGGCGTATCCGCCTCGGTCAGTGGCTGGCCGGCCAGGCTGGCGGAATCGGGCGACATCGGGCCTCCCTGCTCGCGCATCGGCGCGGAACGCAGCGTTCGGCGGCATGGTAGTCGCTGCGGGCAGGCGCGCGGCCGGGGAGGCCACCAGCGGGACGCCTCGGTACACTGGAGGGCACGCGCCGGTAGCTCAGTGGATAGAGCATTAGTCTTCGGAACTAAGGGTCGGGGGTTCGAATCCCTCCCGGCGCACCATCCTCCAATATCTCCATTCAACGCCGCCTGCCTCGGGCGGCGTTGCTGCGTCAGGTGGCCGCCGCGTGGCTCCGTCCGCAGCCGAGCTTCGGGTGAAGAATTTCGTCGCGATGCTCACGAAATCTACCGAATCCCCTCACGCATCATCGAGATTCCACTGGCGCACGTTCCGGCATCCGTGGATGCTGGGGGCGCGATCGGCCACGGTCGCGGTGCCGGGATGCGGGGAGCTGTCGTTGACCGTTGCGTCCGAGTCGCCCCAGCACGCTGAAGACTGGCCTCAGGCGGGGTCGCTGTCGCCTCACGTCGCACGCCTCGCGGAGAATCCGCTCGTTCGGTACATGTGGGGTGGCCTGGGCACGCTCTCGGTGGCCATGGGCATCATCGGCGTGGTGTTGCCGGGCTGGCCGACGACGATCTTCCTGATCATCGCCGCGGCCTGCTACGCGCGGTCCTCGCAGCGGATGTACGACCGCATCCTGAACAATCGCGCCTTTGGCCCGCACGTCCGCCGCTTCCGTGAGACCGGCACCATGCCGTTCCGCGCGAAGGTGTTTGCGCTGGGGATGATGTGGCCGTTCGCGGCGTTTGCCGTGCTGTTTGCGATTCCGGACGATCTGCTCTGGGCCAAGGCGGTCACGTTGTTACTCGTCGTGGCCGGGTCGATCTACGTCCTCTGGCTCCCCACTGACCGCTCGCCCGACGCCGCCTGAGGGCGTCCGTCAGCCGCTCGCCAGTGAGGTGAGCGTCGCGAGCCAGAGCGCAAGCCCATTCGCCAGCCACAGCGCGCCCGCGTAACGGAGTGCGCGCTCCGAGACGCCTCGCCGGCTGCGGTCGAAGCCCGAAAGCGGCCGGAAGCCCGATGCCCACGCCCGCCCGACCGCAGCCTCCGTGGCGGCGACACCGAGCATCAGCAGTGCGATCGGCACGGCGAGCAGCGCCGTCCCGCCGAGGATCAACGCCAGCGTCGCCGGTGCGTGTGCCTGTCCCGCAGTGGCGAGTACGAAGCCACCGCTGATGAACACGGTGGCACCCACGAACACCAGTGTGTGCGTGGCGATGCGGGGCAACGCGGTGTCGGGGATGCCTCGATACATGCCGTCATCATCGGCGGGGCGACCTGCCGGGCGCAGTGGCCGACGCTGGGCGGGATCGGCCCCCGCGGCTAGTCTTCGTCGACCTCGCCATCGTTCGGTTCAGCCTCGGCCGTTTCGCCGGCGTCGATGCGCAGGCGTGCCTCGGCCAGTGCGGCGTCCAGTTCGGCAGGTGTGAACTCGTGCCACTCGCCGGTACGCAGAAACAGCAGGCCGGCGCGCGGTGCCCGGCCGCTCGCCGCCTCCAGCGCGCGTGCGTAGACGCCGAGTTGGACGCGATATGGAGCGGCGGTCACCGCGGCACCGTTCGGCTCCACGCGGTCGGTCTTGAAGTCGACCACCCGCCAGCCCTCAGTGTCGCGGTAGAGCAGGTCGATGGTGCCGTGGACAGGGATGCCATTCCAGTACCACGCGAACGGCGTCTCGAACTGGGCCTCCGCCTCTGGCCGCGCGATCGCCTCCCCGATTGGTGATGCCTTGAAGCGGTCGAGCAACACCCGCACCTCCGCCACCATCGCGGCAAGCGCTGCGGCGTCCAACAGGCCGTCGCGGTCTTCCTCACGGGCGACCGTCTCGATGTCCACGTCCGGCGCGGCGGTGTAGGCGAGTTCGATCACCCGATGCGCGATGGAGCCGCGCAGCCGGCCGAGACCGTCGCCGTGACCGCTGAAGCGCGGGCGTTCGCCGGTCTTCAGGCTCGTGGCGGGCGTGCTGGAGCGGAGCGGGATCACCGTCGGCCGTTCCATCAGCGGTGAGGTCCACTCCTCGCCATCCGGCGGCGGCAGCGCCACCGTCGCCGGGTTGCGCTGACGTGCGATGCCTGCGAGGTCCACATGGGCTGGGGGGCGCACCTCGGCGTCCGGCAGCGTTCCAGCGGCGGCTGCGCGTAGCCCGTGGTGGAGCCAGCCGTCCCCATCGCCGTCGTCGCCGCTGAGGTACACGTAGTCGGCGGCGCGGGTCACTGCGACATAAAACAGCCGCAGATGCTCCTCCGCTTCTGCGTCGATGTCTTTCAACCGCAGCAGGTCGGCGAACCCGGGCCGCACCGTCTCATCGTCGTCGCCGCGCTGCGGAACGATCGCCAGGCCAAGGTCGGGTCGCCAGCGCACCGGTTGATGTGATGCGGTCGAGTCCAGGTGCCCCTCCGGCACGAACACTGCGCCGAACTCCAGACCCTTTGAGCCGTGCACGGTCATGATCTGCACGGCATCTGGCCGGTCGAGTGCCGCCGGGCCCTCGCGCGCGGCAGTCTCATCGCGACGTTGCGCCAGGTACTCGGCGACCTCGGCGAGCGTGAAATCGCCGAGGCCACGCACGATGCCGGCGAACTTGCGGATATTCGCCAGCACCTGTTCGTTGCCGCGCAGCGGCGCCCATGACGCCTCGTAGCCCGTGCGCTCCAGCGCCTCCTCCAGCAGGTCCGCGGCGGAAGCCGAGTGCGTGCGCCGGCGGAGGTCGCCCAGTACATCGAGCGCGAAGGCACACCGGGCCGCTTCGTCCGCTTCGAGGCCGGCGGGAGGATCGGCGAGCGCGCGAATGAACCGAGCGCGTCCCTGCCCGCGCAGGGCGGCGAGCGTGTCGTCGCCGAGGATGAACATCGGCGAGCGGAGTACTGCCATCAGCGCGATCTCATCGTCCGGTTCCGCGAGCCATCGAAGCAGATTGCCCAGGTCCACGGTCTCTGAGCGCTGGAAGAAGCCGCTGCCGCTGGGTGTGGCCGATGGGATGTCGCGCGCTTCCAGGGCCTGCTCGAAGAGGTACACGTTGGTGAAGCGCCGCAGCAGGATCGCTATGTCGCCGTGCTGTATCGGCCGGTACGCCCGCTCGCGCTTCGACCACACCGGGCGTCCCTCGGCCAGGAGGCGCGCAATCTCTTCCGCGATGATGTCGGCCTCCATCAGGCGGCGCGATATGTCGGTCAGTGACCTGTCGTCTCGACTCACCGGCATCAGCACCAGGTGGGGGCCAGGGGGCACGTCCGAAGGCCGCCCCGTCATCGGCTCCATCTCTGCGCCACCGGCACCGTTCGCGAAGACCGCGCGGAACAAGGCGTTCATGTGCTGCACGAGCGCCGGGTGCGTACGGAAGGAGGCGCTGAGCGGGAGCGGTAGCCCTTTCCACTGCATGACCAGCCGTCGAAGTTCCTGGAAACGTTCAACGTCCGCGCCACGGAACGCGTAGATCGATTGCTTGGCATCGCCCACGAGGAACAGCCGCGGGCGTCCCGATCCCTCCCCGATCAAGCGGCGGATCAGGCGCGCCTGTGTGCCGCTCACGTCCTGCGATTCGTCCACCATGATGTGCCGGTAGCGGCGGCTGCACGATTCGGCGACGGAGGGCTGCTCCTCCAGCAGTCGCACCGCCTCGATCTCCAGATCGGCGAAGTCGAGCGCGTGCCGTTCCGCCTTCGCGGACGCGTATCGCGCGCAGGCATCCTCGAAGATCGCGCGCAGACCGGGCAGCGCATCGATCGAGTCCTGATCAGCATCGTTCCACGCGGGCGTCCGCTTCAGGCGAAGCCGGACTTCGTCGCGCAGCGCGCGCAGTTCTTCCTTCACGTCCGCGACCGGCATCGACCATGCCGCCCCGCGTCCGCCCACAAGGTTGATCGCGGCCTGTCCCGCGTCCAGCCGCGTGCGCCAGTCCTGGATATCCCCGCCGCTCGTGTCCCCGAACGCCTGCGCCGCCGCAGCGACCTTCAGCGCCAGCAGGTCGCCCTCGTCGAGACAGACCGACTGCACCTCGGCCAGCGTGTCGGCGACGCGCCCGCGCAGCGGGTCGAGGTCGCGTGCGCACGCCTCGTCCAGCAGCGCCCGGATGCCGGTGGCCCACTCTTCGGGGCTGTCGCCCGGCATTGAGGCGAACGCGCGGCGCACGTCGTCGCGGGAGGCCACCATGTTCGGCAGCGCCTGCCCGAGCTGCCAGGTGCCAATCAAGGCCAGCGCGCCGGCGCGTTCGTTGTCCGCCTCGGCGGCGTCATCGATCGACGCGGCGCTCGCGATGCGGCGGAGCAGGTCGCCTTCGTCCTCGGCGAGGATCTCGGCACCGGGATCCAGCCCCGCCTCGACGGGGTACTCGCGCAAGAGGCGCAGGCAGAACGAGTGGATCGTGCCGATCACCGCCTCGTCCACGAAGCGACGATGGTGCTCAAGTTCCGCGCGTTGCATCACCTCCATTCGTACGCGTTGGCGCATCTCGGCCGCCGCCGCCTCGGTGAAGGTGATCGCCACGATCTCCGGGATCGTGCAGTGGCCCAGCAGGTGTAGGTAGCGCTCCACCAGCACGTGTGTCTTGCCGGTGCCCGCACCCGCTGACACGGCGACATCCACGTCCCCCGCCTGGACGATGGCGATCTGCTCGTCGGTGAGCGTCATGCGTCTCCGTCCCACTTGCGACGGCTGTAGTGACTGACGCGGCAGGCGTTGATGAACGCGCAGTACGTCGGGCAGGTCGCCACCCGAGGGGCGACCTCAAAGTGCCCGGCGCCGATGTCTGCCTGCGCCCCGCGTGCGACCTCCAATGCGAAGTCGAGGATCGCCGTGTCGCCGGGGCGGTCGCTGTCCAGGGTCCACTCGGTCTCGTTCGGCTTCAGGCCCAGGAACGCATAGCGCGCCACCACGCGCTCCGCCTGGTGCGCCTGCCGCGCGGCGTGCGCGTAGATCTGCAGTTGTAGCCGGTCGCCATCCTCCGCCGACTTCCGGCGCATGAAGCGCCCGCTCTTGTAGTCCACGATCTGGATCACGCCATCGCCTTCGTCGAGGCGGTCGATGCGCGCCTGCACGCGCAGCGGCGGATCGCCCGGGAGGACCTCCAGGAACGCGGCCTCCCCACCGACCACGCGCGTCAGCGGCAGGAGCGCGTTCGCCGCTGCCTCGCGACGCAGGAGCCGCTCCATCTGTGTGATCGCCCGAGGGCCCTCGTACCGCCAGAGCGCTGCGCGGCCGAACGCGTACTGCCCCGGCGCGGCGTCCCAGATCGTGCGCGCGTTGGTTCGGAGCCTGGACACGGCCTCCTCGACCGTTTCAGGGTTCAATGGCCGGTTCGATGCCGCGAGATCCTGCACGGCGTCTTCGAGGATCGCGTGGATCACCGTGCCACGGGTCCCCGCGTCCACCTCGGATCGCTCTTCGTCGACCTCGCGCAGTCCCAGCACATAGCCGCCGAAGAACTGGAACGAGCAGGTGCGGTAGGACTCCAGGCGGCTGGCGCTCCAACCCGCGGCCGGGTCGAGCAACCACGCGACATCGATGCCGGGCAGCACGCCCTCGTGGCGGCCGGCTGGCTGGTAGGAACGGCGACGTTGCTCAATGGGCGCGGCAACGCGCACGACGCGATCCCATGCCACCATGCCCGCCGGCCGCCGTGCCTCCCCCGGCCAGCCCCGCACGAGGGCGACTGCAAGTTCGCGGGTGGAGACGGCGCGGTCCGCCGGCGTCGCCGACTCGACCGCACGGACATCCTGCCTCGGGACGGCCAGGTCGAAGAAGAACGAAGGGGCTGCCTGGCGCCCCTTCGCGTCCAGGTGGGTGCGCCAGAGCGTGGTGGTCTCCGTCGCCCGCGTCGTGGCGGTCTGCCACAACTCGGCTTCGGAGGCACGCGGTTCCGGTGGCAGCGCCAGGCCGCGCGCCTCGAGTGCCGCTCGTGCTGCCGTGTTCAGGAAGCCCTCGGCGCGACGTGGTGCCGGGAACTCACCCTCGTTCAGTCCAGCCACAGCCACGTACTTGAACCGCAGGCCGTGGAGGGTGTGCATCGGTGCCAGCAGCACGCCGCCGGGCTGGCGGATCAGCGTCGCCGGGCGTTGAAGCCGTGCCTCCAGCGTCCCCACAAACGTACTGAAGCGCTCCGGCGTCCCGGACAGCGCTTCGTCCACGGCGCGCACCGAGGCGAGTTCGGAGCGCAGCACTCCAACCTCGTCCCCGAGCGTGGGGTAGTCCTGCGTCTCACCGGCAAGGAGGCCACCCGCGCCGAACAGCAGCGCCTCCAGCACGGCGGCGTGCTCGCCGGGGCGCCGCATCGCCTCGGCATCGAACGCAGACGCGATCCGCTCGACGAGCGCAGCCAGCGCCGAGGCAGCGCGCGCGTCGTCTCCGCGCCCCTCGGCCTGTGCGACCTGAGGCAGGCGTCGGACCGAGTCGCGCCCGGCCCACAGTTTTCGCCACCGCACGAGTCCGCGCAGCGACGTGAGCGCGTCCGCCTCGACGCCGAGCGCGCTCGAGTCCATGAAGTCAGCCGAGGCGACATCGAGCAGGTCGAAGACGCGCCAGTCCCGCGCGCCGAGCCGCAGTAGCCGCAACAGCCAGGTGCCGAATGGACGCTCCGCCAGCCGGTCGCCAGCGGCCGGGTCCAGCGGCAGGTTCATCTCCTGGAACACGCGCCGCGCGAGCGCGAGGTGTGGGGTTACCCGTCGGAACACGACCGCGCAGTCTGACGCACGCAGGGTGGGGTCGGCGTCCAGCCGCGTCTTGATTGCGCGCGCGATCTCTCGCAGCTGCGATTCGGCATCAGCGACCGTGAACGCCTCGGTCGCGGCCATCTCCGAGGACGACGTGAGCGCCTCCGTCCGCGCGTCGGGCATCGCGGTGCGCAACGCCTCCATCGTCCACTCAGGGCGTGTGCCGGCGTCCGGGTCGATTGCGCACCAGACGTTGGTGCGGCGAGCGAGCGCGGCGACCAGGTTCACCTCGCCGCCGCGTAAGAACTGCACGCCGTCCACCAGCACCCGCGCGGGCAGATTCGCTCCGCCATCAACGATCGTGGCGGCCACGTGCACCGCTTCGCCGGGATCGTGCCGTCCCTGTCCGTCGAGGGCGGCCCGGTACGCCTCGTACACCTCGGCGAGGGCGCGCAGATCCAGGCTGGTCGTGGCGCGCGCGGCTTGTTGTAGAGCGGCCGGGTCGATCGCGTCCGCGACGAGGTCGGCGACGGCGGCTCGCACGAGCGCGTGGAGGCCGCCGGTGTGCGCAATCGGACGCAGGCGCGACGCGGGGCCGTCAGCGGCGGCACGGTCGCGGGTCACGCGCGCGAGCAACTCGGCGGCAATGTCGGGCGGGAGCAGGCGGGAGCCTGCCTGCCCGCGGGCGAACTGGTTCAGCGTCAGCACGTGCAGGTGGAAGACCGCCGAGGCGCGCTCCACCAGCCGCCGCCGGAACTGGTCCGCGTGGCGCGCCGTGGGCACCAGCACCAGCAGCGGCGCGAACGGATCCGCGGCGTAGTGCTCAGCCGCGATCTCCACCAGGCGCGCGGTCTTGCCACTGCCGGCGTCGCCTGTGACCAGCGTCAGACCCGCCATCGCCACCATCCGTCCGCGCGCGGACGGTGATGCCGCGTCGCGCCGAGACTACCCGATCCCCGGGCATCCTTACGCGCCCCCTTAACCATCGGTCGGCCACCAACTGCTAGCCTTGGTGTGGGAAGGCGACGGGGGATGTCTGACCTGATTGAGCGTGAATGGCAATTCGAGGCGTCCGACCTCGAGGCGGTCGAGCACTGGCTCGCCGCGCCGCCCGATCACGCTCCATTCGACTTCGCCTTTGGCGAGGCGAAGATGCAGCAGGATGTCTACCTGGACACCCTCGGCTGGCGCATCCATCGCGCCGGCTTCACGCTCCGCCGCCGCGCGCGTGGCGATGCCTACGAGGCGACGCTGAAGTCGCTGGCCCGCGGAGGTGCCGACCTCGCCGCCCGGCGGGAGGTCACGGAGCGCCTCGACGGCCCCGAGATCCTCGGCGGCCACGGCGAAGTTGCGACGCGGGTGCGGCTCGTGGCGGCGCGGGAATCGCTGCGGCCGATGGTGGAAGTGCACACACGCCGGCGCCCAATCGACGTCCTGCGCCAGGGCAAGGTGGTCGCCAGCGTGGCGCTGGACGACACGACCCTGCTCCACGACGGTGAGGTCACCGGCACGCTTTGCCGCGTCGAGGTCGAAGTGGCGGACGAAGCCGTCGAGCGCGACCTCGGAGCGCTGGTGCGAGTGCTGGCGCGGGAGTGCGGTCTGGTGCCGGCGCTGACCTCCAAGTTCCAGGCGGCACTTGATGGCGCTGGTCTCGATGCAAGTGTCGAGGCGCTGGACTTCGGCCTGGCCGGACTGGACCCTGCCGCCGGTGCCACCGAGTACGGCTACGCTTGGCTGCGACGTCATTGGACGGCGTTCCTGCAGCACGAACCGGGCACACGGCTGGGCGAGGACATCGAGGCGCTGCACCAGCTGCGCGTCGCCACGCGCCGCCTGCGCGCCACGATCGCCCTCTTCCGCGAGGCGCTACCGGAACGCTTCGGTGTGCTGCGCGACGAACTCCAATGGGTCGGGCACGAACTGGGCGCGATGCGGGATCTGGACGTGCAGATCGATGGATTGTTGGTGCAGCAGGATGTGCACCCCGCCGAGTCGGCGGCGATCCAGCCGTTGATCGCGATCCTCGAGGCGCAGCGCACGACTGAGCGTGACCAGCTGCGGACGCTCCTCGATAGCGACCGCTACGCAGCGCTCGAGTGCGCGATGGGCGATGCGCTCCGCGCTGGCCCGCCGGCAGATGCACCCCTCATCCCCGTCCACGACTTCGCGGCACCGCTGCTGCACCGCCGCCTCCGCTCGGTGCATCGTGGCGGCGTTCGCCTGGAGGCGGACTCGCCGCCGGCGGAGTACCACGCGCTCCGCATCCGCGGAAAGCGCCTTCGATACTCGCTGGAACTGTTTGGTGACCTCTATGGACGGCCTGCCCGCGATCTCACCGAGGCCGTGAAGCAGTTGCAGGACTTGCTCGGAGAACACCAGGACGCGGACGTCATGAACGACTGGCTCCGTGCCACTGTGCGGGAGTCCGATGACCGCCTACCGGTCGATACGCTGGTCGCGCTGGGCGGGCTCATCGAGCGCAACCGCCAGGTGATGGCGGATCGCCGCGCCGCCTTCGCGTCGCTCTTCGCGCGGATCGATGGCCCTCGGCGTACCCGGTTCCGGCGCGCCCTGACGGCCCGTGGCTCGAGGCGTGGCGCCGGTCGCTGAGCGGCCGCATGGCGCGGCTGACCCCTTCAGAATCTGACAGGGAGCAGCGTCCCACCATCCCCTTGGCAGGGAGAACTCGCCTGCAGAACTTCTGTCGGGAACTCCCGGCGAACAATATCTTCGGGAATTACGGGAGTGATGCATCTAACGTAAGGGGTAAGGTCGTATGATCAGAGAGCCAACGGGCGAGAGCCCGCTCACTACTCACGATGAAAGAGAGTTCGATGTCCCGTTTCAAGAAGCTCCACCCGGATGATGTGGTGGTGGGTCGCGGGCCGGCACGCATCTCACGGGAGCCTTACCTGAAGGCGATCCAAGCGGCCGAGGCAGGTGCCATTGAGCTGGACGAGGACGATCGACCCGGCACGGTGAAGCGGCTCCTCCGGGAGACCGCCCGCGACCTGGGTATCCGAGTGCGCTCCTCCTGGCAGGATGAGTCGCAGCGCGTTCTACTCTGGAAGAAGTCCACGGCAGCGACGAGCGGGCGGACCACTGCCGGGCGCCGCTAGGCCGGAGATCGGTTCGTGCTGGTAGGCACAACCATCGCTTGCACGACGGAATAACATGCGTGCTCTCAGGCCGGGATCGAGACGAAGGGAGCATCGCGTGGCCGAACAGACCTGCATGGTGTGCGGGAAAGCGTTTGAGGCCGACAAGGGCATGAAGTGGAATCACGCTGGCGCCTGGTATGTCTTCAACGACATGGGGTGCCGGAACCGCTTCATCGGTAACCCGGACAAGTACCTCGAGGCGAAGGCGGCGAACTAGCCTCCACCGCACCATTTCAGCGAACGGGCCGGC
>JAQCKI010000030.1 GCA_027592645.1 Chloroflexota bacterium | reverse complement strand
CCCCGCCGCTCTGCGCTATTTCACCTCAGGCTTGGAGAGAATCTCGTCCACGAGTCCGTACTCCATGGCCTGCTCCGCCGTCATATACACGTCTCGGTCGGTGTCGTGCTTGATGCGCTCCAGCGTCTGACCGGTGCGGTCGGCGAGGATCTGGCGGATCTTCTCGTTGTTCCGCAGCAGTTCGCGCGCCTGGATCTCCACGTCGCTGGCCTGGCCGGAGCCACCGCCGAGCGCCTGGTGCATGTGGATGGTGGTGTTGGGGAGCGCGAACCGCTTCCCCTTCTGCCCGGCGGAGAGCAGCACAGTGCCCATGGACGCGGTCACGCCCACAGCAATGGTGCTGACGTCTGCACGCACGAGGTTCATGGTGTCGTAGATGGCCAATCCGGCGTAAATCATGCCGCCCGGAGAGTTCACGTAGATCGAGATGTCCCGGTCCGGGTCTTCCCGGTCCAGGAACAGCAACTGGGCCACGATGGAGTTCGCGACCTGGTCATCGATCGGCGTGCCGAGGAAGATGATCCGTTCCTTCAGCAGGAGCGAGTAGATGTCATAGGCACGCTCACCGCGGGCCGTTGTCTCTACGACCATCGGCACAATGTTGCGGGGCTGAAGGAAGCCGTCTGAAAAGTCTTCCGGGCGGGGCGGGCGGTAAGTCATCCGAGCAGGTCCTGTCCGTCGCGTCTGATGCGCTGAATAGATTGATCGTACCCCGGCAATGCCGGTTTCGGACTCAGGCCTGTCCCGGCTCTTCGGTCGCCTCGGCGGCAGGGGCCTCAGCCGTCTCGTCCGTAGCCTCAGTCGTCTCGGCGGCGTCATCGGCGCCGCTGCCACGGCGGCGGCGGCTCGTTCGACGCGGCTCGGCGGCGCCTGCGTCCTCGGCCTGCGCGCAGATCTCCTCCAGGCGCTCCACCGCGAAGCGGGTGAGCAGTTGCGACCTGATCGAGTTACGCCCGTCCGGCGTGTCGATGAGCCCACGGATCGCCTGCTGGTTGGCCGGGTTACCGCCGGTCATCTGCGTGAGCAGGCTATCGATCTCAGTCTCGATCTGCTCGTCAGTGATCTCAATCGACTCGCGGTCGATCAGTTCACCAAGGGCGAGCGCGCGGCGGACCACCAGGTCAGCCTCCGGGCGGAAGGCGTCGCGCACTTCCTCCTCGGTGCGACCGAGCGAGCGGAGCCAGTTCTCCAGCCCTTCGCGGGAGTGGGAGGCGTGGTTAGACTCGCGGTCGATGACGCGGTCCACTTCGCGGTTGACCAGCACGTCCGGGTAGTCCAGGTTCGCCTGCGCGATGAGCAGGTCGATGATCTCGTTGTGGTACTGCTCGCGGACGTTACGCTCGGCCTGCTCCAGCAGGTCCTTGCGCAGGCGCGCGTCCAACTCGGCGACGGTGGTCACGTCCGCCTCATCGAGGGAGGCGACGAACTCGTCGTCCAGGTCGGGCAGCACTTCCTGCTTCACCTCGTGGATCTTGACCACGTAGGTGACCTGCTTGCCACGGAGGGTCTCCGCCGGCAGGTCGTCCGGCAGGGTGAACTCAATCGTGTGTTCGCCGACGCCGAGGCCCACCAGGCGGTCGACGAAGCCCGGCAGGGAGACCACGGAGCCCTCGCGGATCGGGAACTCGGCGTCCTCCTCCTCGTACGGGTCCTGTTCCTCGACGGTGACGGAGACATCCGCGCGGATGTGGTCGTTCCACTGCACTTCGCGCTCGACGGGCTCGAGGACAGCGTACTGGCGGCGGAGGGCGAGCAGGGTCTCTTCGACACGCTCGTCGTTGATCTCGACATCCGGCTTCGGCACGCGGAGCGCCTCGTAGTCGCCGAGGTCAACCTCCGGCCGCACGGGGACGGTGGCGGTGACGATCAGCGGCTCGGTCGACTTCAGATCGAACTCGGGCTGGTCGATCGCCTCGATCTCGAGGTCCGCGATGGCCTCGTTGTAGACCTCGGGGATCAGTTCCTCGAGCGCCTCCTGCAGGATAACGCTGGGCCCCACGTGGCGTTCCACCATGTTCCGGGGGGCCTTGCCGGGCCGGAACCCGGGGATACGAACCTGCTTCGCGATGCGCTGGATGGCGCGCGCTGTGTGCTTCTCAACGCGCTCTGCATCGACCTCGATTTCGAGGCTCACGCGCGCGTTCTCCAGACGTTCAACCGTGGTGCCCAAGGAGCTGTACCTTCGCCTGCAATCTCGTCTGATGGTGCCGGTGACGCGCACAGATCCGTTGCCGGGCACAGGGGATTACCGGCGTGCTCCGGGCCGTAACTGCCGTGAAATGACTATAGCATGCGACCCGTTTCGGGCCGCCCTCCGGGTTTCCCCTGCCACCGCACCGGAACACCGCGCGGTTGAGGGCTTCAGCGCCCCCGGACGGCGTCGTTGAGGGCGTCACCGAGCAGGTTGAAGGCGAACAGCAGCATCGTCACCACGGTGCCGGGGATCAGCAGCAGGTGCGGGTGTGCCTGGAACGTGCGTGCCCCGGAGCCCTCGAACAGCATCGCGCCGAAGGAGGCCGCCGGCGGCTGGACGCCCACGCCGAACCACGTCAGGAAGATCTCCGACCCGGCGATGCCGCCGAGGGTGGACGAGATCGACAGGATGATCAAGAAGGAGACGTTGGGGAGCAGGTGGCGAGTGATCACGCGCCACGGGCTGGCACCCATCGCCTCCGCCGCCAGCACGAAGTCGGTCTCCCGGAGGGCCAGCACCTGCGCTCGGATAATGCGCGCGGTGCCCACCCAGAAGAAGAGCGACAGCGTGCTGAACACGAGCATGTACGAGGCGAACCCGGACGCGACCAGTCCGGTGATGAACGTATGGTCTTCGATCCACCTCATCGCATCCGTCACCCTCGGCCCCAGGGAGACGTTGATGAGGATGAGCATGATCAACGCCGGGAGCCCGGAGAAGATCTCGCCGACGCGCATCACCAGCGTGTCGAGCCACCCGCCCCGGTAGCCGGCGAGCAGCCCGAGCACGTTGCCGATGAGCAGCGAGCCGCTGAGCACGACCGCCGTCGTGACGATCAGCGTGGTGCGCGCGGAGTACATCGTGCGGCTGAGCATGTCCCGACCGAGGCGGTCCGTCCCGAGCAAGTGTTGGGCGCTGGGCCCCTCCAGGCTGCGATCCAGGTTGATCTCCCGGTAGGAGTAGGGCGCCAGCAGCGGGGCCGCGATGCCGGCCCCGTAGATCACGATGATCAGCGCCAGCGACGCCATCGCCAGTTTCTTGCGCCGGAGACGGCGCCAGACGATCTGCCACTGGCTCTCGCCTTCAAGCACCGGGGTCCCCCGAACCTCGGCGGGCGCGGGGGCGGGTGTCGCGGTGGTCATCGTCGGGTCGACCCGATACGAACACGCGGATCGACCAGGCCGTAGCAGAGTTCCGCCAACAGATTGGTGACCACGAACACCGTCGAGAAGATCACGGTCGCCGCCAGAATGACGTCATAGTCCCGGCTGGTGACCGCCTCGAAGAGGAAGCGGCCGATGCCGTTGATGCCAAGCAGTGTCTCCACAAACAGCGCGCCCTCGATGATGCTCGCCAGCGCAAAGCCGACCACGGTGATCAGCGGCAGGAGCGAGTTCGGGAGGATGTGACGGAACTGCACGGCGGCCTCGGACAGACCCTTGGCGCGCGCCGTGCGGACGTAGTCGGACAGGTTCACCTCCAGCGCGGAGACGCGCACGAGGCGCGCGACGCCGACGAAGCCGGGCAGCGTGAACGCGATCAGCGGGATGTAGAGGTGGGGATCGGGGATCGGCACAGCAATGACGCCGCCGATCCACCAGACATCAAAGATCCCGTCCCAGCCGCCGACGGGCAGCCAGTTCAGTTGCAGCGCGAAGAGCCAGATCAACGGCGGGATCAGTACGAGCACGGGGATCGCCTGCAGGAACAGCAGTGTCCCGATGATCATCGGATCGATCCAGGTGCCGGAGAATCTCGCGGCGATCAGGCCGAGTGGGATGCCGATCGCGAAGACGATCACCAGTGCCACGAAGCCCAGCTGCGCGGAGATCCACATCCGCGGGAAGATCAGTTCAGAGACCGAGAATCCCTGCTGCAGGTACGACTCGCCCAGGTCTCCCTGGACTGCGTTCGTCAGCCACTTGATGTACTGAACGGGGATCGGGCGATCCAGGCCACGCTCGACACGGATGCGCTCCAGCACCTCTGGATCGCGGATCTGCCCGGCGGCCACGGAGACCGGATCGCCGGGGCCGAAGCGGGCGATGGTGAATGTGGAGAACGACACCACGAACAGGATCACGGGCAGCCACGCCAGGCGGCGGACGATGTACGCGCTCACGCGACGCCCTCCTCCGCCCCGAGGCGGCTAGCGCGACACTTCGATGAACCGCAGGCGCGGCACCACCATGGGCGGCTCGAACCACCCGGTGACCTGAGGCTGCACGACTACGTGTGAGAGCGAGAAGTAGAGCGGCAACCACGCCGCCTCGTCCACGATCAGGCGTTCCGCCTCCTGGTAGGTGCTCAGACGTGCCGCCGGATCACGCTCGATGCGGGCGCGGTCCAGGAGTGCGTCGACCTCCGGATTGGAGTACGACACGTCGTTCAGCGTGGAGGCGGAGTGGAACTTCAGGTCCAGGATGTCCTCTGGGTCCGGGTAGTCCATGATCCAGCCGGCGTTGAAGGCCTGGAGGCGTCCGGCGTCCTGGTCAGCCAGGAACGTGGCGAAGTCCGTCTGCTGGACCTCCACGTTGATGCCGAGGATCGTGCGCCACTGCTCCAGGAAGGCCTGCGTGTCCGTGCGTGCCTCCGCGCCGGCGCCCACCTCGCTGATGATGATCGGCGGCATGTCATCGACGTAGCGGGAGAGCGCGAGCTCCGCGACGGCCGCCTCCGGGTCGAACGGCAACGTCAGATCCTCCGACTGGTAGCCAGGCATACCCGGCATGAGGATGCCGGTAGCGGGCGTCAGCATGTTGGAGAAGGTGATCTCGGAGATGCGGGCACGGTCGATCGCCAGGCCCAGGGCACGGCGCACGTGCACGTCATCAAACGGCGGCACGTTGGTATTGAAGGCGATGTAGGAGATCGTGAACTGCGGCCACGCCGTGTACAGCGGGCCGAGCGTGGAGGACGGGTCGCGGGCACGGTCGATGTCGTTCACCGAGACGAATGCCACATCCAGTTCGTCATTCTCGAAGCGGGTCAGGGCGGAGCCACCGGACAGGAGGTAGACGACCTCGCTCAGTTTCGGGGCACCCAGGACGTACTGTGCATTCGCCTGCAGCACGATCCGCTCGCCGAGGCGCCACTCCGCCAGTTTGAAGGCGCCAGTGCCGTTGGGGCGCCGCGTCCAGTTGCGCGGGTTGCTCTCCACCTGCTGGCGATCCACGACGAACGCCGTGGGGTAGGTCAACTTCGCGAGGAAGTACGGCTTCGGCGCGTCGATTGTGATGCGGACGGTGCGCTCGTCCACGACCTCCACGCCGGGGACCCCATCCGCAATGCCGTGGAAGTGCTCCCGCACGCCGATGATGTCGCCGAGGTAGGCGAGCGCCGTGGGCGAGGCGAGTTCGCGCGATGCAGCGCGCTCAATCGACCACTTGATGTCGTCAGCGGTGACGCGGCGGCCGGTGTGGAACGTGGCGTTCTCGCGCAGCACGAAGGTGTACGTGAGGCCGTCCGGGCTGACGTCGAATGACTCGGCCAGGTCCGGGACGATGTCCAGGTCCGGCGTGAGCGTCACGAGGCCGCTGAAGATCTCCACGATGTATTCGGCAGAACTGGCATCGCCCGCGGTGTGGGGATCCAGCGTCACCGGGTCTGTCCCACTGAGGCGCAGGCGCCCCGAAGCGGGCTGGGTGGGGTTGCCACCGGATCCCGTGGTGGTGATGCCATCCGGCCCGGTCGTGTCACCGCCGCCGCCGGAGAGGAGGAGGACCGCCGAGAGTCCTCCGACCACCAGCACAAGGCCGGCCAACACCGACAGGAGGATCGCGAGCAGACGGTTCTGGCTCATCGAGTGATGCTCATCTCAGCAGCGGTGGGCGCGCCGTCTTATCAGGCAGGGAGCATACCGCAAGCACGGCGCCTCGCGTCCGCCTTAGCCGCCCGAGGGCGGGTCGGCAGCGTGGATGGCAGCCGTCAGCACCTCCAGCGCCTCTTCGTCCAACCGAATGTGGACATCGCGCAGTTGCCGCTCCGCCACGGGCGCGGGCGCGCCGGTCATCGGGTCGCTGGCCGACTTCGTCTTCGGGAAGGCGATGACCTCGCGGATGTCACGTTCGCCGGCGAAGAGCGCCACCGTGCGATCCACGCCGGGCGCGATGCCGCCGTGAGGCGGCGCGCCGAAGCGGAACGCCTCCAGCATGTGACCGAACTTCTCGCGCGCCTCGTCCAGGCTCAGGCCCAGCGTCGCCAGCACCTGCAACTGCACGTCCCGGGAGTGGATCCGGATCGACCCGGAGGCGATCTCCTGGCCGTTGCAGATCAGGTCGTACGCGTGGGAGCGCACCGACCCGGGGTCGCGGGCGAGCAGCGGCAGATCGTCCATGAACGGCGACGTGAACAGGTGGTGAACGGCACTCCAGCGTTCGTTCTCGGCGTCGTACTCAAACATCGGGAACTCGGTGATGAAGGCGAAGGCCAGCGTGGCGGGATCCGCCAGTGCGCGGTCTTCCGCGACCTGGCGGCGGAGGGCGTCCAGCACCTTGGACGTGACCTCGTCCAGCCCGGCGGCGATCAGCAGCAGGTCGCCCCGCTGCGTGCCGCACGCCTGGCCGATGCTTGCCCAGGCCTCGGGCGTGAAGAAGCGGGCTGCCGGCGACTTGATGTCGTCGGCAGCGATGCCATCGAGCGGCCCCTCGCCGGCGAACTGCACCCAGACCAGCCCGGAGGCGCCGGCGGCCTTCGCCACCTCGGTCAGCGCGTCGAGGGCGCGGCGGCCGAGGTCTGCGCCGCCGGGGACGGAGAAGCCGCGGACGCGGCCACCGGCCTCCACCGCCTGCGTGAAGACGCGGAACTCACCCTGCGCGGCGAACTCGGACAGGTTGCGGATCTCGAGTCCGTACCGGAGGTCCGGCTTGTCGGAGCCGAACCGCTCCATCGCCTCGCCGTAGGTCAGGCGGGGGAACGGGCTCGGGAGGTTGAACTCCGGCCCGACGGCGGCGGCGAGCGCGATGTAGAGGCGCTCCGTGAGGTCAAGGATGTCGGACTCCTCGACGAAGGCCATCTCCACGTCCAGTTGCGTGAACTCCGGCTGGCGGTCGCCGCGGAGATCCTCGTCGCGGTAGCAGCGCGCGATCTGGAAGTAGCGGTCGATGCCGCCCACCATCAGCAACTGCTTCCACTGCTGCGGCGACTGTGGCAGCGCGTAGAAGGAACCGGGGTGCACGCGGCTGGGCACCAGGTAGTCCCGCGCGCCCTCGGGCGTCGCGAGATTCAGGACGGGCGTCTCCACCTCGATGAAGCCCTCGGCGTCCATGAAGTCGCGCATGAACTTCACCACACGGTGACGGAGGCGGATGTTGCCCGCCATGCGCTCGCGACGGAGGTCCAGGTAGCGATAGCGGAGCCGGGTCAACTCATCGACGTTGGTGTCCTGGTTCACCGGGAACGGAGGCGTGTCGGAGGCGTTGAGCACGGACGTGCGCGCCGCCTGCACCTCGATCGCGCCGGTGGGCAGATCGGTGTTCTCGGTGCCGTCGCGGCGCGGCTGCACCTCGCCAACGATCTGGAGGACGAACTCGGAGCGCACTTCGGACGCCGTCGCGAAGGCGGCGGGGGCGCGGTCCGGGTGGAACACCACCTGGACGAGGCCGGTTGAGTCACGCAGGTCGATGAACACGAGGCCGCCGTGATCGCGCCGGCGGTGCACCCACCCGGCCAGTGTCACCGTCTGGCCGGCGTGCTCCGCGCGCAGTTCACCGCATCCGTGGGTCTTCAACACCTGCACACCTCGCGTCCAAGATCCGTGAACGCCGAGTGTCGCACGCGCGCCTCAATCGTTCGAGAAGGCACGCTCCGGGGCGACGCGGACGACGACGCGCTTGAGCTCGTCCAGGCGCTGCGGGAACCGGTCCAGGTCGTAGTCGGCCGGCAGCGGGTCACCCTGGTGGGCGCGGATCGCGATGATCGCCGCGTCCCGTTCCTTGCCCTCCAGGATCTCGGCGGTGCCATAGACGATGAGTTGGCGGCGGCCGTCCGGGATCAGCACGGCGACGTGCGGCTGGCGGCGGATATTGGCGTACTTTGCACGGTCCTTCGTGATCGAGGAGAGCAGGTAGGTGCCGTCGAACATGTACGTCACCATCGAGAGTTGCGGGGAGCCGTCCCGCTTGCCGGTGCCCAGGACGCACAACTGGCGTTCGCGGACGTAGGTTTCCTGCTCGGGCGTGAACACCGACATGGCAGACCTCCGCTCAGTCGTTCGAGAACGCGCGCTGGGGGGTGAAACGCAGGACCACGCGCAGCGCGTCGTCCAGTTCCTTCGTGAAGGCGACACGGTCGACGTCTTCCGGGACGGGGCGGCCCCAGCGCTTGCGGATGCCGATGATGTGCTCATCGCGCTCCGGGGCGTGCTCGATGCCGCTCGCGGTGCCGTACAGGATCAGTTGCTTGCGGCCGTCCGGGATCAGCACGGCGATGTTGGGGTTCCGCACTGCGTTGCGCCACTTCGCGCGGTCGCTGGTGACGGAGATGTAGAGCTGCTCGCCGTCCCAGTCGTAGTAGACGCTGGAGATCTGCGGCGAGCCGTCTTTCTTGCCGGTGGCCAGGATGCACAGGTTGTGCGCGTCGATGTATGCGCGCTGCTCGTCCGTGAGCGCCATGGACGCCCTCCCATCAGTCGTTCAGTCTGGATGCGTCTGAGGATTCTACCGGGGACGCGGGAAGTACCGCGCCGCCAGCCCGCGCTGCACCAGCGTCCCGCCGATCGCAGTGCCGAGCCCGACGAGGGCGAGGATTACGATGGCGGCCACGGCACCATCGAACGTACGGAAGACGACCAGGCCCACGTACTCGTAGAGCGTGATCGCGGCGAAGACGAGGATCGCGCGGCGCCGGAAGACCAGCGCGGCCACGGCCAGCCCCACCGTGTAGAGCATCAGCGCACCTTCGAACAGGCCGCCCTCGCCGGCCGCGAGGATGAAGGCAGCGACGTTCGCCGCGCCGAGTGCACCGATCAGCAGCCAGAGTCGCGCTCGCTCGCCGAGGCCGGTGAGGCGCGGCAGCGCGACCGCAAGCGCTGCGATGGCCAGGCCGGCGACCACCGCGATCTGCGATGCAATCGTGCCGGGGCCGCTTCGGTCGGTGGAGGCGACCAGCCACGGAAGCGCGGCGGCGGCCCAGATGGCCGCGACGGAGGCGGTCAGCGCCGCCATCGGCGCCCACCTCCAGGCGATGCCCCAGCCCGCCGCAGCGACCGCAATGCCGGTGAAGGCCCACGCGAAGCGCATCTGGCGCACGTCGGACGCGCTGCCATCGTCATCCAGCCAGCCGGCCGCATCGAACGTCGCGAGCAGTGCCAGCAGCGCGAGGATGGTGACGGCAAAGCCGAGTGCGTCCGTCATCGCGCCGCCGGACTTGATGCGCGTGGAGACGAGCAGCAGCGCGAGTCCCGCCGCCGCCACGAGCCACGCGATGCCGACCTGCGCGGCTGCGCCCACATCGCCCAGCACGGTCATGTAGAGGCCAACGACGGCACCGAGCGCCACCAGCACGCCGCCGTAAGCGAGCATGCCGCCCGCATCGAACGCGGCGTCGGCGTCCGGGGCGTCCCCCTCGGTCGGACCCGCCTCCATCGCCTCGTACTGAGCGATGGCTGTCGCCTGCTCCGAGGAGATCATGCCGCGCTCTCGCCACCGGTCCAGGGCTCGCGCCAGGTCTCGATGATCCATGTGCGCAGTGTAGGCGCGGCGGGGCTCCCGGCGGCCCTGCGATCGCGCAGGAGGGGGGCCGCCTACGGCGGTGGCGGTGTACCCTTGCCGCCATGACCACGGAGCCCGCTGCCCCCGTCCATGACGCCCCGGCTGAGGGCAAGCCCTCGCTGGCGCTCTACCTCCACACCCCGTTTTGCACCTCCAAGTGTGGCTATTGCGACTTCAACTCCTACGAGGGCCTTGAGCACCTCGTCCCCGAGTACACGCCGGCGTTGGTGCGTGAGATGGAACTGTGGGCGCCCGCCGCCCGGCGGTTCCGCGTCGACACGATCTTCTTCGGTGGCGGCACACCCAGCCTCACCTCGCTCGATGACATGGCAGCGGTGGTGCGCGGCCTGGAAGCGAACTTCGACATCAGGCCCGACGTGGAGTGGTCGCTCGAGGCGAACCCGACTGAGTTGAGCCGCGAACACCTCGAAGGCCTTCGGGCGCTGGGGGTGAACCGGCTCTCCATGGGCGTGCAGTCGATGCACGAGGACGAACTGAAGATGCTGGAGCGCCAGCACTCGCCCGAGCGCGTGATCCAGGCGGTAGCGGACGCGCGCGCTGCCGGCTTCGACAACATGAACCTCGACCTGATCTTCGGGCTGATCGACCAGCCGCTGGAGCGGTGGCAGGAGACGCTGGAGCAGGTGATCGCGCTGGGGCCGGAGCACCTCTCCTGCTACGCGCTCACCGTGGAGCCCGGCACGGCGCTCTTCTACCAGGTCTCGAAGGGCCTCCTGAACGCCCCCGACCCGGACGTGGCCGCCGACCAGTACGAGTGGACGCGTGACCGGCTCGCGGCGGCCGGTTACCAGCAATACGAGATCTCGAACTGGTCGAAGCCCGGCCATCAGTGCCGCCACAACCTGGTCTACTGGCGCGCCGAGGCGTACCTGGGGATGGGTGCCGGTGCGCACTCATTCTTCGCCGGCCAGCGCCTCGCGAACATCGACGCTCCCAACCGTTATGTCGACGGGGTGAACGCCTCGTGGAAGGAGCGCCAGGCGACCGGGCGCGCCGAACTGCGCCAGATCGCCGGCGGCGAGACGCCGGATGAGGCGACGCTGCGCGCGGACGCGATGATCCTGGGACTCCGCCTGATGGAGGGCGTCTCACTCGCCGAGTTCGCCATGCGCTTCGGCGTGACGCCGGAAGCCATCTTCGGCCCGGTGATCGAACGCTACACCCGCCTCGGGCTGCTGGAGACGGTGGACGGCCGCCTGCGGCTGACGGCGCGCGGGCTGCTGCTTTCCAACGAGGTGTTCACCGACTTGCTCCCCGACCCGGACGAGGACTGACCCGGTGGCGGTGCAGGTGTACCGCTGCTCTCACTGTGGTCGCGAAGTGCTGGTGCGCATCGTCGCTCCGCTCAGCGCGGAAGAGGTGAGCCGCCGGCTGGCGGAGGAGATGCGCCCCGACACCGTGGGGCCGCCCCACCGCGCCGCCGGGGTCGACCGCCTCCGCGACGACATCTGGATCGGCGTCACCAACAGCCGCGAGAGCGTTCCGCGCGAGACCCCGCCTGACCGCTGCCCCGCCTGCGGACGAGACTCCCTCGCCGTGGCGCGGGTGATCGAGTAGCGGCCGCCGCGTGTTCGTCCTGGGCACCGCCGGGCACGTGGATCACGGCAAGTCGTCGCTGATCCAGGCCCTCACCGGCATCCACCCCGACCGGCTCCGCGAGGAGCAAGAGCGCGGGATGACGATTGAACTCGGCTTTGCGTGGATGACGCTGCCCTCCGGCCGCGAGGTCTCAATCGTGGACGTGCCGGGGCACGTGCGCTTCGTGCGGCACATGCTCGCCGGCATCGGTGCGGTCGACCTCGCGCTGCTCGTCGTGGCGGCGGACGAAGGCGTGATGCCGCAGACGCGCGAGCACCTGGCGATCCTCGACCTCCTGGAGGTGCGCCACGCCGTGGTCGCGCTCACCAAGGCGGACCTGGTGGACACGGACTGGACCGACCTGGTCGCCGAGGAGGTGCGCGAGGCGCTCGCCGGAACCTCGCTCGCCGGTGCGCCCGTGGTGGCGGTGTCCAGCGCCACCGGCGCGGGCCTCGATGAATTGCGCGCAACGATCGACGCCGCGCTGGACACGGTGCCAGAGCCGCACGACATCGGCCGGCCGCGGCTCGGCATCGACCGCGCGTTCACGATGTCGGGCTTCGGCACCGTCGTCACCGGCACATTGCTGGACGGACGGCTCGCGGTGGGCGACACGGTCGAGGTGGCACCCGGACGGCGCTCCGCCCGCATCCGCGGCCTGCAGACGCACCGCCACGACGTGCCGGAGGCGCAGCCGGGCACGCGCGTCGCCGTGAACCTCGCCGGCCTCGACACCGACGAGGTCTCGCGCGGGCAGGTGCTGGCGCGGCCCGGACGTATGACCGAGGTACGGGCGTTCGATGCGCGCGTGCGCGTGCTCGATGGCCAGGCGCTCCGCCACAACCTGCGCGTAGCCGTCCACGCCGGCTCGGCCGAGGCCCATGCGCGCGCCCGCGTGCTGGGGGGTGGTGTGTTGGGTGGCGACACAATCGACGGTCCCGGTGAGGGATGGGTGCAGTTCATACTCGCCGAGCCGATCGCCGTCACCGCTGGTGACCTGTTCGTGGTGCGCGTCTCGGACGAGACCGTGGGCGGCGGGCGGATCGTCGACCTCAACCCGCCTCGCCACCGGCGCACCTCCCCCGCTGTCATCGAGCGACTGGCGACGCTGGCGGCCGGCACGCCTGAGAGCCGCCTGCTCGCCGCGCTCGAACGGCTGGAACCGGCGACTGCTGCAGCGGTCGCGGGCGCCGTGGAACTCGACCGTGCCGAAGCGGCACAGACGATCGAGGCGTTGATCGCCGAGGGCATCGTGCGCTCGTTCGGCGGTGCCGGTATGGACGCGCTGCTGATGACGTCGGCACGCCTCGATGCGCTACGCGCCGATGCGACGCGACGGCTGCACGCCTACCACGCCGCGCACCCGCTGCGCGTGACGATGCCGCGCGAGGAACTGCGCAGCGGCCTGGCACTGCCGGCGCGGGGATGGACGGCGATCCTCGATGGGCTCGCCCCTGACGTGCAGGCGCATGGCGACGGGGTCGCGGCCGCCGGATGGACGCCGTCACCGAGCGCGGCGCAGCAGAGTGCCATCGATGCGGCCGTCGCAGCGCTGGAGGCGGGCGGCCTGCAGCCGCCGCGGCTGACGCTGGACGCTGAAATCGAGGGCTACCTGGAGGCGACCGGCACCATCCTGGACTGCGGTGACGGTGTGCTGCTGCACGCGCCCGCGTTCGAACGCGCTCGGGCGGCGCTGACGGCAGCGATGCGGGAACGAGGCAGCCTGACGCTGGCGGAGGCGCGCGACCTGCTGGATACGAACCGGCGCAATACACAGGCGATCCTGGAGACGCTGGACCGGCTGGGCGTCACGCGACGCCAGGGCGAGGCCCGCGTCCTCCGAGGCGACGCCGGGGCCTAGCCACGTCGCCGTCACGCGCCGGTCAGGCCGCCGGAGCAGCGTCCTTGCGGCCTCGGCGGAAGATGCGGTTGAAATCGCCCTCGTCCCACGCGACGAGCAACTGCGCCGCCAGTGCGATGCTCGAGAACGTTCCGATGGTGACACCGATAACGATGACCAGCAGGAACGACTGGATCGTCGCGCCGCCCAGCAACAGCATGGCGACGGCCGTGAGCAGCAGCGTGAGCGACGTGTTGAACGAGCGGGTCATGGTCTGCAGCAGGGCCGCGTTCACGTTTTCCCGCAGCGCCGCGGCCGGGACCGCTCGAACGTTCTCACGGATGCGGTCAAACACGACGATGGAGTCGTGGACGGAGAAGCCGATCACGGTCAGCAGACCGGTCACGAACATCAGGTTGACCTCGACCCCGAAGAGCTTCCCGAGGAGCGAGAAGGCACCGAGCGTGATGATGACATCGTGCGCCAGCGCCACGATGGCACAGACGGCGTAGCGGAATGGCTGCGGCACGGTCGCGAACGCGAATGCGACGTAGCCCATGATGAAGAGCGACGCGACCGTCACGGCGATGGCGGCGTTGCGCACCGCGACCGCGGAGACCGTCGGCGAGACACTGGCGAACTCGCGCATCGTGAACGTGCCGAAGTCATCGAGCAGGCGCTGCTCGATCAGTGTGCGCTCGCCCGCATCGGCGGTGACCTCGGGAGTGGCGGCGGGCTCCTCGATGTCCACGATGTTGTGAGCGTCGGTCGCGCGGATGTAACCGATGAAGTCACCGGCGATGACGTGGTAGATCGGTCCGTCCGGGCACTCGATGACCTCCAGCGCCTGGCCCTCGGTCCCCCACGGCACGGTCCCGGCGATGTCCCCAAACTGACAGGTGTTGCCCTGTGACGGCTCGCGGAGGAAGACGTCGCCGTCTGCCTCACCGTCAGCGTCACCCAGGTTCAGCGTGGCAATGGGCTCCAGCGGGACCGGGCCGATCGGAACCACGGTGGGCTCCGGTGCCAGTTCGGTGAAGGCGCCGGGTGGCACCTGCAACTCACGCGTGCGGATTAGGTACTCGCGCTTCCCCGAAGTGGACTGGATCCGGGCCTCCGGGAAGCCCAGGTTCGTGAGCGCGGCGCGAAGATCCTGCTGCTCCACGCCCTCCTCGAACTCGATCAACATCGTCGTGCCGGAGGTGAACTCAATGCCCGGGCGCAATGCCGGCGGAATCGCCAGCATCACGAGGGAAAGCACGACCAGCACTCCGCTGATGATGAAGAAGCGGCTACGGGTAGCGACGAAGTCGATCTGGCGGCTCACGATCGGGACTCCGCTCGCACATTGAGTTCGGCATCAAGTTCCGGCACGAACCAATCGTGACGCCGCGCGATCGAGGTGCCGACCAGTGTCAGCATGAACGTCCGCGTCACGATGATCGCGGAGAACATCGACATGAACACACCCACCGCAAGCGTCAGCGCGAAGCCCTGCACCAGCGGCGCATCGAACGCGCCGAGTAGCGGCACCTCGATGCCACCACCGAGGACGTAGAGGATCAGACACGTGATGAGCGTGGTGACATTGGAGTCGCGGATGGACGGCCAGGCACGCGCGAACCCGGCCTCGATCGCCGCGGCATAGGAACGGCCCGCGCGCATCTCTTCCTTCATGCGTTCGAAGATCAGGATGTTCGCGTCCACTGCCATGCCCACCGAGAGCACGAACGCACCGATGCCGGCGAGCGTGAGCGTGACCGGGATCATCTTGAATACCGCCAGCGTCAGCGCCGTGTACACAAGTAGCGCCGCCGAAGCGATGAGTCCGGGCAGCCGGTAGTACAGGATCATGAACAGCGCCACGAGCATCAGGCCGATCTCGCCGGCGAGTACGGAGCGCTGCACGGAGTCGTTGCCCAGCGTCGCGTCCACGGACTGCTCCTGCAGCACCGAGAGTTCCAGTGGAAGCGCGCCGGCGTTCAGCTGCACGACGAGTTCGCGCGCACGCATCAACGTGAGGCCAGTGATCGTGCCGGAATCGGCGATCACTGCGGAGACCACGGGCGCGGAGAGCAGCTCGTTGTCCAGGAAGATCGCGATCTGCTGCCCGAGCCGGCGTGTGGTGATCTGGCGGAAGATCTCGCCACCTTCGCCCTGGAACTCGAACCCGACGAACGGGTTGCCGATGTTGTCGAAGCCGACATAGGCGTTGGAGCGCAGGAATCGCCCCGACAGCGCCTGGCGCTGGCCACCCACCGTGCCGGTCGCACGCTGCCACTGGCCCCCTTCATCACAGGTGCCAACCTCGGCGACGGCGTCGGTGGCGGGCTCGCAGAACAGCAGTTGCGCGGTGCGGCCCAACAGCGAGCGGGCCTCCTCCGGGGTGAGGCCCGGCAACTGTACGGAGATGCCCGTGGCTCCCTGCCGCGTGATCTCCGCCTCGGCCAGGCCGGACGCGTCCACGCGGCGGCGCAGGACACGAATCGTGCCTTCGATGGCGTCGTCGATGTTGCCGTCGAACTCCTCGGGGACGTCCGCGTGCAGGAGCAGGCGGGTGCCGCCCTGTAGGTCCAGGCCCAGGCGCATCCGCTCGCGCTCGAAGTTGCCGATCGTGACGCCGCGGCCCTCTGGCCACGGAACGCCGGCGGGCAGGAAGCGATCCGGCTGAGCCGGCCAGACCACGTAGATCGCGGCAAGGGTGAGCAGCACGATGCCGAGGAGCGGAAGGAGGCGGCGGAACCGGTTCACAGGCTATCGGCCCGTCAGGAAACTATGCGAAGAGGGTTGTGGTGCGGACGGAACGGGATTCAACACTAGCCGTCATCCTCATCGTCGTCCCAGTCTTCTTCTTCCTCTTCGTCGTCATCGTCCCAGTCATCATCGTCCTCGTCGTCATCATCGTCGTCATCATCGTCGTCGTCATCGTCGTCGTCGTCCCAGTCTTCATCCTCGTCGTCATCGTCCCAGTCGTCGTCTTCCTCTTCGTCCTCATCGTCGTCGGCGTCTTCTTCTTCGTCGTCGTCGTCTTCCCAGTCGTCGTCATCGTCGTCGGTGTCTTCGTTGTCACCGCGCTCCCACACATCCGGCTCCTCGTCGGAGAGGCGACGGCGGGCAACGATGGCGACACCGGTGCGGGCGGTGGCGGGCTCGGCGGCCTCCGCGAGCGCGGTGGCAGCCGGGCGGACGAACACCTGGACGGCGGACGAAACGCGGGAGACGGCTACGGGCGCGGCGTCGAGCAGTTTCTCCATGGAACGCCCCTCGTTGCTGTGCGTGACTGGGACTGTCTGGGTGGCGGGGTGAGTCGGGCTGTGGGTAGTCATCTCGCTGACGACCGGCTCTCGGTCGAGGTCGCGGCGCCTGCCGCATCCTCAACCGTGCCGTCGCTGCTGTCCACGTCACCCGTGGCAGCCTGATCAGTGTCGGACGAATCGGCGTGACGCGCGATTGAGTCCACCGAGCCGGGGGTGCCGCGCAGGATCACGCCCGGCGCGACCTCCAGCAAGATCTCCATCGGCCGATCCTCGTATGTGTTGATTTCGACCACGGTGGCATAGAAGCCGGCGGTGGTCAGGACTTCGTCACCAATCGAGAGCGCGGAGATATCGCGGCGGTGCTTCCGCTGCTGCGCCATCACGGGGCGCAGGAGGATGAAGTAGAACGCGGCGACCACGGCGATCAGGACGGTGAGGTACTCCACTACTCGTCGTCCTCCTCCCGCGCACCGGCCGGCACGAGTTTCACCAGGTCTGTCTTGGCGTCCAGGTGATCCACGTACAGCGTGCCGTTCACGTGGTCCACTTCGTGTTCCAACGCCTGCGCCAGCAGGTCGTCTTCCGACCTCACGCGAATCTCGCGTCCCTGCTCGTTCAGCGCCTTCACTGTGACAAACACCGAGCGCGTGACGTGTCCACGGTAGCCCGGCACGGAGAGACAGCCCTCGTCCAGGCGGCGTTCGCCTTCCCGCTTGATCACCTCCGGATTGATGAGCGCGAACGGCGGCTCGTCCGGCAGGCCAATCACCACCACGCGCAACGGCACGCCGATCTGCGGTGCAGCAATACCCACGCCGTGCGCCGCGTACATCGACTCCGTCATGTCCTCGATCAGCCGCCTGATCGAGTCGTCGATGCGCGACACCTTGCGCGCGGGTTTGCGCAGCACAGGGTCACCGAGGTAGCGGATCGGCCGGACCGTCATATGCCCTTCCGGGGGTCGCTTCCCAGGCCCGTGGGTGGCCGGTGAAGACTCGGCCGATTGTATCGTCCGCCCTCGGAAGCGTCCCCCAATGCCCCGGAATGCCCATCACGGGGGCTAGTTGACGACGAGCGGATCGATGTCCACGACCCAGCCGGGCGGCAGGTCGTCCAGGCTGCGCAGCAGCGCCGCCGGATCGTCGCCACGCACCAGGATCGACCAGCGGTAGCGGCCTCGGACACGCGCCACCTGCGGCGGCGTGGGGCCCGTGACGGTGACACCGGGAGCGTCCACGGCGAGCGTGCGGAGTTCGGTCGCCATGCGCCGCGCCTCCTCGGAGGCGTACGCCTCGTTGGCGTGCTGGAACAGCAGGCGCACCATGCGCTGGAACGGCGGATAGCCACGTTCCGAGCGCCACGCGAGTTCGCGCTCGAAGAAGCCGTCCACATCGTGCGCGGCGGCGTACAGGATCGCGTCCTCCTCCGGTTGCAACGTCTGGACAATCACTCGGCCGTCGCGTTCTGCGCGCCCTGCCCGACCGGCGACCTGCACCAGTAACTGGAACGTCCGCTCGCGCGAACGGAAGTCGCCCTCGCGCAGCGAGTAGTCCGCCAGCACCACGCCAACGAGCGTCACCAGCGGCAGGTCGAGCCCCTTGGCCACCATCTGCGTGCCCACCAGTACGTCCGCCTGGTGGCGCTGGAACGCGCCGAGGATCGCCTCGTGTTGCTCGCGTGTGCGGGCCGTATCGCGATCCCAGCGCAAGACGCGGGCGGTGGGGAAGTGGCGTCGCACCTCCGTCTCCACCTGCTGAGTACCGGCGCGCAGGGGGCGCAGCGGCATCCCGCAGCCCGACTCCGTGCATGCAGCGGGCAGCAGCCGCTGGCGGCCGCACTGGTGGCAGATCAGCCGGCCCTCGCCGTGGAGCGCCATCGAGACATCACACGAGGTACAGACGGGCGAGTGGCCGCGGCCACACAGCAGGTATCCGGCGATGCCGCGGCGGTTGAGGAACAGGATCGCCTGCTCGTCGCGGTCCAGCACCTCGCCCATTGCCTCCACGAGTCGCGGTGAGAACAGCCGGTTGATGCCGTGCATGTCCACGATCTCCACGTCCGGCATGTCCGCGACGGGCCAGATCCGCACGGCGCCCGTCTGAGGATCCTCCACGGCCCGGACGCGACGTGGTAGGTCGACGCGGTCCAGGCGCCCCTCGGCGGCATCGAACCAGCGTTCGGCGTCCGGGGTGGCGGTGCCCATGACCACGGCGGCGCCCGCACGCTGCCCGAGTTCGAGCGCGACCGTGCGCGCGTCATACCGCGGCGCGGGCTCGTGCTGCTTGTACGTCCACTCGTGGGCCTCGTCGATGACGATCAGGCCGAGGTTCGGCTGCGGCGCGAAGATCGCGGAACGGGAGCCAATCACCACGTCGTAGCGGCCCTCCGCGATGGCATGCCACTGGTCGTACGCCTCGCCGAGTGAGAGGCCCGAGTGCAGCACGCCGACGCGGCCGGGGAAGCGCTCCGCGAAGCGGCGCACGGTCTGCGGCGTGAGCGCGATCTCCGGCACGAGCACGATGCCTCGACGGCCGCGTTCGACGGCGTGCTGGAGCGCGTCCAGGTAGACCTCCGTCTTGCCGCTGCCGGTGACGCCCCAGAGCAGGATGCCCTGCCCGGAGCGGGCATCGATCACGTCACGGATGCGCGCAGCGGCGACGCGCTGGTCCGGCGCGAGTTCCGCGGGCGGGCGCGCCGCCACGTCCAGCGCGCTGAGCGGATCGCGCCGGTCGAGTACCTCGCCGAGCCGCACGAGGCCGGCCTGCACCAGCCGCTCGAGCGCGTCCCGCACCGGGCGCCCGGTACTGCCCGCCAGGCCGCGCACGGGCAACT
>JAQCKI010000029.1 GCA_027592645.1 Chloroflexota bacterium | reverse complement strand
GACCGGTTCTGCACAGGTGGTGTCATTCACGATGACATCATGTGCGCTGGTCGTCGCTGCGACGAACAACTTCATCATCCCGGGCGTCAAGAACCCGACTGCGACTGGTGCAACGGCTAACTTCAACGTTGTCACCAGCGTGGACGCTGACGGTGCGACGGCTACGGCCGTCATCTGGGGCGCGACGGTTACTCGTTCGCCCGCGAGCATCCCGGCCGATGGGGCAAGCAACTCGCTCATCTCCATCACGCCATCACACGTCACCACCAATACCGGTGGGGGCCTCGTGACCATCACGACGACCAATGGCAAGTTCCTGACGGTCCCTGCGCCGGCCATCGGCGGTCTCTTTGCTACTGCTCTGACCGTCAGTGCAGATGGACTGACGGCAAGCGGTGCGGTCGACGACCTCACGGCAGTGACCGCTGCAACTGTTACGCTGCAGGCTCCGACCACGGCGGGTAGCGCCACCATTTCGGTGCGCACGACTCCGGCTGGCGGTGGTGCTGCTATTCTGATGGCGCAGGGTAGTGTGACGTTCGCCACGGCTGCGGCTGACCCGGGCTCCGTGGCCTCCGGTACAATTTCTCCGACCACAGTGACCATTGGTTCGAGCAGCACTCAGGTGCTGACAGTGACCTGGTTGGACGCGAACGGGAACGTCCCGATGCCCGGTGAGTCCGTTAGCGCGTCGACGACGTCGGGCACGCTGACGACGGGCACCAACGGCCTTACGTGCACCGGCACCACGCAGGTTTGTACTGGAACGGTCGGTGGTGGTGGTATTCAGACCGTTACGCTGAACGGCGCCGGCGTCGCGGGTACGGGTACAGTCACCTTTACTCGTGGCTCCGTTTCCGCGGCCAGGAACTTCACGCTGGCCGGTGCGGTCAACACCGTAGCGATTAAGTTCCAGTCGAATAACACGTCCGCTGGGGCGTTTGTTGACTCGGCTACGCCGGCGGCGGCGGCGACGGGCACGACCTTCCGTGCTGCGATCGATCTGCGCGATGCGGCTGGTAACCGTGTGGTTGGCCAGAACGCCACGCTGACGTTCTCGCCGGCTAGCTGTGCCACGTCTGATGGCATTGGCGACGCCAATGTCACTGCGACCTTGGACGCCCGCCGTGGTATCGACCCGGCGCTCGCCGCGGGCAAGACCTGCACGGTCACCGCGACGGCGAACTTGAAGACGGCTTCGGCCACCTTCACGGTGGGCTCTGCTCTTGCCACCAGTTCGGTGGTGACAGTGACGGCTCCGGACATTGCCACGGTTACGACGGGCTCCATCACGGTGGAGGTCAAGGGCTCGACGGGCATCCCGGTTGCCGACAACACGGCAGTCACGCTCGTCGTGACGGCTGGTGCGCAGGTTGACTCGACCGTTGAGACCAAGAATGGCGTGGCTACGTTCACGTACGTCTCGCCGGGTACGGCTCAGACCGTCAACGCTACGGCGGTTGTCGGTAGCGTGAACGCCTCTGCCTCCTTCTCCGTCGGTGCTGCTGTGACGCCGCCTCCGGCTTCGGGTGACGGTACGTTCGCGTCCCCGCCGTCCTTCGGCACGGGCGCGATCGGCTCGGCCGTCTTCAACGGTGGCACGGTTGCGCAGCTCGCTGCTGCCGTGACCGCTGCTGGTAGTACCTCCGTGTGGACGCAGGATGCCAATGGCACCTGGCGCGCCTACGTGGTGGGCGCCGCGGCGTTCGTCAACGCTGGCTTCAACACCGCCTTCGCTTCCGGCTTCGCCGGCGCGACCGCAGTGTTCGTGGTCAAGTAGTCGGATTCCAGGTTCTTCGGGCCCCTTCTCCCCGGTTCGCCGGGGGGGAGGGGCCTCCTCCAAATCGGGCGGGAACCCCTTAGGAGCACTGTGATGACTCTGATTCGCAAGATGGCCGGGGCGGGAACGCTCTTCGCCATCGCCGCGCTGGTGATGGGCGTCTTCATGGCCCAGACCGCCAGCGCTCAGCCCGCTAACCCGATGGCCGTGTACGGCATCACCGGGCAGGGCGACGTCGCCGCTGACGACGTGATCGAAGTCTTTGTGGGCGGTACCTCCGTGGGCACGGCTAACGCCGTTGCCGGCGAGGGCTGGATCCTTGAGATCCAGAACGGCACCGACGGCTCGGCCGTGACCTTCACCATCAACGGCGTCGCCGCCGCTGAGACGGTGAACTACGCGGGCTTCCAGTCCGTTGAGGTCACGCTGACCGAGGCTGCCGCTCCGGCTCCGACTCCGGCTCCGACCGGCAACGCCGGCCTCATGGGCACGACCGGTACCTCCATGGCGCTGATCCTGGCCCTGGGCGCCTTCGCGGCGGCCATGGTCGCTGGCGCTCGCACCGCGACCCGCACCCGCTAATTTCTAGCGGCTGCGGCGAGGGGAGACTTGTGAAGCATCGGACGCGCGGTTTCGCCGTTCGGCTTGCAGTCCTCCTTGGCGTGGTAGTTGGTCTGATGACGGCCGGTCCTTCCGCTTCGGCGGAGGGGCCGGCCGCTATCGTTGTTGGCTTTGTCGTCCCCGGAGCGGATGGCCATGTGGCGACCCGCGTCCGCGCCATTGGTGATGGCGGCGCCGTGTGTGGTACCGCCGAGGTCATGGCGTCCGGGGCGAACATCGGCTTCTACGCGATCCGCGTGGCCTCCGGCACCGAGAAGGCAGGGTGCCCCCTGGAGGGCGCCGTGATCGGCTTCTCGCTGCTGAGCAGCAACATCGACGATGGCGTGCCCGCGCATGCCAACGGCGACGCCCGATTCCGCGGCGGTCAGACCGTACTCGTGCACCTCGCACCGAGCGCCGGCCTCGCGACCCCGGGTTCCTGGAGCGGCCCCACCCCGACGCCCGACCTGATGACGACGCTGATCTGGGAAGGCCCGGACGCCGTGCCATCTGAACAGGCGATCCAGACCATCCCGGTGGAAGTGCATGGCCTGTGGCATCTGCTGCCCGGCGGCGGCCGCTACGTGAGTTACACACCCGGCGCGCCCCTGTTCGCGCAGTCCTACCCGCTGGTGCACACCGGCGACATCGTCTTTGTTCGTGCGCGCTGACGCGCGCGGGGTGTTCGTGCGCGCGCTAACGCGCCTCCGATTCCGTTCGCACTGAGCCCAACTCCGTTCGCACTGAGCCCGTCGAAGTGCGCCGTCAGTCCAGCCACGCCCGGTGTGCCCTCGGATCGGTGGCGCATGAGGGCCGGCGGGCGCATCGGAACGTCGCGGCACTGAGGCAGCGGTTCGACAGGCTCACCGCGAACGGAGCCTCCGATTCCGTTCGCGCTGAGCCCGTCGAAGTGCGCCGTCAGTCGAACCACGCCCCGATGAGCCCTCGGACCGGTGGCGCGTGAGGGTCGGCGGGCGCAGCGGGACGTGCCCGTACCGAGGCAGCGGTTCGACAGGCTCACCGCGAACGGAGCTCGCGTGCACGGACATAAGGCGCGCTGCGCTGCTACAGTCCCTGACTACTCGCAGGTTGGATCCCACCCGGCGGATGAGTCTCGTTCGTCAAGTTCCTCAAAGGAGCCACGTATGACGTTCGTTCACAGGATGGTCGGGGCGGCATCGCTCCTCGTGATGGCGGCGCTGGTGGTCCTCCTGGCGGTATCGCCGAGCACGACGAGCGCGCAGACCGCGAACCCGATGCAGATGCACGGTTTCGCCGGGCAGGGCGCGGTGGTGGATGGCGACACGGTCACCGCGTACATCGGCAGCCAGTTGCTGGGCACGGGCGTGGTGATGGGCGGCGGCTGGGTGATCGAGGCGCAGAGCGGGACGAACGGGTCCACGGTGACGTTCAAGTTGAACGGCCAGAACGCCGCGCAGACCGTGGTGTACCAGGGCTTCAGCGCAAAGACCGTCACGCTCACCCTCGCGTCGGTCGCACCCACGGCGACGCCGACGCCGGCGGCTGCGACGGGTCCGGGCACGTTCGCGTCCCCGCTGAACTTCGGCAGCGGCAACGTGGCCTCGGGGGTCTTCATGGGCGGCACGATCGAGCAATTGGAGGCGGCGGTCATCGGTGCTAGTGCCGGGACGGCATGGGTACAGGACATTGCGGGCATCTGGCGGTCGTGGAAGGCGAGCCTGAGTGCCGCGCTCGCGTTCCTGAACAACGCGTTCAACAACGCATTCGCGGGCGGCCTCGGCACCACGGCGGTGTTCATCACTCGCTAAGACGGGCCCACGACGAAGCCCCTGCGCGCGCAGGCCCTCGGGCGTGCAGGGCGTCGCGCGGGAGGGCCATACGGGTACACTCGCTCGGCGCGGCGTGACATGACGCCGTCTAGTGGCGGCTCGATATGGGGCTGCCCGAAAGGGACCGAATGCGCAGGCTATCGATCGGCGTGAACTGGCAGGGCGAGTTCGACCTCGATGACATGATCGAGCAGGCGAAGATCGCGGACGACGCCGGTGTCGAACTGATCTCGATCGCGGAGGCGTGGGGACGAGACGCCCTGACGCTGCTGACCGTGCTGGCACGGGAGACCACCAACATCACGCTGGGCACCAGCATCATCAACAACTTCTCGAGGACGCCCGCGGCGATCGCGCAGCACTTCGCGACGCTGGACGAGATCTCCAAGGGGCGCATGCTCATTGGCCTCGGCTCGTCCGGACCGAACGTCATCGAGCACTTCCACGGGGTGAAATTCGACCGGCCGCTGACGCGGACGCGCGAGTACGTGGACATCATCAACATGATCCTGCGCGAGGAGCCGCTGAACTACGACGGCAAGATCTACAAGTTGCAGCGCGGCTTCACGTTACGCTTCAAGCCGTTCCGTCCGCATATCCCGATCCACCTCGCCTCGGTCACCCCGAAGTCTGTGCAGCAGACGGCGGAGATCGCGGACGGCTGGATGCCAATCTTCCTGCCGAAGCCAGACTGGAAGAGCCAGCTGGACGCCTTCTATGGCGCGGTGGAGGCGGCGGGCCGGAAGCGTTCCGACGTGGAAGTGCGCAACCCGAACGGCGTGACGGTCAGTGACGACAAGGATCGCGCCTACGGCGGCATCGCCGCGAACGCCGCGTTCTACATCGCACGGATGGGCGACTTCTACTACGAGCACTTCGGCCGCATGGGCTACGCGGACGAGGCGAACGCGGTGCGTCGTGCCTGGTCGGACGGCGGTTCCGGGGCGGGCGCGGCGGCGGTGCCTCGGGCGTTGGTGGAGCAACTGGGTACCGTGGGCTCCGTCGAGGAGTGCGCGGACGCCCTCGACGAGGCGGGCGAGGCGGGCTTCACGCTGCACTCCGTCCACGTGGACGAGCGCGACCCGAAGAAGCGCTACGAGATTTACCGAAAACTCGTCGGATAGCCCTCGGCGGGCACAGGATGCCTGCAGCACAGCGGCCCGAGGTGTTGACCTCGGGCCGCTGTCGTGCATCCTAGAAGGATCTATTACACACCCGGATTAGTCGGTCAGAGGGCCCTGTCAGATGTCGGAAGAACGCACCGGCGCCCTGCTGGAACAGTGGCTTGCCCTGGCGGGCAGGGGCGGGGACTTCATTGCCTCGCTCCAGGCGTTCATCTCCCCGGTGACGCGGATCTACCTGCAGAACGGCACCATGGGTGACGGCTCAGCCGTGGGTGTGCAGATGGCAGCAGCGAACCTGCTGTTCGTTGAACTCGACCTCCAGGTCGACCACGCCTGCGTGCTCTCGGACCGCATCGCCATGCAGGTCTCGCTGACAGGCCGCGGACTCCCGGTGTACCAGGAGCGAATGAGCGACGGCGCACGGATGCGCTCGTTCGGGCTGGTGGTGCTGCGCGCGAACGAGCACGAGCAATTCACCGACGTCTGGCCGTACCTGAACCCGGGCGCGGCGATCACATTCCCGCTGGCCCCGGGCGCACTCGACGTGCCCGTGCCCGAGGGCATCGGTGGTACCGGGACACCGGCGCAGGTGCAGGCGCTATTCGAGGCGTGGACGGTCGCCCTGGAGCAGGGCGACCTGGTCGCTGCGGTGCGCGCCGTGGCGGACCTGGAGTGCGTGGTGCTGGCGACCAACGGTGCCGTGGGTGACATCGAGATGTTCGAGGAGCACTGCGCCGTGATGGAGGCGGCTTACGCCGACCTCGCGATGGAGGTGGAGGGCGTCGTCATCGGCCCCGACCGCGTGTACGTGCAGCTGCTGCTGTCCGGCCGGCACGTGGGACGCCTCGGCCCGTGGGAGGCCACGGGGCGCGACCTGCGGTTCCGTGGCGCGATCATGATGCGCGTGGGAGCCAACGGCCGAGCCGTGGAAGTGTGGCCGTGCTTCTCGCCCGGGTTCCCGCTGATCTTCCCGACGGAGTACGACTAGCCCCCAACCATCCCGAGTCGCCCTTGAGCGTGCCCGTGAAGTCAGCCGGCCGCAGGCTCCTCGCCCGGCTCACCGGCCTGAGGCTTCTCCCCGGCCCTGCGGCGCAGACGATCACCCAGCGCGTCCCGCGCATCACCCAGCGCGTCGCTGAGCGCCCCACCGAGGTTCCGCAGCAATGCCGAAGCGGTAGCGGGGTGCGGTGTCTCGCCAATCGAGCGGAGGCGGTGCTCTCGACGCCCTCGGCGGGAGGAACCGCGTCCACGCATCGCCTCGGCCAGCGCCCGGCGCAGGGCCGGCCGCAGCAGGCGCACGGCGCCCTCCGCGTCCGCGTGGGCGCCGCCGGCCGGCTCGGGCACGATGCCATCGATGATGCCGAGCGAGAACAGGTCGCCGGCGGCGACGCCCAGCGCCTCGGCGACTTCGGGCGCGCGGGCGCGGTCACGGAAGAGGATGGCGGCGGCGCCCTCCGGCGAGGTGATCGCGTACATGGCGTTCTGCTGCATGAGGATGCGGTCTGCCCATGTGAGCGCCAGTGCGCCGCCCGAGCCGCCCTCGCCGATGACGACGGAGACGGTGGGCGTGGTGAGCGAAGCCATGGTGGCGAGGCAGTCCGAGATCGCCGGCGCCAGGCCGCCGGCCTCGTCCGCGATGCCGTCATGGGCGCCGGGGGTGTCGACGAAGGTGACCAGCGGAAGGCGTAGGCGATCCGCCAGCAGCATCAGCCGGCGCGCCTTGCGGTAGCCGGCCGGGGAGACGCGGCCATCGTGCCGGTCGCCATCGAGCGTCATGTCGCCACGCTCCTGGCCGATGACGACCACGTTGGTGTCGCCGATCCGCGCGAGGCCCCCGACGAGCGCCGGGTCGTCCACGCCTGTGCGGTCGCCGTGCAGTTCGAAGAAGTCAGAGGCGAGCGCGCGAATGTAGGTGAGGGCGCGCGGGCGCTGCGGGTGGCGGGCGCGCTCCACCACGGTCCAGCCACGTTCCTGGTTGCGTACCTCCACCGCCGGCGGCAACAGATCCGGAGCCGGCGCGGGCGTGTGGCGTAGTAGCGAGACGAGGGTGACGAGGCGGTCACGCATCGACTCGCGCGAGACGACGAGGTCGATCTGGCCGTGCGCCATCAGTTCCTCGGCGGAGAGCGCCTCGCGCTCCTCGCCGGCGTCGTGGACGGCCCGCACGCGCGGGCCGGCGAAGCCGATGAGTGCGCCGGCCTCCGCGAGGATGACGTCCGCCTGCGTGCCATAGGAGGCGTACACGCCGCCGGTGGTGGGGTTCGCGAGCACCGAGATCATCGGGACGCCCTGCTCGTGCAGGCGGGCGGCGGCGGCGGCCGTCTTGGCCATCTGCAGCAGGGCGACCATGCCCTCCTGCATCCGGGCACCACCGGAGCAAGTGACGGCCAGGAACGGGATCTTGCCGCTGCCGGCGCGATCCATCGCGTGGGCGACGCGCTGCCCCACGGCGAAGCCCATGGACCCGCCGATGAAGCGGAAGTCGCTCACCGCCACAATCACCGGCGTACCGCCGATCTTCGCGGCGCCGGTCAGCACCGCCTCGTCGCCGCCGCTCTTTTCGCGCGCCTCCGCGAGGCGCTCCGGGTACGGCTGCGAGTCCTCGAAGTGGAGCGGGTCCGGCGTGGGGATGCCGGTGAACTGTTCGTCGAATGAGCCGGCATCGAAGAGAAGGTCGATCCACTCACGCGCCGAGAGCGAGCCTGAGGTGGTTGATCGGGGGGAGGTGTCGGTAGTCATGATCCGATTGTAGACAGAATCCGGATCGGGATTCGTGCCTCTCATCACATAACAGGTTGTAATCCGCTCCGGTCAGTCGAGCGGTCGCGGTGGCGGCGGTGGCCCGAGGAAGTCGCGGATGGCGGTGATCGCCGCATCCGTCTGGTCATGGTGGATCCAGTGCCCGGCATCCTGGATGACCTGGGTGCGCGAGTCCTCGAAGTACGAGTCCAGCGGCTTGCCCATGAACAAGGAGCGCTTCATCTCGGACTGCGAGCCGATGAGGTTGAGCACCGGGCATTCGATGTTGCCCCAGAAGCCGGTCATCTCCTCCGGGCTCAGTTCCACGGGCGTCCGCCCGCGCACCCATGGGTCGAACTTCCACACCCAGCCGCCATCGATGCTGTGCGTGCCCCAGCGTGCCAGGTGTTCCGCCATCTCGCGTGTCAGCGCCTTGTTGGCCTCCTGCACGCGGTCCACCGTCGACTCGAAGTTCGAGTAGATGCGCGGGGTCTGCTGTTCCATGCCGCGGGTGCGCATCGCCCACTTTCGCATGCGCTCCGGGTTCATCGATTCCAGGTGCTCGTCCATCCGCGCGCCCGTGCCCTCGATGCAGACGATCTTCTCGAAGCGTTCCGGGAAGGCGCCGGCGGTGAGCAGCGAGATGGCGCCGCCGAACGAGTGGCCGATGACGCGCGCCTGCCCGCCAAAGAGGTCGACGAGCGCGCGCAGGTCCAGGATGTGGTCCGGCAGCGCGTAGTGCGCGCCCGTGGCCCACTGCGAGTCGCCGTGGCCGCGCAGGTCGCACGCGATCACGTGGTATTCGTCGCGGAACGCCTCGGCGACCTTGTCCCAGTTGCGGGAGTGGTCGCGGCCGCCGTGTACCAGGATCAGCGGCGGGTTGGCAGCGCTGCCCCACGTCCAGTAGGCGAGGCGCAGGCGCTGCGACTGGTAGAAGTGCTGCCAGGGTTCGGACACGCGCGGCTCCCGGTGTGACTGGTGCTGGGGATTGTGGTTTGGGGGTTGGTGCAGGAGGTCTGGCGTTCGAGCGTAACAGAGCAACCGGGCTCGATCCTGCGGCGCGCTTGCCCGGCACGGTGCCGCTCCATACCGTCATCAGGTGACCGATGATCACCCCGATCCAGCGCCCGATCCGGAGCACGACGCGCTGCCGCCGTACGTGCGCGCGTTGCTGTCACCAGATGCCTACCCGCACCGACCCCCGGTCGTGTCGCTGGTACAGACGCACATCTCCTACGTCTTCCTGGCGGACGACCTGGTGTACAAGACGAAGAAGCCGGTGAACTTCGGGTTCATCGACCAGGTGGCGTTCGAGGCGCGCGAGCACCACGCCCGACAGGAGGTGACGCTGAACCGCCGCCTGGCGCCGGAGGTGTACCTGGACGTGGTACCGGTGGTGCGCCGCGCCGGTGGAGGCTTCGCGGTGGACGTGCCGCTGGAGCCCGGGGACGCCATCGAGGAGTGGGCGGTGAAGATGCGCCGCCTGCCTGACGATCGCACGCTGGACCGACTGATCGGGGCGGACACGGTGGCGCCCGACCTGCCGGCGCGGATCGCCTCGCGGCTTGTGGAGTTCCACGCGCGGGCGCGGGTCGTGGAGAACGACCCATCGTTCGCCGGCGCGGAGGGCGTCCGCAACTGGTGGACGCGTGAGTACCGCGAGGCCGAGGGCAACATTGGCGGGACGTGGCGCGCGGATGACGCGCTCCACCTGCGCGAGGGCGTCGCGGCGTTCCTGTCGCGCGAGGCGGCGCTGTTCGACGAGCGCCTCGTCGCCGGGCGCGTCGTCGAGGGCCACGGCGATCTGCACGCCAAGCACATCTATGACCTCGGCCCGCGCCCCGAAGATCTCGTGATCGTCGACTGCATCGAGTTCACCGAGTGGTTCCACTTCCGCTACCTGGACGCCGGCTACGACCTCGCCTTCCTCGCGATGGACCTGGAGGCGCGGGGTCCCGCCGACCTGGGGGACGAGGTGGCGGGGCGCTACCTGGCCGCCACCGCGGACGAGACGCTCGGCGTGCTGCAGCCGCTGCATCGCGCCTTCCGCGCGTTCGTGCGGGGCAAGGTGGAATCGATCGGCGCGAACGCGCCGGAGGTGCCGGCGCCGCAGCGCGCGGAACTCGCCGCCTCCGCCGCCGGTTACTTCCGGCTGGCGACCGAGGTGCTGCGACGTCGCGCGGAGCCGGTGCTGGTGATCCTGTGTGGTCTCTCCGGCACCGGGAAGTCGGTGGCGGGCGCGACGCTGGCGACGCGCATCGGCGCGGCGTACGTCTCCTCGGACGCGGTGCGGAAGCGGCTGGCGGGCGTGCCGCCGCACGAGCATGGCGCCGAGGGTGTGCTGTATACGGACGAGATGTCGGAGCGCACGTACGTGGAGATGCGCCGGCTGGCTGCGCACCACCTGGCGCTGGGGCGTCCCGTGGTGCTCGACGGCGTGCACGCGCGTGCAGCCGACCGGCAGGCGGCGCGCCAGGTGGCGCGCGATGTGGATGTGCCTTCGCTCCTCGTCTCACTCGAGCTGACCGAGGCGTCCGCGCTGGCGCGGATCGAGGCGCGGCAGGCGGACCCGCACGCGATCTCCGACGCCACGCCAGAGGTCTATCGGCGTCAGGTGGCTACCTTCGAGCCGGTCAACAGCACCGAGGGCTCCTACCTCGCCGTCGACGCCGACCAGACGCTGTCGCGCGTGGTGGACGAGATGGTCGGGGCGCTTCCGGACTAATGCGCCCGTCCAACTCCGCTCGCACTGAGCCCGTCGAAGTGCGCCCTCAGTCCGACCACGCCCCGATGAGCCCTCGGATCGACGGCGAGCGCTGGTGGACGCATCGGAACGTCGTCGTCCCATGGCGGCGGTTCGACAGGCTCACCGCGAACGGAGAGAGGGCCGATCTTCGCCTCCGGTCCCGTTCGCACTGAGCCCGTCGAAGTGCGCCCTCAGTCCGACCACGTCGTCATGAGCCCTCGGATCGACGGCGCGAGCGCTGACCGCTTTGGCGGGCGGTTAGGCTGGATGGGCCGCGCCGCACGCGCGGGGAGGTGACGTATGAACTTCATCAAGTGGGTGTTCCGTGGGCTGGTCAGCCGGCTGGCGATGATGGCCTCGGTCGTGCCGTTCCCGGTCCATCGACGTGACCCGAAGGTGTCCGCGAAGTTCCAGGTGGAGCCGTCCACCGAGCAGTCGCTGCCGCCGGTGCCGGCCGAGACGGAAGGCGCGCCGGACGACCATCACCGCCCGCCGCCGACGACGGACTTTGAACGCGGCACCCGTTCGCGCTAGCCTCCCGTCGCACCCCTGCCAGGAGGCCCACCGTGCCCGAGAGTCTGTCGCCCGAACTCGTCGCCCTGCGTGACCGCATTCGCGCCTTCGTGGAGGACGACCTCCGCCCGCTGGAAGGCGGCATCGAGGAGGACGGCCCTGTGCCGGAGGAGGTCCGGCGGCAGGTGCGGGAGCGCTCCAAGGCGCTGGGCCTGTTCGGCATGACGCAGCCGGTGGAGTTCGGCGGCACCGAGGCGGGGCCGCTGGCGATGACCGTGGCGCGCGAGACGCTGGCCGCCGGCAACACGCCGCTCTCTCGCTTCGTCTTCGGGCCTGACCCCGGCCTGCTGCGGCGGGCAGAGGGCGACCTGCGCACGCGCTACCGCGAGCCGGTGCTGGCCGGCGAGAAGACGTGGTCGTTCGCCTTCACGGAGCCCAGCGGCCCCGGCGCGCCCGCGAAGCCGACCTGGGCAGTGCGCGATGGTGATTCGTTGATCGTGACCGGGCGCAAATCGTTCGTGACCGGCGGCCACACCGCCGACTTCTACGCGACGCTGGTGAACGTGGACGAGACCGCCGAGGGCCCGGCGGGGTCCGCGATGCTGCTGATCGATCGCGCAACGCCCGGCGTCACCATCGATCGCGCCTTCCGCAGCATGGAGGGCGGTGGCCACGTGGAACTCTCCTTCCACGAGGTGCGCGTGCCGATGGCGAATCTACTCGGCAAGATCGGCGAGGGGATGCCCCGCGCGATGGGGAACATCGGCGAGGAGCGGATGGCGTCCGCCGCCTCCGCCTGCGGCATCGCGATCTGGGCCGTGGAGTACGTCACGAAGCACATCGTCGGGGGGCACCGCGCGGGTGGCCGCCTCGGTGACCGCGAGGGCGTGCGCCTGCGCTACGCCGACCTTCGCATCGAGACCTACGCCGCCCGTGCCACCCTCTACCGCACGGCGCGGCTGGCGGAGTCCGGGGCGGACGTAATGAACGAGGGCTCCGCCGCCAAGGTGTTCTGTACCGAGGTCGCGAGCCGCGTCGTCGATGGCGCGCTGCAGCTGGTGGGCGGGCAGGCGCTGATCCAGGGCCACCCGCTGGAGGCGATGTACCGCCGCGTCCGCTCGATGCGGCTGGGCGGTGGTGCCTCGGACATCCTGCGGCTGGGCGTGGCGCGCGGCATCATCGAGTTCGACGCCGGGACGCTGTAGCGGCAGGCCTGGCGGTGAGGGCGACGGGGATCCGACCCCCGTCGATGCCGTGTGTTATAGATCGCGCACTCTCCCGAGGAGATGCGCATGGCCGCCCCCGCCGAGCCCGTCACGCCGCGGCCTGATCGCCTGCCTTTGCCTACCTCGCTCTTCGGACGGCCCGTGTTCTATGGCTGGTACATCGTCGCGCTGGCGCTCGTCGCCTCGATGATGTCGTCCGGGGTGCAGGCGTACGGCCTCGGTGTCTTCGTGACGCCAATGACGGAGGAACTCGGCTGGTCGCGCACGGACATCTCGCTGGGGCAGACGCTGTCCACGGCGGTGATGGGTGTCATCGGCCTGCTGATCGGAGGCCTGATCGACCGGCGCGGCGGACGCGAGTTGATCGTCTTCGGCGCGGTACTCTCCGGCCTCGGGTACATGGTGCTGGGCCAGGTGCAGGAGTTGTGGCAGTACTACGCCGTGAAGGCGGGGCTGCTCACGCTGGGCATGGCGATGATGGGCTCCATGGTCCTGAACGTGGCCGTGTCGAACTGGTTCATCCGCTACCGCGGCCGCGCGATCGCGATCACGGCCATGGGCAACTCCGTCGCGGCGATGATCCTGCCAACGCTCGCGGCGCGCCTCATCGATGGCTTCGGGTGGCGGACGGCGTGGGTGCTCATCGGCGCATCGATCTGGGTGCTTGTGATCCCGCCGGCGTGGCTGATCATGCGCCGGCGCCCCGAGGATCACGGCCTGGAGCCGGACGGCGGGCGCGTGGAGGCACGGCCTGGCGATGCTCGGGCGGTGCAACGCGCGGCGGTGGATGGCGTGCGCTGGACGCGGCGGCAGGCGATGCGCACGCCGGCGCTCTGGCTGCTGATCGCCACGTTTGGGCTGGGCGGCATGGGCTTCAGTGCGATGTTGCTGCACCTGATCCCGTACCTGACGGACGCCGGCTACTCGCGCGGACAGGCGGCGGCGGCGTTCAGCATGATCGGCGTGGCCGGGCTGATCTCGAAGCCGATCTGGGGGCTGATCGTGGAGCGCGTCGCGGCACGATTCGCGGCAGCGGCCGAGTTCTTCATCCTGGGCATTGGCGTGATCCTGATCCTCAACGCCGGGTCGCTGCCGATGATGTACGCGGCGATCCTCGTCTTCGGTGTGGGCATCGGCGGGGTGATCACGGTGCAGGAGGTGGTGTGGGCGGACTACTACGGGCGTTTGACCCTGGGCACCGTGCGTTCGATCGGCCGCCCGTTCACGATCGTCTCGAGTGCCGGCGGGCCGGTCTTCGCCGGGCTCGCCTACGACATCGGCGGGTCGTATGACCTCGCGTTCATCTCGTTCATCGTGGCGTACGTGTTCGCGGCCGTACTGATCCTGCTCACCCCGACGCCGCGCCCGCCGGTGGATGCCACCATCGAAGAGATCCGGCCGATTGCACCTGCCGCTGCACCCGGTGGCTGAGCAGGGCGGCGTCCGCCTGGTCTCCTGGAACATCCGCGCCGGTGGTGGGCGTCGCGTCGATGAGATCGCGGCGCAGATCGGGCGCTGGAGGGCGGACGTACTGGTCTGCCTGGAGGCGCGCGGCACGGTGCCGGGCCAGCGTCTCGCCGCCCTCCTCGAGGAGCGCGGGTTCGTGCACCAGCGGACGACGACCGACCCGGCGAGGCCGGCCGTGAACGCCGTGCTGGTCGCCTCGCGCTGGCCGCTGCGGCCCCTTCGCACGCGCCACGGGCCGGCGGAGCCACTGCGCTGGCTACCGGTACGCGTCGACGCTCCGGTGACGGCGGGCGGCACGTTCACGCTGGGTGCCATGCACGTACCGAACTTTGTGCCAGACCGGGAGCGGAAGTTCGCCTACCTCGATGCGCTCCACGGCCTCGCGCGCGGCTGGCGTGGCGGGCCGGCGCTGTTTGTGGGCGACACGAACACCGGCCGCACCGGCATTGACGAAGAGCGTCCCGTCTTCAACGCGCGACACGATGGCTGGATGGTGGCGATGGACACCGCCGGATGGCGGGACGCCTTTCGGGCGCGGTACCCCTCGCGGCGTGAGTTCACCTGGTATTCGCCGAACGGGGGCAACGGCTTCCGGCTGGACCAGGCGTTCGTGAACACGAGACTGGCGCCACGAGTCACCTCCGTGCGGCACGCGTGGGGACAGCACTCGGGCGACGCCCGCCGCGAGGCGCTGTCCGACCACGCGGCGCTGATCCTCGATCTGCGCTGACGGGCGTACACTTCCCACCGTCCACGGATGGAAGGGAACCAGGATGCGCTACTGCCCGAATTGCAGCCTGACGCTGACGACGAAGTTTGACGGCGGACGGGAGCGATCCGCCTGCCCGGATGAGTCCTGCGGGTTCATCCACTTCGGGAATTTCTCGATCGGCGCGGCGGCGGTGGTGATCCGCGACAGCAAGGCGCTGCTGGTGCAGCGAGGCTGGGAGCCGGGGCGCGGCTCCTGGCAGATCCCCGGCGGCTACGTGGAGCACGACGAGCCAATCTTGGAGGCCGTGGAGCGCGAGGTGATGGAGGAGTCCGGGGTGACGGCGAAGGCTCGCGACGTGATCGCGTTCCGCCACTCCATCGGCGGGTCCATCGGCGGGCCCAGCACCAACATGTACGTGGTCTTCCGGCTGGACTACATCGAGGGTGAACCGAAGTTCGACAACGACGAGGTGATCGGCGCGGGGTTTTACAGCCTGGACGAGATGTCGCAGATGGCTTCCGTGCAGGGGCTCTCACGCTGGGCGATCGACAAGGCGATGCGGGCGGATGGACTCGGCGGGCTGCACCCCGAGAACGGGGTGGGGTCAATGCCGGCGCGGCCGGGGTGGCAGTTGTTCGGCCTGACACCCCCCGATCCAGACCTGATGTGAATCGCGTGTCCGGTCGATAGCGGACACGCGGTCACGGGTGTAGCCTATGACCTTGCCGTGAACGTGAAGGTTCACGACCGAGGGGTGATGGCCACCCGATGAGGCACGTATGACGACGAGCGCGACTCCCGGAGACTCCACTCAGTTCCTGGACACCTCCACCGGCGCGCCCCCTGTCGTCCCTCCCGCCCGGCCCGATGCACCGCCGCCGCAGTTCGGTGGCCCCGGTGGCCGTCCGCCCCGCGCGAAGTTCTCGATCAGCACGTTCCGATCGCTCAGCGACCCAAACTACCGCTGGTTCTTCATCTCCCTGCTGGGGCACTTCGCCTCCATGAACACGCAGATGTTCATCCGCGGCTACCTGGTGTTCCAGATGACCGGCTCCTACGCCATGCTCGGCATCATCTCGCTGGCGAACGCGATCCCCGGACTGCTCTTCTCGCTGGTGGGCGGCGTCATCGCGGACAACGTGAAGTCCAAGAAACTCGTGGTGCAGCTGGCGCAGGCCAGTAACGTGATCAACGTCAGTGTCATTGCCGGCCTGATCGTGATGGGGCAGCTGGCTGTCTGGCATCTGGTGGCCGCTGCGGTGGTGCAGGGCGCGGTGATGTCGCTGATGATGCCCTCGCGGCAGATCCTCACCTCGGACGTCGTCGGCTTCGATCGGCTGATGAACGCGCTGGCGTTGAACAACGCCGCGATGAACGTGACGCGCCTCGGCATGCCGGCGCTCGCCGGCGGCCTGTTCGCGCTGGTCAATCCCGGCACCGGCATCAACGGTGCCGAGTGGATCTACGGGATGATGGCCGTCACCTACCTCATCTCGTTCCTCGCGATGTTCCCCGTGAAGGTGCCCGCCAGTAAGCCACGCTCGCGGCGGACGCTGTCCACGTCGCTGTCCGATCTGGGCATGGGCTTCTCCTACATCCGCCGTGACAAGACGGTGTTGATGCTGCTGTGCGTGAACCTGGTGGTCGTTATGGGTTCCATGCCGTACATGCAGTTGCTCCCCGGCTTCGTGGACGAGGTGCTGGACGCTAAGGCGGGCGGCCTGGGCGTGCTGATGAGCATCCAGGGCATCGGTTCGCTCGTCGGATCGCTCGTGATCGCCTCGATGCCGAGCCGAAACCGCGGACGCATGTTGATGCTGTCGTCACTGCTGTTGGCCGCGGCGCTCATGGCGTTCTCGGCGTCCTCCTGGTTCTGGGTGACGGCCGTGGTGCTCGTGGTCGTTGGTGTCGGGCAAGCGGGGCGCATGTCCTTGAGCCAGGTGTTGGTACAGACCTATTCCGAAGACGAGTACCGAGGCCGGGTGCAGTCCATCTACATGATGGAGATGAGCATCGTGAACTTCGGCACGTTCCTCGTGGGCCTGCTGGCGAACTCGATCGGCCCACAATGGGCGATCGGCGGCACGTCCGCGGTCATGCTGGTATTCGTGATCGCGATCTGGTTCTTCGTGCCGAAGATGAAGGAACTGGCCTAGGCGATGTCCCTGGCTCCAGGGGTGGACGGACGCCCGCGCTCGGGGCACACTCACCCTGTTGAGTCTCCCCGGGGCAGCACCGTGACACGCGAACTCCTGATCGGCGGCTGGCGACGCGCAGCGTTTGCCCTGCTGCTGGTGATCCCGGTCACCAGCCTGCTGCTCGGCGCGCTCGCCGGGCTTGCCTTCGCTCCGCCCGACCGGCTGTCGCTGACCGCCGTCCGGGACGTGTTCGCCTCCGATGTCTACCGGGAGACGTTCGTCACCTCGTTCCTGCTCGGCCTGTGTGCCGCGGCGATTGCAACGCCGGTTGGGTTGCTGGCGGCCGGGCTCCTCGCGCGCGTGTCGTTCATCGGGCGGGGGTTCATACGCACGGCGCTCTTGCTGCCGCTGGTGCTGCCGCCCCTCGTCGTGGCGCTGGGGCTGCGACAGTCGCTGGGTGTCGATACCGTGGCGGGCGCATTCGTTGTGATCGCGTTGACGCACGCATTGCACGGGGTGGCACTGGCCACGTGGCTCTGCGGCAGCGCCTGGACGCGCATCGATGGAAACGCGTAGGAGGCGGCGCGCGTGCTGGGCGCGGGGCGCTGGGTGGCGTGGCGCACCGTAGCGTGGCCGGTGCTGGCACCTTCCGCCCGAGCGGTCGCGGCGCTCACCTTCGGGGCTGCGTTCGTCTCCGTCGCGGCGGTACTGGTGACGGCGACCTCGGACGTCGCGACGCTGGAGAGCACGGCGCTGCAACTCTCGCGCGAGGCGTCTCCCGCAGCGGCTGCAGTGCTCACGCTCGTGAACGTGACCGTGCTGACGGTCGTGGCGATCGCATCATGGCCACGCCCGCGCCTGGTGCGATTCGCGCCGGTGCGCCCGAGCGGCCTGTCGTTCGTGGCGGGGGCGGCCGCGATGCTCGCGACGCTGGCGCTGCTGACGACAGCCGTCGCCGGGCTCGTGGACACGTTGCTGGGCGCAACGCCGGTGGCCGGCCGCCGGTTGGATGTATTCAATCGCCTGATGGCTTCGGAGGCGACGGGCGGGGCGCTGGAGCCGCTGATCCGTTCGCTGGTGGTGGCGGGGGCGGCGGCGCTGCTCACGATCCTGCTGGCGGCCTCCGCGGCGCGACTGCTGCGGAGCGGTGGGACACCTCCCCGTGACATGGCGCAGGCCGGGCTACTCCTGCCCGTGGTGTTGGGACCGGTGGCGATCGCGGTCGCGTTGCGCGACAGCCTGGGGCTGAGCGCGGGCCTCCACCTGGTGATCATCGCCCACGCGCTGATCGTGTACCCGCTCGCCCTGCGGATCGTGGCGACCGCACCGCTCGAGGAGCGGGACGCGACGGAGGTCGCCCGCACGCTGGGTGCCTCGCGGTTCCGCGCGTGGGCGGCACTGCGCCTGCCTCGCAGCGCTCCGGCGCTGGTGGCGGCGTTCCTGGCGGTGGCGGTGATTTCGTTCGGCGAGGTGGCGGCGACCGTGCGGCTGGCCGGAGGTGCTGAGACGGCGGCGCTGGTCGCGCTCCGCTCCGCGACGCTGCCCGGCGGGGACGTGGCGCTGGCGGCGGCCGTGGTAGCGTTGGGCCTCTCCGCCCGCTGGTGGCAAGTGGCAACCGGCGGTGGGCCGAGGTAGAGGGGCACGATGGCGACGCTCGAGGTCCGCGGGCTGTCCGTGCACCGTCGCGATGACGGTGTCTTCCTTGATGGCATCAGTTTGACGCTGGAGAGCGGGCGCTTCGGCGCGATCTTCGGCCCGGACGACGCCGGTAAGATCAGCCTGCTGCGCGCGATCGCCGGCCTGCTCCCGCTCGCCGAGGGCGAGGTGCTGCTGAACGGCGGCAATGTGACCTCGTGGCGGCCGGAGCAACGTGGCATTGGCATGGTGTTCCGCGACCCCGCGCTCTTCGAGGGCCGCACGGTGCGCGACAACGTGGCGTTCGGCCTGCGTGCCAGCGGCCATCCGAGGCAGCAGCGCGCTCGCCGCGTGGCGGAAGTGCTGCAATTGCTGAACCTGTACGAGCTACTCAACGTCCGCGTGGAGCGCCTATCGCGCCTGGAACAGGCGCGGGTGGCGATTGCGCGTGCGATCGCACCGGAACCGCTCGTGTTGTTGCTGGATGAGCCGACGGCGGGACTGGCCGCCGCCGACCGGGTGGCGTTCCGCGATGACATCCGCGGGCTGCTGGATGACCTGAACATCACGACGCTGATTGCGACCAGCGATCTGGACGACGCATTTGCGATGGCGGACGAACTCGTCGTGTTGAACGGCGGGCGCGTGTTGCAGTCAGGGCCGCTCTGGCGGGTGCTGCATGGTCCGGTCTCCGTGCGCGCGGCTGAACTGTTCGGCTACGTCATGTTGATCCAGGGCGACACGCGTGACGGCCGCATTGTGGAACCGGGCGTGGGAACGCTGGAGTTCCCGGAGGGCTTCCCGCTGGGCCCGCGTGCGATGGCGCTCGCGCACCCGTCGTCGGTCCTGGGCGTGCCGCCCGAGTCAGGCCTCGGCAGCGGCGTGGAAGGCACCATCGGCCGCGTGCGGGCGTACGGCCCCACGTGGGTGCTCGATCTCGAACTGGCCGACCGCATCCTGGAGGTGCGCTGGGAGTGGGACCGCGTGCCGCCGTCCCGTGGTCAGCGGGTCGCGGTGGCCGTGCGACCGGACACGGTCCGCTTCTTCAACGAGGGCGACGAGATCCTTCGGCGTCGTCACCTGCCGCGCGCGGCG
>JAQCKI010000028.1 GCA_027592645.1 Chloroflexota bacterium | reverse complement strand
CAGCCGGCCCTCGTCACGGCGGGCGAGCAGGCGCGGGAGCGGGGTCTCCGCCTCCGCGCCTGCGGTGTGCCGGGTGGGGGGCGCGGCCGTCATCGGCCACCCCGGAGCGCGTGCGAGGTGGCGCGCGGCGTGCACCGGCTGGAGCCGGTGGCGAGCGCGCGGAACACCGTGCGCCGCGAGACCTGGAACTGATCCGCGATCTCGTCCACGGTCAGGCCGGCATCGTCGCGCAACACGCGCATCTGGTGGTCGCGCTCGCGGTTCAGCATCGCGCGGACACCGCCCGGCTCGTCGTAGCGGCAGCGCGGGAGCGGGCACGCCAGGCAGGAGGCGAACAGGTCGCACCCCTCGTCCTGGTAGTCCAGGTGCTCAGGGAGCGCGTCCGATCGCACCTGGCGGTCGGACATCCGCATCTGCATGCTCGCCAGTGTCAGCACCGGCAGTTCCATCATCACCACGTCATACCTCCATCATTCCGGCCGGCACGGTCGCCGCGGCGCGTCCGCGGGCCGTGCGAGGCCCGCCGTCCACGCCCGCGGCGGAGACCGCCAGGGCCAGGCTCACCAGGTAGTCGTCATGCCCCTCGGCGGGGTCGACGTCGAAGCGCATCGCGCCGGAGTCGCGGTAGTCGACGCGTGCGAGCGCGAGTTGGCGGCGGCACTCCGCCGCCTCCGTGCTGCCATCGATGCGGTAGAGGCGCAGGCGGCCCGAGTGCGCCGCCGAGCCGCGACTTGCGTTCGGCGGTGAAGGCGACCGCCTCCACCACCTGCCGCCCGAGACGCGCCGTCAGCAGATCCGCGACCGGCGCGCCGATGCCCGTGGCGTCCACGGCGAGGCGGCGCACGCGCCAGACGCGCCGCAACCGGTCCGCGAGCATGGCGACGAGCGACTCGGTCGCCTCGCCGCGCCAGGACTGATGCTCGACGACCTCCACCAGCGGTGCGCCCGCCGCCTCCGCGCCCGCCGTGACGCGCGCGATCGTGAGGACGGTCTCGTCGCGGTCGGTCGCCGTGCCGTGCAGATCCGGCCCGCCGAGGTCCAACCCGGCGACGTAGCGCTCGCCGGGCCGTGGGGTGCGCTGACGGTCGTGGCTGCCCTCGATCTGCGCGAGCGTCGCCGCATCGAACAGGCGGCCGGCGTCCTCCAGCGGTTCCAGCAGGTACTGCGTGCGGAACAGCGGGTGCCGCTCGCCGAGGCGGGCGCGTTCGCCCTCCACGTACTGCGCGTATGCGGGGACGCACTCCGCGACGGCGGTCCAGTCGTGGCGGAAGTGGCGGCGCACGCCATCGCGTCGCTCCGCCTCGATGTGCTCGGCGGTGGCCCGCGCGAGCAGCGAACGTGCGCCCCAGGGCGTGCCATAGAAAATGACCGGCGCGTTAGTAGAGGCGGCCATCGGTCGGAAATCGCGGTCGAACTTCTCCGCGTCCACCTCCTGCGCCTCATCGACCTCCAGCAGCAGGTCGGCGGTATGGCCGACGACGTTGGCGTGGCGCTCGGCGGAGAGGAAGTGCGCGCGTGCTCGTCCGCAGTGGACGGTCTGCCCGCTGCGCCGCACGAGCCTCCCGAGGCCTGCCGCCGTCGCGCGCGAGGTCAGGCGTTCCAGCGAGATGCGCGCCTGCGGCGTGAGCGTGGGCGCGCACTTCACCAGCGCGCCGCCCGCCTCCGTGTGCGCGACGAGGGTCGCGAGTTCCACCTGCGCGGAGAGTTCGTTCTTGCCGCCCTGCCGCGCGATCTCGACGGAGATCGATCCGCCAGCGCGCGACGCGACCCGGCCGAGGATCGCGCGCGCGATCTCTGCCTGGTACGGCCGCAGGCGCGGCAGCGAGGTGCGCGCGTGAGGCATCGCGCCTGCGGTGGTGGTCGCGGTCATGCCAGCACCGCCCGCGCCACGAGGTCGCCGAGCGCCGCCGCGATGACGGTGAAGAAGAGCGCGTTGACGCGCGTGCGGACCTCCGACACCTCCCGCTCCAGGGCGGCGAGGCGGGCGTCCACATCGCCGTGCGGCGAAGGCACCGCGCGGCGTGACCGACCAATGGCGATGCGACGAACCGCCTCGGCCAGCGGATCGTTCCGGCGGTGGCGTGAGTCACGGCTGAAGCGGCTACCCACGGCCGGCCTCGCTTCCCGCGGCGAAGATCGCGCCGAATTCCTCGAGGAGGTTCGCGGCAGCCTCGCCCAGCGAGTCCGCCTGGTCACCGGAGAGCCGGTGCCGCGCGACGAGCGCCTGGATCAGCAGTCGCACGCCGCCCTGCAGGACACGCGGGTCGTGCGATTCGTCCTCCAACAGCCGCCGCACCTGGAGCCGCAGCAGCGCCACCTCGTCATCGAGGCCATCGAGGTCGCGCGCTTCGTCGAAGGCGGCGCGGTCTGCGGCGTCCAGGGCGCGTTCATAGAAGGAGGGCGCGCGGCGGCGGGAGCGCGGGGTCATGCGCGGCCCCGTCCGTGCGGCTCGCGCGTCAGCAGCGCGACGAGTTCGTCGCGGGCCTCCGGCGCCGATTCGTGCAGCGCGACGAGGAAGCCGTGCAGCAGCCGCAGCGCGGCGAGGTCGTGCCGGTCCGCCTGGATGGCGGCTCGGAGCGGGTGGGCCGGCGCGGTCATCGTCGCGACCCCGCGCGGCTACCGGGCAGCGTGAGCGTGGTGACGGCGAGGAGTGCGAGCGTCAGCGGCGCGCGCAGGGCGACCTCCGACGCGGCGCTCGCAGCGCTGCCGGTGAGTACCTCCAGCGTGATCGAGGCGAAGAGCAGCGCCAGCACGGCGGCGGCCAGCCTTCGGCCGCCCCGGTCGAGCACCGCTCGACGCGCGAAGTAGAATGCGTTCCATGCCCCGCCGGTGGCGATGGCGGCGTGTTCCGCCGCCCCCAGCCCGGCCCAGACGGTGATGTTCGAGAAGGACGTCACCCCGCTGCCTCCCTCCGCCCAAGATGGGTGGAAAAGGAATGTAGAACAAGTGTTCTACTCATTACAAGGGGGGTGCGACAGTAGTTTCCTGACGATTCCTGGTGCGCTCGACTTCGCGCTGGTGGCCGCTGCGCCCGGTGGCCACTGAGCGGGGCGGTGACGTGCCGGTGACCCGAAGCACGTACGCTCGGCCCTCTGAGCCCGGAGCCGCCTGGAGTCTGACCATGCTTCCCTGGACAACCCGGCCCACCAGCCGACGTGCGTACGCCCTGACCATCACGCTCGTCGCGGTGCTGCTGATCCTGTCCGCCTGTCGTGACGGCGACGGGGGCCGGCCCTCGCAAGGTGACAGCTGGCCCGCCGTGCTGGGCGTTGAGGCCGTGGACGAGGCGTTGGCGTCACTCCGCGCGGGCGACGCGGCGGCGCTGATCGCGCTCGTGCCGCCGATGTCTGTCGCCTGTACGACGGAGATGGGCGCGGGCGGGCCGCCGAAGTGCCCACCCGACGTGGCCGCCGGCACCGTGATCGAGCAGATCCCGTACTTCGAGTGCGACGGCTGGGGGAGCGCCGAGGGCGCCCGTGACCGCCTGACCGGCGGCAGTGCCTATCCGCTGGTGGTGGCGGGGTGGACGTCCCCCGGCGTGTTGGCGCTGGCCGGCGACATTGAATTCACGCACGCCGTGGTGATGGCCCGCGAAGGGTACGGTGCGCCCGACCCGTCGAGCGACGCCCGCCTGCTGACGACGCTGATCTTCGACGACACCGCGCTCCGCGGGATCATCGGCGACTGCGGGGCGTACTCGGAGTCGGCGTTCCAGGGTGGCGCGCTTCCCCCGCTCGAAGCCGGCAGCAGTGTGCTCTGGCGCGCGTACCCGGACGCGCCGTAGGCGGTGCGTCGTCGGGGTGCGGCACTACGCTTCGGCGCGCGCCCTGAGCAGATAGTTGCGGGTGAGCGTGGCCAGCGGGTGCACGGTGTGGCCCTCGCGCACGGCCTCCTTCAGGCGCAGGTCGAGGTAGAGCAGCGCCGCCGCCTCCAGCGAGACATCGAGCGCGAGGCGATGTACCCGGCGGAGTGCCTTCCACCGGCGCACCTTGTGCGGCTCCACCTTGTCCGCGATGAACATCGCCCATGCCTCTGGGGTGTAGTCCGGGTGACCCCAGGTGTGGTGCCAGATCGCATCGAACACGCGCGCGTCCGTGACCCCGAACCGCTCGCGCAGTTCCAGCGCGCCGATGGGGCCGTGGAGCAGCAGCGGCGCGTCCCGCTCCACCGGGTCGATCGGCAGGCCTCGAGCCTCTGCGCGTGCGAGGAGGTCGGCGGGCGGCACGTGCCGCACGAGGTCGTGCCCCTGCGCCATCAGGCGGGCGAGGGGGACTTCCAGGCCGTGGTGCCGTGCGAGCGTGTCCGCCAGCGCCACGACCCGATCGATGTGCTCGACCAGGCCGCCCGGCAGTTCGAGCGCCATCCGCGCGCGGAGGTCGAGGTCGGCGGGGAGCGCCCCGTCAGGCATGGTCAGGATTCCTGGATGTGCGGGAGATCCCCGATAGGCGACGGTAGCGTTCGACGCGATCCTACCGCAGCGGGGTGGGCCTCGGTCCGCCGCATCGGTTGGGCGTCCGCTGGGCGGGGGACGAGATGCAGGCAGTGCCGTGGCGGCCGGTTGCGGCCGGCGTACCTCTCCCGCGTGTCCGCGTTCCCGGACGCGAACTGCGCACCGGTCTCCTCTCGGCAGTCGCACTGGCGCTCGTCGCCGCCGCGACCGGCCCGCTCACCGGCCTCGCCGAGTTGTTGAGCCTGGCCGCCGGTGCCGGCCTCTGCGCCGCCCTCGTGCCCTCCTCCATCGCCACCGCCGCGCATCGAGGAGCGCGCGCGCGGACGGAGGAGTTGCGTGCCGCCGCGCACGATCTGCGCGGGCCGCTGGGCACCGTGAACACCTACCTCGAGTTGATCGCGACCGGCGCCTACGGCCCCGTGTCGGCCGAGGCACACGATGCGCTGATGCGCGCCTCTGAGATGACGAAGCGTGCGCAGCACGTGGTGGACTCCACGTTGCACCCGGACCGGATGGCCGCCCTGTCGCTGACCACCGTGGACCTGGACGAGGTTGCGCGGGAGGCGGTGGCGGCGCTGGATGCGACGACACGCGCTCGGTGTGCCGTGGTGACGGTCGAGGGTGCGCTGCCGCCCGTGTCCGGCGACGCCACGGCGGTCTTTCGCGTGGTGGAGAACCTGGTGCAGAACAGCCTGAAGTACGGCGACTGCGCGGACGGCCTGCGCGTCACAGTGCGTGCGAGGTACGCGCGTGGGCGCGTGACGATGGAAGTCAGCGACAACGGCCGCGGCTTCTCCCGCAGCGCCCGAGCGCACGCGTTCCGTCTCGGCGGACGCGGCGACACCACGGGCGAGGTCGAAGGGCACGGCCTGGGCCTGGCGACGGTGCGGCGGCTGGTGCTGGAGATGCACGGGCGCGTCGAGATCCCTCGGTCGAAGCACGGCGCCATCGTGCGGGTGACGCTGCCCGCGGCCTGAGGCGCATCGCGCATGTGGAGCGCATACGAAACGGGCGCCCGCGAAGGCGCCCTGTCCGTGCCTGCACGACGACCGCGCTAGCGGGTGCGGTTCATCCGGGCGAGGCGCGCGACGCGTTCCTCGGTCGGCGGGTGGGTGGACATCAGTTGCGCACCCTTGAGCGCCGCGAACGGGTTGATGATGAACAGGTGGGCGGTGGAGTTGGAAACCGCCATCGGCACCCGCCGCGCGCCCATCTCGATCTTCTGGAGCGCCGCGGCGAGTCCCTCCGGATCGTCCACGATGCGGGCGCCGTCTGCGTCCGCCTGGAACTCGCGGGAGCGGCTGATCCCCAGTTGGATCAACGTGGCGGCGATGGGGGCAATGATCACGGCCAGCAGGTTGCCCGCGCCGTTGTTGTTGCGCCCGCCGAAGAACATCCCCATCCAGGCCAGCGCGGAAATCGCGGAGGCGATGGTGGCGACCACGGACGAGGTCAGGATGTCGCGGTTCTTCACGTGTGCCAGTTCGTGGCCCATCACGGCGCGCAGTTCGCGCTCGGAGAGCATCTGGCGGATGCCGGTGGTGACGGCGACGGCGGCGTGCTTCGGACTGCGGCCGGTGGCGAACGCGTTGGGCTGCATGGAGTCCATGACGTACACGCGCGGCATCGGCATCTCCGCGCGCCCGGCGACCTCGGCCACCATGTCGAATAGCGCGGGATCCTGGTCACGTTGAATCTCGCGGGCCCGCGCGCCCCGCAGCACGATGTCTGCGGAGAACCAGTAAGAGCCGAAGTTCATCGCCGCGGCAATGAACAGGAAGAGCAGCGCGCCACTGGCACCGCCCATGGCCCCGCCGACGGCTACCAACAGGCCGCTGATCGCGGCGAGCAAGACGACCGTCTTCAGGTTGTTCATGCGCTCCATGTTCCCGGGTGGTGGTTCTGGCAGCAATTGTACCGAGGCGTCAGGTGCCGGATGTGATCGGTCTGCTAAGGGCGCGCGTGCAATGAACGTGGAAGCAGAGAGGCCGCCCCTTGCGGAGCGGCCTCTCGTTGTTGACTCAGGTGAGTCGAGCGGAGCCTAGAGGCCCAGCTGCTGGGCGACGGCCTCGCGGTGGAAGTCGGAGTCGCCGAAGGCCAGCTCAGCCCGCTTCTGACGGCGGAAGAAGAGCTGGATCTTGTAGTCCTTGGTGAAGCCGATACCACCGTGGATCTGCTGGCCGTGGGCGACGACGCGCCGGGTGGCCTCCGAGCACCACGCCTTCGCCATGTTCACGGCGATCTGGGTGTCGGCGGCCGGCTGGCCGGACGAGATGGCCCAGGCGGCCTTGTACATGATGAAACGGGAGCCGTCCACGTCCGTGACCATGTCAGCGCACTTGTGCTGGATGGCCTGGAACGAGCCGATCGGGCGACCGAACTGCACGCGCTCCTTGGCGTAGTCCACGGCGATTTCGAAGTCCATCTGGGAGAGGCCCACCATGTAGGCGCACTCCGCAACGGTGTACTTCTGGAGCACCGGCTGCAGGGCAGCCCAGCCACCACCATCGGTGCCGAGGAGCTGGCCCTTGGCACCCTTCAGCACCACTTCGCACTGCTTGTCGCGGGCGATGGTCTGGAGCTGGTTGATGGTGACACCGGCCTGCTGCGTGGCCACGATGCCGAGGGTGACGCCCTTCGCAGAGCGGCCCGCGACGATCATGTAGTCCGCCACGTTGGCGTCCGACACGAAGAGCTTCGTGCCGTCGAAGGTGACTTCGTTGCCGGAGACGGTGGCCTTGGCCTGCACGCCCGACTCGTCAAAGCGAGCGGACGGCTCGGTCAGGGCCAGCGTGAAGATGAGGTCGCCGGAGGCGATCTTCGGCAGGAACTCTGCCTGCTGCGCGTCCGAGCCGATCTCCATCAGCGGCACCGCGCCGCCCAGGACGGTGGACATGAACGGGCCGGGGACCAGCGCCCGGCCGAACTCCTCCAGCAGCACGCTGAGGTCCAGGAAGTCGAAGCCGGCTCCGCCGTGCGCCTCCGGGATCAGCAGCCCCTGCCAGCCCTGCTCCGCCATCTGCTGCCAGAGGACGGGCGAGTAGCCCTTCTCGTCTTCTTCCATGTCACGGACGTGCTGCTCCGGGCACTCGTTCTCCAGGAACTCGCGCGCCGCGTTCTTGAGCAGTTCCTGCGTTTCGGTCAGACCAAGGTCCACTGTTGCTCTTCCTCCCGTGTGCGCTTCCCCACCGTGGGGGTTGCCACATCTCTCTTGAATCTCAGACCGGTCGGACCGGTTACCCGCGCGGCAGGCCCAGGCCACGCGTGGCGATGACGTTCCGCTGGATCTCGCTCGAACCCGAGAAGATCGTGTGCGGCACGGAGCCCACGTAGTCCTGCACGTGCTGCGCGCCCATGGGCGCGTACTTGCTCTTCGGGTCCCAGACGTTGCCGTACAGGCCCCAGAGCTTGGTCTCGCTGCGGGCGAGACGCTGGTGCACCTCGGAGCCGAACATCTTGTTCACGGAGGCCTCGTAGTTCGGGACCATGCCGCGGTTCTGGATCGAAACGATCCGGAAGGCGAAGTTGAACAGGACTTCGGTCTCAATGGCGCGGTCAGCGAGCTCCAGGCGAACCATGTTCGCGTCCACACGCTTGAAGGACTTGCCTTCGTCCGTGTTCAGGAACTTCTTGATCTGGCCCTGGCCGCGCTTGTAGGAAATGGCGCCGGCGATGCCGGAGCGCTCGAAGTCGAGCAGCGTCATGCCCACATACCAGCCGCGGTTCTCTTCGCCGATGCGGTTCTTGACCGGGATGCGGACATCCTCGAAGAACGTCTCGTTGAAGTGGTGCTTCCAGCCCATGTTGATGAGCGGACGCAGCGACAGGCCCTGCGACTTGATGTCCATCATCACGAAGGAGATGCCGCGGTGCTTGGGGGCTTCCGCGTCCGTGCGGACGAGTGCGAAGAGCCAGTCCGCCAGGTGGCCACCGGACGTCCAGATCTTCTGGCCGTTGATGACGTACTCGTCGCCATCGCGGACGGCACGGGTCTGGAGGCTGGCGAGGTCAGAACCGGCACCCGGCTCCGAGTAACCCTGCGCCCAGGCGACCTCGCCCGAGAGGATCTTCGGCAGGTGCTCGGCCTTCTGCTCGTCCGTGCCGTGCACGATGAGCGTGGGGCCCAGCATGGAGACGCCCATGCCACCGGGCATGGGGGCGGCGGCTTCCGCCATCTCCTGGTTGTAGATGAACTGCTCGATCGTGGTGAGGCCGGCTCCGCCGTACTCCTTGGGCCACGCCGGCGCGATCCAGCCGCGCTTCGCAAGCGAGTCCGCCCACGCCATCGCGACATCGCGCTTGGTCGGGTCCTCAGACTTGCGGTCGGCCTGCCAGCCGCCGGACAGCTCTTCGCCGCTGTCTTCCCCGGAGCGATATCGCTCCGGGAGTTCCTTCTGAATGAATGCGCGCACTTCCTTGCGGAAGTTCGCCTGCTCCGGAGAGTCGCTCCAGTCCATGGTTCTCCCTATTCCCTTCCCGCGGTACCGCGCCCAGGTGAGCTGCAGTCATGCGGGTCATACACCCTGTTCATGCGGGCCGTTGGCGGCAGCCTCGCTGCGGAGGCATGGTGGCACGCCAGTGGGGTCAGGGGTTCGCCGCGAACCGTCCAACCGCGCGCACTATCGCCTTATTGGGGCCGCGGGTCAACTGTTATCGCCGTATGTGTTGACCCAGGAACGGCCCCGCGCGCATGATTCGGGGATAAGAGACGCACCCTCTTGGCTCCCCGCAGGGCCTCGAATGGGCTCTGATTCCCATCGGAGGGCGTCCCCGGAGTATGACGTGAGCCGTCCACGACTCCCCCTGCCTGCCCGCCTGCTGGCCCTGGTTGTGGCCTGGCCGCTGCTGCTTGCGCCGGCCGGCGCCTCTGCGGCCTCGCTGGAGGGGGTCTGCGCGCGCGTGGAAGAAGTCGCGTCGGCCAGCGCGGAGGTCTCGGTCGGCTTCGTGCTGATCGATCTGGAGACAGGCGAGCAGTGCTCGCTACAGGCCGACCGCGAGTTCCGGATGGCGTCCCTCTACAAGACCCTGGTGCTCGCCGAGCTGTACCGGCAGGTGGACGCCGGCCTGGTGGCGCTGAATGACGAATTGATCATGCCCGCACCATACGTGGACGACCCGGTGGAGGTGCGTCTGGCCGGCCCTGTGGCCACCACCGTGGGCGTGGCTGCCAACCGCATGATCGTATTTTCCGATAACACCTCTGCGCTGGCGCTACGCGAGCACCTGGGCGTGGCCCTGGTCGCGGAGACGCCTGAGTGGTTGGCGATGCCCGGCACGGAGATCCTCAGCCGCTTCGTCTCCACCCCCGCTGACCAGGCGAAGTTGTACCGCCAGATCTATACGGGCGAGGTGGTGGGCGCGGACGCGAGCCGTGCCATGTACCTGACGCTGGCCCAGCAGGAGATCGAGGACATGATCCCTGCCGGCTTGCCGGCCGGGACGCCGATCGCGCACAAGACGGGAACGCTGGACACGTGGCTGCACGACGTGGGCATCGTCCGCGCCCCGGGCGGCGATTTTGTCCTAGTGGTGATGACGGAGCACGAGGACTTCAACGCAGCGCTCACCATGATCCGCGATGTCGCATCGGCGGCCTTTGAGCCGTTCGCACTGGCGGCGCCTCCGTTGCTCCCGGTGGAGACAGCGGCGCTGGCCGGGCGGCCGGTGGATCTGACCGCGTCTGAACTGGCGTCGCTTCAGCCCGTCGAGGCGACGCCGATCGTGATCCGACCCGCCTCCGACGGCACGGTCTTCGACGCGAGCCTGCCGCGCGCGGGCTTCGCATTGACGATGCCGGCGCTGATCTCCCTGGTGGTGATGCTGGCAGCCGCGGCGCTCGTGGTACCAACGTGGCTGTCGCGACGCCGGCAACCGCTTCCACAGGCCGTGCGTTATGGTGCGAGTCCTATGCAGGAGGTTGGTCGCGTTGAAGTGCGCGCCACCGCGGACGTACCGGGTGCCGACACCCGAGTGCGGGCTAGTGTTCCGGAGAGGGGTGCAGTGATGCGCTTTGGATCTCGTCGGGAAGATGAAGAGCGACCGAACCCGGTTGCGCCCGCTGAACGAGTACGCGGACGGCGAAGAGTCGAACCTGACGGCGCTGGAGCGCCGCATCCAGGACGGCGGCACGGACCACGTAGCGCGCAACGTCGCACCTTACGTTGAGGAGCAGCGACGCCGCATCACGGACACGCGCGAACAGATCGATCAGCAGCGCGTCCCGTTCCTGCGCTACGGCGACCAGCAGCGCGACACCGTGGAGGCCGCGCTCACCCGCTTCGACAGCGACATTGAGGCGCTGGAGCAGAACCTAGCGGAGCAGCGTCGCGTGATGATGCGGATGCTGGACGCGATGCGTTCGGACACCTTCGCCGCGGTGAAGGACTACCTGTCCAACCGCCAGGAGGCGCTGGGCAAGCTCGCCGAATCCGGTTCCACTGACCCTGCCGAGATCGGTCGCACGGTGCAGCAACTGCGCCGGTCGCTGGAGGCCGTGGCCGCCAAGTCCGACTTCGCCCGCTCCGTGCTGGAGCAGGCGGATCAGGCCGACCGCGCACTGATCGATGTCGCACCGCGCCCCCGCGCAATCCGCGACGAGGCGCCCGAGGCCGTTGCGGAAGCCGACGACGAAGAGTCGACCGAGGCGAGCGCCTAGGTCGCGCATCGCGCCGAGTCGAACTGAAGAGATGTGACGGGGCGCCGCGAGGCGCCCCGTCTGCGTGCGCGCAGGGCGACTCCCGAAGTCCGAGCGTTATCCTCCCGCGCATGACCATCGTCGTTACCACCGGCCTCAGCGTGGAGCGGCTCGAGCAAGCGCGACACCTGCTGTTTGAGTACATGGCCGCGACCGAGGTGGAGGCGGGGCGCGCCGTCGTCGCCGCGCCGAACGACCTGCCGCCGAGCCTGCGTGAGGAGCAGGCCGACCCAGCCGCCGTCTACCGCGCGCCCGGTGACCTCCTGCTCGCGCTCGACGGTGACGAGGCCGTCGGTTGCGCCGGCGTACGGATGCTGGACGGGACAACCGCCGAGGTGCGACGCCTGTTCGTGCGGCCGGGTCACCGCGGTGGCGGTGCCGCTGGCGTGCTGATGAGCGCGGCGCATGCGCTCGCATTCGACGCGGGGTTGACGAAGGTGGTGCTGGACGTGATGCCTTCACGCCTCGACGTGATCGAGTGGTACCGGCGGCTGGGATACGTGGAGGTCGCACCGCCCGCGCACAACCCGTACGGGATGGTGTTCATGGAATGCGCCGTCGGGCCAACGACCCGCTAGAGGATGGCGCCCCGGCTGAGGTCCAGCGGCCGGTCATCGCCGGTGTCGATCTCGATCTTGAGTTCGTCGATGTCCACCACGTTGCCGCGTTCGATCTCGCGCTCCAACATCGCGAGTTGTTCCTCGCGACGCTCGCGCGCCTCGCGGGTGAGTTCCAACTCTTCCAGGATGCGGTCGCGCAACACCCGCTCGGGCGCCTCGTAGTCGTGCGGCAGGCGAGCCTGCAGCGCGCGGTCGAGCGCGGAGTAGGTGTGGCCGCCGAGAAAGTGCAGCGGCCGGTGCTCGTCGTCGCCGATGCTCCATCGACCGTCTTCGTAAGAACGCGTATCGATGCGGACGGCAGTGACCAGGCCGGCGAAGACGATGTGGTCACCGATCGGCGTGACTTCCACCACCTGGCATTCGATCCACGCCGCGCAGTCCGCGATCAGGGGTGCGGTGATGGTGGTGGACGGGAACGTCTCCATCTGCAGTGCATCGAGCTTGTCGATCTGCTCGCCGGAGAGCGCACCCAGGTATTGGACGTGGTGCAGGTAGGGCCGCTTCGGGAAGTTGAGGGCGAACTCCTGTGCGTGGCTGATCATCTCCGCCGAGTGCCGTGATTGCTCCACGGAGATGCCGATCACCTGCGGCTTGGAGGAGAGCGGCATGTGCCACGCCAGTGGCATCACGTTGGTCTTGCCGCGCCAGGTGGTGGTGACCAGCACCACGGGCCCGCCCATCAGCAACCGCGACGCCTCCGAGATCGGGCGTTCCTCTGTGTCATCGGGGGGGCGGTTCAGGAGCGGATCTTCTGCCACGGGCTTCAGTATAGGCGTCGCCCGGTGGTATGATTCGGTAGTTAGCGAAATAACGAATCATTGAGGGCGGCTGATGGCCATCGACGAAGTGTTCCGTGCGCTGGGCGATCCGACACGGCGCGAGGTGCTGCGACTGCTCTCCGAGCGCGGGGCAATGTCCGCCGGCGATCTCGCGGAGCACTTTGACCTCGCCAAGTCCACGATGTCGGGGCACTTCTCCGTGCTGCGACAGGCGGGGCTGATCGTCTCTGAACGGCAGGGGACGCGCGTGGTCTACAGCGCCACGCTCTCCGTGCTGGACGAGGCGGTGGCGGCGGTGATGGGGATGGTGGGGGCCGGCCGCGCGGCGCGGAGCCGCAGCGGTCGCGATGGAGGTGCACGATGAAGGTAGGGAGCCCGCTGGCCTGGTCGTGGAGGCGCGAAGCACCGCAGATCGCGCTCGTGGTCGCGATCGTCGCTGCGTCCGCCATCGCGTGGCCGTTCGTGGACGAGCCGGTGCCGATGCACTGGAACGCCCGAGGCGAGGTGGACGGCTGGGGGAGCCGCTGGGAGGCGCTGGGGATCATGCCCGCCGTGACGGTCGGCATGTACCTGCTGTTGGCCTTCATCCCGCGGCTGGACCCGGGCCGCGCGAACTATGACTCCATGGCGGGCCCGTACGCCGCGATTCGCCTGTCCGTGGTTGCACTGATGGCGGTGATCCAGGGCGCGCTGATCGCGGCCGCGCTCGGGTGGGGGGGCGCCGTTGGCTGGATCATTCCGCTCGCTGTCGGCGTAATGTTCGTCGTGATGGGGAACATCATGGGGAAGTTGCGCCCCAACTACTTCGCCGGCATCCGCACCCCGTGGACGCTCGCCAGCGTCCGGTCGTGGGACGCCACGCACCGCCTCGGTGGGCGGGTGTTCATGGGCATGGGCGCGGCGCTGATGCTGATGGCGATCGTTCAGCAGGCGTGGTTCATCATCGGCTCGCTGGTTGCGGGCGGCATCGCGCTCGGCTGGGTGGTGGTCTATTCGTACCTGGTCTGGAAGCGCGATCCGGATCCGGTGCCCGTGACCGGCACGCGCCCGTCCGAGGAGTAGGTCCTGAGGTCGCCGAGATCACCGACGGCCGGCGATCCGCCGGCCGTCCGGGTGTTCTGAACCGATCGTGCTCGAGGGTTACTCGTCGCGAATCAGGCGGCGGCCCTGCACTTCTTCGGGCAGGTACTCGCGACCGCACTGGTGGCAGACGAAGCCCATCGCCTTGCTGTCGTCTTCCATCTGGACCGGCCCGCGCCACCGAGGCATCAGGTCGCGCCCGACGCAGCATGCGCCGCGCGACGGCTGCTTTGCCACGCCGCGGTAGGACATCTTGGCGCGTCCAAAGAGCTTCGCGATCACATGACCCTCCCGGGACTCAGCGGGCGCAGCGTACCTTCACCCGCGGACGTGGGGAAGCGCTCAGCCCTCCACGGAATTGGGAATCGCCTACCGCTGGCGGGTGACGTGCCGCGAAACCTCCTGCGCCAGCGCGGAGACGCTCCGTCGGGCGCAGGTGAATGTCTTCTCGGGCGCCACGCCGGTGAAGGCCGTGGAGACTTTGTGGTCCAGGATCGTGTTCGCCCAGATGACCACCACGTCTGCGCGGTCCACCAGTTCTCGAGCATGCCTGCTGCCCGTGGGGCGGTCGCCGGGGACCGTCTCCACCTCCACGCCCGACCCGGCGAGTGACTGGCGCAACTGCGTGTGGGCGTTGGGCGACCCGCCGACCACGAGCAGGCGCGGCCGCCCGGCGGCGATGAGGTCCTGTGACATCTGGTTGAGCGCGCGCGTGTTGTCGCTGCCGCCGCATACCTCGCACGACTTCGATGCCACCTCCACCACGCGCCGCCCGCTGGCATCGAGCGCCGCGAGGCACGCGGGCGCTCCGCAGACCCGGGCGATGCGCTCCTCGATGATCGCGGTCACGCGGTCACGCTTGTCGGCAGCGATGTTCTGCTTGCGCGAGTTGGTGAGGCCCGCCTCGATCAGGGCCGCGCGGGCAACCTGCTGCGAGGCGACGCGCTCGAAGCCGTGCTCCTTCAGGAGCGTGTTGATGTGCAGGACGTCTTCGAGGGGCATGGATCCATGATGCCACCTCCGATGCCCGAACCCACCCGGGCGTGGCATTGCGCCTCCGGTACACTCCGGGGCACCGAGTCCCACCACTGATGGACCCACGGACGCCCCGGTATGCGCCACGCCCCGCCTCTGCGCACGGTTTCGCTGCTGCTCGTCAGCGCGGCCATCTTCTTCGCCGCGGCTTTCGAGCGCCCGGCGGCGCTGGCCGCCGATATCAGCGTCGCGCCTGAGGGGCGGGTGCGCGTCGAACTGGTGGCGCTGCGCACCATCGAGGAGGCGGAGGCGCTGGTCATCGATCTGGGCGGGGTCATCGAGGTGGTTTCGGGGGGCCGCATACAGGCGCTGGTGACCCCTGCGGCGGAGGCGGCGCTGCGCGCGGCGGGCGATGTCGTACGCATCGAGGCGCCGGCGCTGATGATGCCGCTGCAGGCGCTGACCCCGGCGGTGGTGCCGGCGGATGAACTGATCGGCGCGGCGCGGTGGCGCTCGGCGGGGTTCTCCGGGCACGGGACGCGCGTGGGCGTGCTGGACTCTGGCTTCCACGGCGTGGAAGCGGCCCTGGGGAACACGCTACCGGCGGACGCCGTGCTTCGGTCCTTCCGTGCGGACGGCAGCATCAGCGGGGGGACCGAGCACGGCCGGCGCGCGGCGGAGATCATCCACCGCACCGCACCGGGCGCCGCGCTCTACCTGGTGAACTTCTCGACGGTGACCGAACTCTCCGCGGCGGTGGACTACCTGATCGAGCAGCGCGTGGACGTGATCTCGTTCTCGCTGGGCTACATCCACAATGGCCCCGGCGATGGCACGGGGCCGGTGAACCAGGTGGTGGGCCGGGCGGCGGACGCCGGGATTGCGTGGTCGGTGGCGGCGGGCAACTGGGCGCAACAACACTGGGCCGGGCCCTACCGTGACGATGACCTGGACGGTGTGCACGAGTTCGCGTTCGGGGTGCCGGAGAACGGCCACCAGTTCACCGCCGGTGATCTGATCACCGTCTCGCTCCGGTGGGATGACGTCTGGGGCGCGGCCTGCTCCGACTACGACCTGGCACTCTTTGGCCCGGATGCGGCGCTGGTGCGTGCCGCCCGAGGCGTTCAGAACTGCAGCGGCAACCCCGTGGAGAGCCTGCAGGTACTGGCCACCCGCACCGGGACGTACTACGTCCGGGTTGTTCAAGTGCGCTCGGACCTGCCACGCCTGCTCGACCTGATGGTGGTGGCTTCGCCCGACCGAGGCCTCCCGCTGGAGTTTGCGACGGCCGCCGGGTCGCTCTCGCAACCGGCGGATCATGCCCGCGTCGTGACGGTGGGAGCGTTGACGGTGGCGGCGACGCGGCAGGAGGCGCCGTACTCCTCGCGCGGGCGGACGGTGGACGGGCGCCTGAAGCCGGAGATCCTGGCGCCCACGGGGCTGGCGGCGTCCACCGCCGGCTTCGGCGGCACCTCGGCGGCTGCGCCCCACGTGGCCGGGGTGATGGCGTTGTTCAAGGAGGCGTTCCCGGAGGCGCGACGGGAGCGATTGCTGACGCTGATCCAGTCGCGCGCCGTGGCGCTGCCGCTGGTACCGGAGGGCTCAGGCGCACGGCGCGTAGACCTCGGCACGTTGGTCGGGCTGGGCCCGCTGCTTCCGGTCGGGGCGGAGGGGGCCAGGATCCTCGGCGCGGCTGCGGCCGCGGACGTCCCGTTGGCGCTGGTGATCTACAACGGCCCGGACGGGTACCCGGCGCGCTTCCTTCACCTGGCGGCGGGGCGGCCGGTGCAGGCCGTATGGGCGTTCAAGTTGTCCGGTGTCGAGTCGTACGCGCGTGGCCGGCCGGCGTGGGCGAACTCGCTCACGCTGGTGGATAGCGGGCAGGTGCTGATGTTGAGGTTCGCCGAGCAGTAGCCGGACGAACCCTACGGCTCCAGCGTCTCAGCCTCGGCGTCATCCTCGGACTCGGTGCCCTCGGTTGCGGTCGCCTCTGCGGTGGCGGTGGCCTCGGTGGTGGGCGTTGCCTCTGCGGTGGGTGTCGCTTCTGCCGTTGCGGTCGGTTCCGCCGTCGGGGTCGCTTCCGCTGTGGCGGTCGGCGTCGCGGTGGCGTCCGCCTCGTCGAGGTAGCGCGTGGCGACGACAACGCCGTCTCGTGCAGCACGCTGGGCGGCGGTCAGGGCACCCTCCGCGCCGCTTTCCGGGGTGACGCTGCTCAGCACGCTCTGGCTGGCCTGCGCGGTCTCCGCGAAGGCGGCCACCGAGGTGCGGTCGAAGCGGGCCGGGTTCGTCTCAATCGCGCTGGCCATGGCGGCGGCGTTCTCCACCACGCTGTGCAGCAGGGGGGCCGGGACGGTCTGGCCGAGCTGGGTGCGCTGCTGGATGTCATCCAGCGCCTGCGCGAGCCGTTGCATTTCAGATTGCGTCGTGGCGACGGTGAGGTTGGGGGTGATGGGGCCGGTGCCGCGGATGCCATCGATGTTGAGGTTGCCAGCGCCGAGCGTGAAGCTGAAGAGCGCGATGCTCGCGGCGGCGGCGGCGAGGCCGGTGAAGAGGCGGCCACGACGCCAGGTGACGATGGTGTCCGGGCGGGCGTCCACTTCCAACTGGTGGATGAGGGCGGCACGGGAGCGGTGCTGGAACGAGTGGAAGGCGTGCGTTTCCGTCACGTCTTCCATGGCGGAGCGCATTCCGTCGGCGGCGGACAGGAGGCCGACGAGGGCCGGGTCCTCGCGCGGGTCCAGGTCAACGGTCTCACCAGACTCGATGCGGTGGAGGGCTTCGTCGAAGCGCATGACCTCGGCGATGTCGGCGGGGGAGAGGAGGGTGTCCTCTTCGATGGCCTGAGAGCGGTCACGCGGGGTGAAGGGGAGCAGTTCCCCGTCTTCGCCCGGCATGTGGTTGCGCCCGTCCGTCATCTTGCCCCGCGTTCCCCGGTAGAGGGCGCGACCTGCGCCGCGTTGATCTCTGCCAGGAATTCCTTCAGCCGCTTGATGCCCTTGTGTTGGAGCACCTTCACGTTGGTCTGCTGCTTGTCCAGTGCCTCCGCCGTTTCCGCGACAGAGAGGCCGGACCCGAATCTCAGGAGGATGACCTCCCGCTGTGCCTGCGGCAGCCGTTCCACGGCTGCGAAGACTTCATCCACGGTGAGCCGCAGTTCGGCCAGTTCGGCCGGGCCGCGGCGGTCGTCCTCGATCGTCTCCGGGACTTCGCCGGCGCTTCTCCGGACGGAGGCGCGCCGGTAGTGGGAGACCACGTGGTTGCGAGCGATGCGGAAGAGCCACGCCCGGAAGGGGCTGCGCTCGTCTCCATCCTCTGTCTGCCCCATGGGCCGCCACTCAAACCCGCGGATGCCGCGCATGACCTTGAGGAAGATCTCCTCGGTGAGGTCTTCCGCGTCGGTTTCGTTGCCGACACGGGCGAGGCAGAAGCGGTAGAGGGGGCCCACGTGCGCGTCATAGAGGTCGCCCACGGCCTGCTGGTCGCCATGCTGCGCGCGCTCAACGAGCGCACGCTCCACACCGGCCTGCATCCCCGCCTGCTTCGAGGGGTATCGGCTGAACGAGCCCGGCAGATCCGGCATGGTTGGCGGCTCCTTGCCCCCGATGGAGGTACAGAGTGTACGTCCGGGAGGCTCTGGTTGCGCCAGGCTCGTGCTGCTTCTCTCCCCGTTGCAATGGGGATAACGCGTGGAGTCTCGGAGGGTTAACGGGCGATTACAAAACCGTGACGGCGAACGGAACCGGAGGTGGGGCTCCCTCCCAGTCCGCTCGCGGTGAGCCGGTCGAACCGCCGCCGTGGTGCCGCGACGTTCCGATGCGTCCACCAGCGCTCGCGCGGTCGGTCCGAGGGCTCATCGGGGGTGGTCGGACTGAGGGCGCACTTCGACGGGCTCAGTGCGAACGGAGGTGGAGGCGGCAGCCTTCCGATGCGTCCACCAGCGCTCGCGCGGTCGGTCCGAGGGCTCATCGGGGGGTGGTCGGACTGAGGGCGCACTTCGACGGGCTCAGTGCGAACGGCGGCGCATCGGCCTCGCCCGCGCGCGCATCGGCGTGCTCCGCGGAGGTCGCTTGAACTCCCGCGCACGCTCGCTGGCTCACCCGCCTGTGACGGAGATGTGACGGCGGAATCGCGATGATCCGCCGGTCTCGGTGCGACCGAGGCGGCGCAGACTCCTGTCCCGAGGGGTGTGTGCCGGTGGGCGGCCTCCGAGGGCCGCTGCGGGCGTTGAGCCCGTCGCGGCCTCGTGGGGGCGGGCGATCTCGTCCGAGGCGATACGGTGTATGCGCCTTAACGGGAACGTTTGTGACGGGAAGACGTTATCTGGGGTGTAGCGGTGTGCCTGCGGGCGCCTCGCACGGCTCTGCTCGGCGGGGCCGGGAGATTCCGAGATGTTTCCGGGGGGTGGGGTTAACCCGAAGCCCTCCGGCTGCGTTCTCGGGGATGCGTCGAGGTAGGGTGCGCGTTGTGCGTGCCCTGTCTACGATGTGCATACCCATGTGATCGGATGTCCGGGGCGAGCAGGCGGCGTTTGGTGGCGTCTCGCTCGAGCGGCGGTATCAACCGCCTGCATTACCCGACCCGGGTCCGAACCGGGAAAGGGGAGGCCGAAGCAGTAAGCACACACGTTTGACCATGCATGAGCCTCTGTCCCCACATCGGGTGCAGGGCAAAAGTCCAGGAGGACTTGTTTGACTCACTTTAAGAACTTTGCGTGGTACGGCTCGTTTGTCGCCCTCGCTGCAGTGCTGGCGGTGACCCTGCTGGTCACTGGTCCGGCGAAGGTGGCGCACGCAACTGCCGTCTCGGCGGTCACACCGACTGCGCCGATCCACGCCGCCGGTCTCACTGAGACCTGGATGGTTGTCTACACGCCATCTGCGACCACCGCCATCACGACCGGTGCTGTGACGTTCCCGGCTGGGTTCGTCGTTCCGCAGGGCACGATCGCTGGCGCTACGGCGACCGGTGCTGGTGCTGCCTGCACGACCGTTGTGGCGACCGGTGCTGCACAGGTGGTGTCATTCACGATGACATCATGTGCGCAGGCCGTCGCTGCGACGAACAACTTCACGATCCCGGGCGTCAAGAACCCGACTGCGACTGGTGCAACGGCTAACTTCACCGTTGTCACCAGCGTGGACGCTGACGCTGCGACGGCTACGGCCGTCATCTGGGGCGCGACGGTT
>JAQCKI010000145.1 GCA_027592645.1 Chloroflexota bacterium | reverse complement strand
AGCGGCCCGGGTCGTCGTTGCTCGCTTGGCAGCGGGCTTGGCGGCGGCGCGGGTCGTGGTTGCCTTCTTCGCGGCCGGCTTGGCCGCCGCTCGGGTCGTCGTCGCCCGCTTCACCGCCGGCTTGGCGGCAGCCCGGGTCGTCGTCTTCTTCTTCGCGGCCGGCTTCGCAGCCGCCCGCGTCGTCGTCGCACGCTTCGCAGCGGGCTTCGCTGCGGCTCGCGCCGCAGGCTTCGCAGTGGTTGTTTTCTTGGCCGCAGTCGACGTCTTCGTCGCGGCGGGCTTCCTCGCAGTGGCCATCATCGCACCTCGATGTTGAGCCCCGGGTTGTTAGTGAAAGGCTAACACGTATGCACTTACTCACAAGATGTCCACAAGGTTTGTGGACATCTTTTTGCGCACCGCCGATCGACGCATGCGCCTCGACGGCTCGCCGCGACGACTCCGAATCGAACGAGCGCGCACCTCGGAACGCCGCGCGTGCGACGCGTACACTGCGCGCCATGCAACAGCCAGACGCCTCCGATCTTTTCGCCCGCATCGATCCGATGATCGTGTTGATGGACGCGCATCGCCTGCTATTCCTGGCGATTCACGGCATCGACGATCTCGATGCTGCACGCGAAGCCGATCGCGGTGTCACGGTGACTGAGGTGATCGCGCGCGCGACCGAACGCCATCGCACGTTCGCCGCCGGCCTGCTTCGCGTTGCTCAGGCACAGGGGGCCGACGTCGTTCTTCGGCCCGAGGTGTCATCAAAAATAATTCTGTCCACATCGATCACTGAGCGCGCAGAAGCGCTGAACACCGCGCACGCGGAGCTCGGGGATGCGTACGCGTCGATCGATCACGCGCGCATGGACGAGCCAGTGGACACCGGCGTGTCGCCGGACGGCACCAACACGACGGTGCGCCAGCTGGTCATCGAGCACGCCATGGAGCAGGGCGCAGAGGCGTACTTGATCGCGGCAGCGCTGGGCCGGTCGATCGGGTGACGGTGAGCGGCGGCAGAGCGGGCGCCCGTCCTCACTGATAGCATGCGAGCGCTGGCGGCCCCGGGCCGCCACAGCGATCACACATCACGACCAGTCCGGGAGCGACAACATGCGCGTGGCGCGGGTGCGGGTGAACGGCAAGACTTCCACGGCGATCATCCAGGGACGCCGCGCACAGCTGGTCGCGGGCGGTGTCTTTGGCCCGCTGACGCCCACCGGCGAGTCGCATCCACTCTCCGCGGTCCAGTTCCTGGCCCCCACGAAGCCGACCAAGGTGCTGGCGATTGGCGTGAACTACAAGAGCCACGCGGGCGACCGCACGCCACCCTCCGAGCCGCAGGCGTTCCTGAAGGCCCCCTCCTCCATCATCGGCCCGGACGAGGCGATCGTCCTGCCGCCCGGCTGGACCAACGTCCACATGGAGGCAGAGGTGGTCGCGGTGATCGGCAAGCGCGCCCGCGCGATCTCGGAGGCGGAGGTGGACGCCCACGTCTTCGGCTACACCGCTGGGAACGATGTCTCCGGCCGCGACTGGCAGCAGGCAGACCTCCAGTGGTGGCGCGCCAAGTCCAGCGACACCTTCACCACGGTGGGCCCGTGGATCGACACCTCCCTGAAGCCCGAGAAGATCGAGGTGGCGGGGTTGATCGGGAAGCACAAGCAGCAGGAGTCCGACACCAGCCTGCTGATCCACTCGATCCGCAAGTGCATCGCGCACGTGTCGCAGTACATCACGCTGGAGCGCGGCGACCTGGTCTACACCGGCACGCCGGGCCAGACCGGTCAGATCAAGCCCGGCGACGTGTGCGAGGTGCGCGTCGGCGGCATGGTGCTTCGCAACCCCGTCCGCGAACGTTAGACCCGTGGTTGATCCCTTCCGCGTTGCCATTTTGCAGCTGACCGCCGGTGCGCTTGCCGGCTACGAGGCCGCGTTCGCCGAGGCGCTCCAACGCATCGACGATGCCGCGCGCGACGAGCCCGACCTGATCGTCCTGCCGGAAGCGATTGTGCCTGGCTCCTATCTGGGCGATACCGAGGCTGTCGCGCGCACCTCCTGGTATGCGGACTCGGAGATCTTGCGGGCGATCGGCGACCGGGCGCGCAGGGCCGGCTGCTACGTGGCGGCTGGCGTGGTGCTGCGCGATTCATCCTCGCGGCTGCTCAACAGCGCCGTGCTGTTCGCGCCGGACGGCGTGGAGATCGCCCGCGCTTCCGAAGCGACCCCGGCGCCATGGTTCACCCCCGGCGAGGGGCCGGTGATGGCGAACCCGCGAGCGATCCCCGCTGCGCTGGTCGCCGGCGCGGACCTGCTGGATCCGCGCTGGACGGCGTCCATCGCCTCGGTCGGTACGCAGATGATCATCAGCACCGGCGCACCGCGTGGCTGGGTACGCGGTGCCCGAAGTGAATCCCCCGCCGACTACCTGCTGCCGGCGCGCGGGGCGGAGGCGGGGGCGTGGATCGTCTCGGCAGGACGCACTGGCACTGAGCCGCCGGTCACTCACTTCACCGGCGGCGCGGGCATCGTGACGCCGAGCGGGGCGTGGGCCGTGCGCGCACCGGCCAGCCAGACCGGCATCGTCCTGCACGATATCGACCTGGACGCCGCACGCCCGAGCGCGATTGAGCCGCCCGAGGTGGCACCAGGCGTATCGGGGCATGCGGAAGAGGCGGCCGGGCCGATCATTGTCGCTGCGGTGGCGCTCGACCCGGTGCCATCCACGGTGGAACTGATGGAGTCGGTGCGTGCGCTGGTCGGCGCTGCGGCAGCCGCCGGCGCAGGCATCGTGGTGCTCCCGGACCTCGCGGGTGGAGACCCGCGCGCGGTGTCGAAGACGGAAACGTTGCCGCTGATCGAAGCCCTGAGCGCACAATCCGGCGTTGCCGTCGTGGTCGTGCTGACCGAGCGCGTCGATGGCGTCACATACAAGACCGCGTTCGCCGTCGAGGCCGGGCGCACCGTCGTCGCGCATCGCGCCTGCGTACTGAACGAGCGCGAGACAGCTGCCGGCTTCACGCCGGGCGAGACGCTACCGCCGGTCGTCACGCTCCACGGCTGTCGGGTCGGGCTGCTCGCCGGGTCGGAGGGCAATACCGCCACGGTCGCCGCCTCGCTCCGCGCACGTGGCGCGACGCTCCTCACGTGGTGTGGTGGCCACCATGACGGCCCCGGCGAGGCGACCGCGCGCGCACGGGCGTGGGAGCAGCGGCTCCCCGTGATCGCCGCCGGCGGCACGGGCACATCGAGCGCCGCGTACGTCGTCGCTGCCGGCGGGCACCTCGAAGGTGCGACGGCAGCCGGGAGCGCCGGC
>JAQCKI010000144.1 GCA_027592645.1 Chloroflexota bacterium | reverse complement strand
CCGCCACGGCCACCGCCGCCGCCGCCACCGCGCGGGCCACGGTCGCCGCCGCCATTGCGGCGTTCGCCCTCACCGTCGCCGGTGAAGCCCACGGCACCATCGTTGTTGGCCTGGCGGATCGAGAGGTTCACGCGGCCGAGGTTGTCCACCTCAATCACGCGCACCTTCACGACGTCACCGATGTTAACCACGTCCTCGACGCGGTCGACACGGTCCTCGGACAGTTCGGAGATGTGGACCATGCCGTCCTTGTTCGGGAGGATCTCCACGAACGCGCCGAACGACATGATGCGCGAGACCGGGCCTTCGAAGACATCGCCGACCTGGATTTCGCGGGTCAGGCCTTCGATCTGGCGGACGGCGCCCTCCACGGACTTGGAGTCCGTGCCACCCACGAAGACGGTGCCGTCCTCCTGGATGTCGATGGAGGCACCGGTGGCGGCGATGATCGCGTTGATCACCTTGCCGCCTGGGCCGATGACCGCACCGATCTTGCCCTGGTCGATGTGGATGACCGTGATCTTCGGTGCGAACGTCCCCACCTCATCACGAGGCGCGTTGATCGCGTCCAGCATCACTTCCAGGACCTTCAGGCGCGCGTCGCGAGCCTTGGAAAAGACCTCCTGCAGGAAGTTCGGGGGCAGGCGCTTCAGCTTGATGTCCAGCTGCACGGCGGTGACGCCGTTCTCAGTGCCGGCCACCTTGAAGTCCATATCGCCCAGTGCGTCTTCGATACCGGCGATGTCCGTGAGCAGTTCCCACTTGGTCGCCATCTCGTCGCTGGTCACCAGGCCCATGGCGATACCGGCCACGGGGGCCAGGATCGGCACGCCGGCGTCCATCAGCGCCAGGGTGGAGCCGCAGACGGCGCCCTGCGAGGTGGAGCCGTTGGAGGACAGCACGTCCGAGACCAGGCGCAGGACGTACGGGAACTCCTCGAACGTCGGCAGCACGGCCTCGATCGCCTTCTCGGCGAGCATCCCGTGGCCGATCTCGCGGCGGCCGGCGGCCCTCATCGGGCGCGCCTCACCCACCGAGAACGGCGGGAAGTTGTAGTGGTGCATGAACATCTTCCACTCGCCCGGCGCGATGGCGTCGATGCGAGCGCGGTCACGCAGCGTGCCGAGCGTGGCCACGGTGAGCACCTGCGTCTCACCGCGCTGGAAGAGGCCGGAGCCGTGGACACGGGGCAGCACGCCCACGTCCGAGGAGAGGTTGCGGATCGCGTCCGGCGTGCGGCCGTCCGCACGCGTGCCGGTGTTCAGGATGTGATCGCGGACGGTGGTCTTGATGACCGCCTCCGTCATCGCCAGCACCGCGCGGTGGTCGAAGTCCGTGTCGCCCTGGGCGGTGAACTGCTCTTCCACGTACTTGGCGACGATGTCGAAGCCGCGGAAGCCCTCGCCCATGACGGACTTGAAGATCATGTCCTTCTGGTCGGCCAGCGCTGCCTCAATGCGGCCGCGCAGCGCGGCGTCGTCATCCGGCTTGTGCCAGTTCATCTTCGCCACACCCACAGCCGCGATCACTTCGCGCTGCAGGGCGTTCAACTCGCGACAGACGCCCTCGGCGAACTCGATCGCCTCAATGAGTTCCGCTTCCGGAATCTGCTTCGCACCGGCCTCGATCATGACGACGGAGTCGTCCGTGGCGGCGACGGTCAGTTCCAGGTCAGACGCGGTGATCTCCGCGTAGGTCGGGAAGGCCTTGAAGCGGCCGTCCACCCGCGCGACGCGGACGGAGGAGACGGGGCCCTCGAACGGCAGGTACGAGGTGTTGATGACGGTGGAGGCGCCGACCGTGGCGAGTGCGTCCGCCGGGTTCTGGCGGTCAGAGGCGAGCAGCGTGGCCACCACGTGCACCTCGCGCTTGAACCCCTTCGGGAACAGCGGACGAATCGGGCGGTCCGTCATGCGGGCGGCCAGCGTGGCCTCCGTGCCCGGACGGCCCTCTCGGCGGAAGAACGAGCCGGGAATCTTGCCGATGGCGTACATACGCTCTTCGAAGTCGACCGTCAGCGGGAAGAAGTCGATGCCGGGGCGGGGATCGCCATCGCTCAGGGTGACCAGCAGCACAGTGTCGCCGTAGCGGATGGTGCAGGCGGAGAGGGCATTGGGGGCGAGTCGGCCGACGCCGATTTCGAAGGTCTGGCCTTCGATCTCGCGGGTGAAGGTGCGCGTTTGCGCGCCGGTATTCATCTGTTGCGGATCCTTAGTCTTGGTTCTCTTTATCTCTCGTCTACAGTAACGCGACGTGCCCGGCCTGTGCCGAGCGCGCAACTGACGGTCCGAGGGGTCTGCGGGGCGGGTGGTCGCGGGTTCCGCCGTGCGGCGGGAGGTTGCGGGACCGCTCTGCGGATCGGCGAATCGTCCGCGGCGCGCCGGGTCTGGGGACTCGGACGGCCTTCCGAGGGTGACGAGCGACACCCCCGGAAACGAAGCGGACTGCGCCTAGCGGCGCAGTCCGAGTGACTGAATCAGGGCGTGGTAGCGACCGACGTCCCGCTTCGCGAGGTAGCGAAGCAGGCGACGGCGCTGACCAACGAGCTTCAACAGACCACGACGGGTCGAGAAGTCGTGCTTGTGCTCGCGCAGGTGCTGCGTCAGATGCGTGATGCGGTTGGTGAGCAGCGCCACCTGGACCTCGGGGGAACCGGTGTCGCCTTCGGTGCGCTGGTACTGCTGGATGGTGGGGGACTTTTCGGCCGTCGGCATGCGCTGTTCGGTATCCGTCTCTGACTCTTCGTCTCTACACTCGGGGAAGGAGCGGCGCCCCCGGCCGGGGAGTCTGCCGCAGACGGTGATGCCAGAACGGCGTCTCCGTGCCCGAAAACGCTAACACACCCCCCGGACACGTGCTATCGGTCAGCGTCGCCTGCGGAGCGATTGCGCCCCCTGCGAGGAACCACCATGACCCCCCGCCCCACCTTCGCCGTGGTCGTCGATGCCGATCTCTGCCTGCCGCGGACCCTCGCCGCGCTGCCCGGCATCGTCGTCGCCCCGTCCGACGTGCCCCTGCTTGTCACGCGCGAGAACATCCCGCGCCTGTCGCTGGAGGCGGGCGGCGCGCTCGACCCTCAGCCCGCGATCGCCGCGTGCATCGGTGCCGCGGAGGATGGTGCCTCCACCGTGGTCTACGTCCCGGCCGGCGACGGCTACGGCGCGCCCGACGGCGTCACGGAGGCCGTCCGCGAAGCGCTCGAGGCGCGCGGCGTGGCGTTCGAGGTGCTCGAGACCGGCGAAGGGGCGATGGCGGCGGGCTGGCGGGCGGTGCTGCTGGCGGAGGCGCTGGCGGCCGGGCACGCCCTCCCGGAAGCGATCGAGCGCGCTCGGCCCGC
>JAQCKI010000143.1 GCA_027592645.1 Chloroflexota bacterium | reverse complement strand
CCACGGGCGCGCTGGCGCTGGCGATCGCCTGGGGCCGGGCCACACACCCGCGCCGGGCCGTGCGGCTGGCGGACGGGCGTGGGAGGATGGCGGTCGACGCGATTGCGGGCGCGCTCCGAGACGAAATCGAAGAGCGCGCGGACATCCGTGGCGCGGCGGTGTGGGTGGAGAACCGGCACCGCCGAGGCGTCCGCATCCACGCGCGCCTGCGGGTGACGCGGGATGCGCGCATCGACGAGGTGCTGGAGGCCGTGGACATGGTGGCGATGGACGCGGCGTGGCGGCTGGGAGTGGTGCTGTCCGAGGCGCCGCTGGTAGACGTGCGATACGACGAACTGGACCTGAGGGTGGGACGCGCGCGTGGCTGATGATTCGATGACCGGGACGCAGGACGGGCCGAACGATGAGCCGCGCGTGTTCGCGCCGCCTCGGCCGTTCGATGCGGACGATGAGCCTGCGCCCGCGGCGGCGGCTGAGGCTGACGACGCGCCCACCGACGACGAACCGGCGGTCGAGGTGATCGCGGAGGCGTCCGAGCCGGAGCCGGCGGCCGCCTTCGAGGACCTGTCGCAACTGCCCGCGCTGCTGGAGGCGCTGCTCTTCGTCGCCGACCACCCGATCGACACGGGCTACCTCGCGCGGTCGGTGGAGGTCTCGATCGTCACGTGCGAGCGCGCGCTGGACACGCTTGCCGAGCAACTGCGGGAGAACGACCGCGGCATCCGCCTGCAGCGCGGACCGGAGGGCGTGCAACTGACTACCGCGCCGGACGCTGCCGCGCAGGTGGAGCGCTTCCTGGGGCTGGAGGCGAACAAGCGCCTCTCCACGGCGGCGCTCGAGACGCTCGCGATCATCGCCTACCGCCAGCCGGTCACCCGCGGCCAGGTGGACGCGGTGCGCGGTGTCAGCAGCGATGGCGCTGTGGCGACGCTGCGCGCGCGAGGACTCATCGAGGCCGCCGGGTTCGGCACCGGCCCCGGCCGGCCGACGCTGTTCCGCACCACGCAACGCTTCCTGGAGCACTTCGGCCTGGAGCGGCCGGGCCAGTTGCCGGCGCTGCCCGATGACATCGACCTGCCCGCCAGCGAGATCGGCGAGCAACTCGGCCTCGACGAGGCGGAAGTCCTCGCCGCGCTCACCCCGCTCCCGGCGGACGACCCGGCGACCGCCGGCGACGGCGCCGTGGACGAGCCCACGCTCGAGGAGATCGCGGCGGCGGCCAGCGTCGAGATTCCCGCCGACGTGCAGGCGCTGACGGTGGCCGCCGAGCACGCGTTGCAGGCGCAGCACGACCGCGAGGCCGCCGAGGGCATCGAAGACCTCGATGACGAGGCGCGCGAGGGCTAGCCGCGCGCCACGCGACCTCGCGCGGGACGGAGCGATGACGTGGTCACGATCTCCGTACTGCTGACCATCGAACTCCCGGCATCCCACTCCCTGAAGGAGAAGCGGGCGGTGATCCGCTCGCTGGTGGAGCGCCTGCGCTCGCGCCTGCGGCTGTCTGCCGCTGAAGTGGGCCTGCAGGATCACGTCGGGCGGGCGCAGGTGGGGTTCGCGGTGGTGTCGGGCGACCTCGGCACGGCGCTCTCACTGGCGGATGCGGCGCGACGCTTCGCGGACGACGCCCTGCTGGGCGAGGGCGAGGTGATCGACGTGGCGGTGGAGGAGACGGTGCTGGACTAGCCACCTCGGGCTGCGGTGCCCGCACGGGCGCCGCAGCCATCGCCGGACAAAGCGAAGGGCGCCTCCCGGGGTGGAGGCGCCCTTCTGAGTAACCGGGGGGACGGGGCGACGGAGGGGGTGTCGCTGGCCGCCTCCGCAGTGACTAGATGCGGACCCCAAAGGAGAGGTCGGCCCGGTTCAGCAGGTCGGCGCGGGCATCGCGCTTGACCTCGGCGTACGTCGGGTTCGAGCGCCGGCCACGGATGATGATGGCGTTATAGATGTCCTGGATGTCGTTCACGGTCGGTTCCTTCTACTCCGGGGCGCTGCGGGATTCCCTTGTCGGTCGGGGCCTATCCCCTGGCCGTTCCGGCTCTTCCCTGTCCCCTGATGTATCCATCTTGCACCCCTGTGACGGGTGTCGCAAGTGCTTGTGCGCACAATCACGTAAATTCTATGTAAATTACGCCCGGGCACCGAAGCACGTCCGCGCGAGTACGCGCGAGCATGACGACGTCCGTGCGGCATCGTGATCTGGGGTCGGATCGGCCCGATCGGGCGGATCGGGGCGGCTGAGGGCTCTGCGAGCGGCCCTCGCCTAGCCTCGCGCGATCGGGAGATCCTCGCGGACGGCCCACTCGGCCCAGGAGCCGTCGTAGTTGCGCGCGAGCTCCCATCCGAGCACTTCGTGCATCGCAAACCACGAGGCGGCCGAGCGAATCCCGCCGCCGCAGTACGGGAAGACCGGGCGGGAGCCATCGATCCCGGCGGCAGCGTAGAGGCTGCGCAGCTGCTCCACCGGCAGGAAGCGACCGTCCGCGTCTACCAGCAGTTCCCAGTTGAGGTGCGTGGCGGTGGGGATCCTCCCGAGGCGCGGCGCGGGGTGGGTTCCGGGCTGGCCGGTGTACTCGCCGTCCGTGCGGCAGTCCAGGATCACGGCGTCACCCTGGCCCTGCGCGGTGCCCAGCACCTCTTCCCACGTCGACAGCACCGAGGCGTCACCCTCGGCGAGGCGGCAGACAGCCGGCGCAACTTGTGGCTCATCGGTCGTCAGCACAACGCCCTCGCGTGCCATCGCGGCGAGGGAGCGGTCGGCGATGTGGACGGTCGGGAAGCCGTAGTAGCGCAGCACCCAGAAGCCGCGGTGCGGCCACATCGACTTGCCGGACGCGACGAAGACCACGGTCTTCGATTCGTCGATGCCGAGGCGGCCCAGGGTCGCCTCCAGTTCCTCGCGCAGCGGCACCAGCGCGCGGACGCCGTCGCGGACCACGGTGAGGTCGTCGTAGCCATGCGCCCAGCGCGCGCCGGGCAGGTGGCCCGCCTCGTACTCGCTGCGCTCGGTGCCGGCGTGCAGGAAGACCACCGTGGGTTCGTCCAGGTGCGCGCGCACCCAGTCCAGGCTCTTGATCGCGTCCGCGTTGGCTGCCATCACGCCTGTCCTTCCGCGCCCACTGAGGGCGCTTCGATGTTGCCGAAGTCTACCGCGAGACCTATTCCGAGGCCTGCGGCCCGCCCTCGGGCGTCTGGCCGGAGCCGGTGCGGCGCCGGCCACCGCGGCGCCTACGGCGGCGCTTCCGCTTCTCTTCTTCGCCGCCGTCGCCGTCGCCGCTCCCGCTACTGCGCGGTGGCTGTGACGGGCCGGGCTGCGAGGTGCGCTCCGCGCGGGGCGTCACGGT
>JAQCKI010000027.1 GCA_027592645.1 Chloroflexota bacterium | reverse complement strand
TCGTCAGGCCGCGCGGCACGGCGCGCGCGAGGTCGACCTGTGGGCATCGCACTACGAGCCGCTGATCGCATCGTCGCTCCCGGCGCTCGGTCCGGCGGGAGCGAGGTGGCTCCGCACCCGCGCCGAGGCGTTCGTCGCGCAGGGGGGCACGGAGCGAGCACCGCGGCTCCTGATCCACGCTGACCTCAGCGGCGACCACCTGCTGGTCGACGAGCGGGGTGCGCTGAGCGGCGTGATCGACTTCGCGGATGCGCTGATCGCGGACCCGGCGCTGGACTTCGCGGGCGTCCTCAATCACCTCGGCTGGCGCGATCTGGAGCGGGTGTGGGCCGCCTATCCGAGGACGATCGATGCGGACGTGGAGCGCCGGGTGCGGTTCTACATCGAGGTGGCGCCGATATTCCGGATCGCATACGGCGAGGCCGCCCATGGCCCGCAGGAGCGCGCCGCAGGCGTGCGAGAGATCGCCGCGCGTGCTTCGGCCGCGACTCGGGGAGTTCGGTAGCAGGACATGTGGAGGGTTGGGCGGAACCAGAAGGCGCCAGGGGGCGTCACAGGAGCAGGCAGGTAGCCCGGAGGAACTCATGCGTCATACCCGATCCTCGCAACGTACTCGGCTCGGTCGGCTCGGTCGGCTCACGGTCGCCGTCGCGGCCGGGCTCGCCTTGCTGCTGGGCGCGGCGTGCTCTAGCGATGCAGCGCCCTCCCCAACACCCACGGCGACCATCGACCCCGCAGGCGGTGGTATCTCGCCGGCCACGCCGGATGAGCCGCCCGCGGGCACGTTCGAGGTCGGTGGCACCGAGCACGCGCTGGGCCTCGGCTCGTACTGCTGGTCCCCGCCGACGGGTAGCGGTCGTCCCGCCCTCTGCGCTGACGCGATTGGCTACATCACCCCGCCCGACCCGGTGACGGTCGCTCCCGGCGCGACGATCGAGATCACGGGCGGTCTCGCCATGGCCCCAATCGAGATCACGTCGGTGCGCCTCTGGACGGCGCCCTCGGAGCCAGTCGCCAGTGGCGACGGCTTCACGGCCTGGCAACCGGACGGCGAGGGCGAGAGGCTGGCGGTGGTTGACGGCCTTTCGATCACGCTCCCGGACGGCCTGGAGGCCGGCGACTACCTGCTCACCGTGGACATCATGTCCATCGATCCGAGCAGCAGCGCGACTTACAGCGTGATCCTCACGGTGGAGTAGGGCAGGGGAGCCGACGACCACGGCAGTCGGCCTGCTCCATGTGGCGTGGTCATACCGCGATCGCGCTTCGACAGGCTCAGCGCGAACGGGAATGGAGAACGGAGCGCAGGATGGCGTTCTGGGTGTACATCCTCCGGTGCGTGGATGGTTCGTTCTATGCGGGGCACACCGACAACCTCGAGCGGCGCTTCGCAGAGCACGAACGCGGCGAGATTCCCGGATACACCGCTACGCGCCTGCCGGTCGAACTCGCCTGGAGCGCCTCTGCGCCGACGCGTGCCGAGGCGCTCGCCTTCGAGCGGCGAATCAAGGGCTGGTCGAGGCTGAAGAAGCAGGCTCTGATCGACGGGCGCTGGGATCTCATTTCCGCTCGGTCGCCCGAATAGACTCCTCCCTCTCTGGCTCCGCTCGCGCTGAGCCTGTCGAAGCGCGACCGGAGTCCTACCACGTTCGTTCGCGAAGCGCCGACCACGTCCCCGCTGGATCGGCCCACCGCCACCCCTGAACCCAACGGGAGGCCGGGGTACACTCGCCCTCTTGTCACGCGCGGGCGGATCGGAGTGATCACATGGCCACCTACAACATCTTCGTGCTCCCGGGCGACGGTATCGGCCCGGAAGTGACCGCCGAGGGCGTGCGCGTGCTGGAGGCCATTGGCCAGCGCTTCGAGCATGTCTTCAAGTTCGAGCAGGACCTGGTCGGTGGTGCCTCGATCGATGCGCACGGCGTGGCCATCCTCCCGGAGGTGCTGGAGAAGGCAAAGGCCTCCGACGCCGTTCTCTTCGGCGCCGTGGGCGGGCCAAAGTGGGACAACCCGAACGCGGACGTGCGCCCGGAGCAGGGCCTGTTGGCGCTGCGCTCCGGCCTGCAGTTATGGGCGAACCTGCGCCCGGTGACTGCGATCCCGGCGCTGATCAACGCCTCCACCTTGAAGCCCGAGATCATCGAGGGCGTCGACCTCGTGGTGATCCGCGAACTGACCAGCGGCCTCTACTTCGGCAGGCCGCAGGAACGGCGCGTGGTCAACGGCCGTCGCGAGGCGGTGGACACGAACTACTACAACGAGGATGAGATCGCGCGCGTCGCCCACCTGGGCTTCCGGATGGCGCGCGAGCGTCGCAAGAAGTTGACCAGCCTGGACAAGGCGAACGTCATGGCCTCGTCACGCCTGTGGCGCGAGGTGGTGACGGAAGTCTCGAAGGACTACCCGGACGTGACGCTGGAGCACGTGCTGGCGGACGCGATGACGATGTACCTGATCCGCCGCCCGCGCGACTTCGACGTGATCATCGCGGACAACATGTTCGGCGACATCATCACCGACGAGGCGTCGATGCTGACGGGGTCGATGGGCATGCTGCCGTCCGCTTCGATCGGCACGCTGCGCGAGGACGGCACCGGGCTGGGGATGTACGAGCCGATCCACGGCTCCGCGCCGGACATTGCCGGTAAGGGTCTCGCGAACCCGCTCGCGATGATCCTCACCACCGCCATGTTGCTGCGGCACTCGTGCGGCCTGGAGGAAGAGGCGCGCGCCGTAGAGCAGGCCGTGACCGATGTGATCGAGGCCGGCGACCGCACCGCGGACCTCGTCGGGCCGGGTGCCCCCCACCTGACTACGCGCGAGATGGCGGAGCGCGTCCTGGCACGACTCGGCGCGTAGGCGCCTACAGGCCCACCTCCCACGGCTCGGCGGGGACGACACCGCGCACGAGAGGGCCGAGCAGGACGAGGAGCGAGAGCGGGGACACTGCCTCGCCGGTGTCGCGGAGGTCGGCGAGATCCCACCACCGCGCCTCGATGAGGCGTGTGAGGCTGTCGTCGCCGGGGGTGAAGGCGACCGGCGGCTGCTCCTCGACGAGGCGCACGAGGTAGAAGCGCTCGGTCGAGTCGTACCAGGTGCCGCCAGTCTCCCAGCGCGCTCGGCGGAGGGCGACCCACGGCCCGAGGGGGGCCTCGATGCCCGCCTCCTCGCGCAGCTCGCGCCGGGCACCATCCTCGAACGTTTCACCCGGCTCCAACGACCCACCGGGGCAGAACCACCGCTTGCCGCCGTCCCACTCCTGCTGGATCAGCAGGACGTGTCCTGCCGAGTCCAGCACGATCGCACGCGCACCGGGACGCGGGATGGCATTCGCCTCACTCGAGCCGTCGAGGTCGCTCACGGTCCCACCTCGAACGGCGTCGCGGGCACCTCGCCCGCCAGTAGTGGCGGAATCAGTTCGTGCAACCGCCGCGGGACGAATGTCTCGAATCCGTGAGACGCGGTGATCTCGTCGACGCTCCACCAGTGGTTCCAGCCGTCCAGGCCGATGTATTCCTCGTACTCGCCGATGTGCTGCGGGCGCGGGTCGAACGGCGCATCGACGCGCACAAGGTAGAAGCGCTCCAGCGACCGCACCATGCGGTCCACGTGCGCCCAGTACCAGGTGGAGTCGCGCGTCCAGACACACGGCCCCAGTGCGTCCTGGCGCCCGGTCTCCTCCCAGAGTTCGCGACGGGCCGCCTCCTCGAAGGATTCACCGGGCTCCAGGCCGCCACCGGGCGGGAACCAGAGCCATGTGCCGGCGGCCGTAGTGCTGCGGAACAGCAGGAGACGCCCGCCCGGCTCAACCAGCAGCACGCGGGCGCTCGGGCGCTCCATGGCGCCATCCACGCGGCTACCGTCGTGGTCTTCGATCACGTCGCCTCGCCTCGTTGCGCCCCCGCCGAGGGCGACCCTACACTCATACCGTTATGACAAACGCGCCCGCGACCCGAAACACGGTGCACGCTGCCCGGCCGATGCGGCCGGCGGCGGCCCTCATTTTGCACCGATAGCGCTCGAGAGAACCACCTTCTCGACGCCGCGCCGGCGCGCCTCATCGGTCAGACTGCACATCGACTGACCATCCGCGCCTGACGCTGCCGAGGCGACCGGAAAGACGCAAGATGACGTCCCCTGCACCCGAGATCCTGCTCTACGACACCACCCTCCGCGACGGCCTGGGCATGGAAGGCCTGAGCCTGTCGCTGGAGGACAAACTGCTCATCGTCCAGAAGTTGGACGACCTCGGCATTCACTACATCGAAGGCGGCTACCCGGGCTCCAACCCGAAGGACGCCGAGTTCTTCCAGCGCGCGAAGTCGATCACCCTGCGCAACGCACGCCTCGTCGCGTTCGGCTCCACGCGTCGCGCCGGTGGCGAAGCAGCGACCGACCCGGCGATCCGCTCGGTGCTGGACGCGGGCACACCCGTGGTCACGCTCGTCGGCAAGTCGTCGTCTCGGCAGGTGCGCGACGTCCTCCAGACCACGGAGGAGGAAAACCTCGGGATGATCCGGGACTCCGTCTCGTACCTCGTGGACCAGGGACGCGAGGTGGTGTTCGACGCCGAGCATTTCTTCGACGGCTTCAAGGAAGACCCGGACTACGCACTCGCCTCGCTGCGGGCGGCGGAGCGCGCCGGCGTCAGCACCGTGGCGCTGTGCGACACCAACGGCGGCACGCTGCCGTGGGACATCGAACGCGCGGTGGAGGCGGCCCGCGGCGCGGTCTCGTGCCGCATCGGCATCCACACCCACAACGACATCGACGCGGCCGTGGCGAACACGCTGATCGCGGTACGCGCCGGCGCCACGCAGGTGCAAGCCTGTCTGAACGGCTGGGGCGAGCGCACCGGCAACGCCAACATCGTGTCCGTGATCGCCGACCTCAAGTTGAAGATGGGCATCGAGGTGGTCAGCGACGACCAGTTACGACGTCTGACGGAAACGGCGCTGTTTGCGCAGGAACTGGCGAACCTGCCTGCCGACCCGCAGCAGCCCTATGTGGGCACCGGTGCCTTCGCGCACAAGGCGGGCCTCCACGTAGCCGCAATCACCAAGTCGCCCGGCTCGTACACGCACATCGACCCGCTCACCGTGGGGAACACGGAACGCGTGCTGGTGTCCGAACTCTCCGGGCGGCGGAACATCGTCGAGAAGTTGCGCGAACAGGGCGTCTCGCTCGACCTGACGGACGAGCAGGCACAGCGGGCGCTGGCGCGCGTCAAGGAGCGCGAGTCGAAAGGCTCCGCGTTCGAGTCGGCGGAGGCGTCGTTCGAACTCCTCGTGCGGCGCACGCTGGAGGGCTACCGCGCGCCGTTCGCGCTGGAGGACTTCCTGATCGTCACCCGCCGCCGCCACGTAGATGGCAACGGGATGGCCTCCGCCGACCGGAACGAGATGATGGCGGAGGCGATGGTGAAGGTGCGCGTGGGCGACCGCCTGGAGCAGGTTGCCGCAGAGGGCAACGGTCCCGTCTCCGCACTCGACGCGGCGGTCCGCAAGGCGCTGGTGCAGGTGTTCCCCGGCGTGGACTCGGTCCACCTCGTGGACTACAAGGTGCGCATCATCAACTCGTACGCCGGCTCAGACGCCGCCGTGCGCGTGCTGGTGGAGAGCACGGACGGACTCCGCCGCTGGCGCACCGTCGGTGCGTCCACGGACATCATCGAGGCGTCCTGGCTCGCCCTCCAGGACGCGTACGAATACTGGCTGCTGCACCACAACGCCTGACCGAGCGCCGGGCAAGACACGAACGAGGCCCGACGGGTGACCGTCGGGCCTCGCTGTATTCGTCGATGTCGGGCGGTGACGGCGTCTCCCGCGCACCGCCCGAAGACTTACCCCTAGATGTTATCCAGCCACACAGACCGCAGTTGAGCGGTCGCGTAGCATGTCAGAGCACCCAGGCCGTGCGGGCGGTAGCCCATGACGTAGTTGTGCCACATCCCACGCCGTACGAAGTTCTCCGGCGTGAACACGTCCCACATCTGATCGAAGATGCGCGCCTCTGCCTGGCTCCACAACTCCTTCTTCCGCACGGGGTCGGCCTCGGCGCGCTGCGCAGCGACCAGCTGATCCATGGTGGGGTCATTGACGTTGTTGTGGTTCAGCCCACCCTTCGAGTGGTACCAGGGATAGAGCACCTGATCCACGGAGTAGGCGGGTGGCCCCCACGTTATGTTCAAGATGTCCGTCCAGTTCCGCGTGTTCAACATCGTGACCGCGGTGGGGTTGTCGACCTGGCGGAACTTGGCATCGATCTGCGGGATCTGGTTGAGCATGGGGATCATGATTTCGCCCCACTCGACGCGCTTGTACCAAACCGCCATCTCCGTGGAGAGCGGGTTGGACTCACTGTAGCCCGCCGCCTCCATCAACTTGACGCTCTCCGCCGGGTTGTACTGGTAGTAGGGGCCCTGCGTGGAGAGGTCCGGTACCTCGTTGTGCAGCACACTCCACGGCATCGGCCCGGTCGAGTAACCATTGCCGGACTGTGCGGCATCCTCATCGCCGAGCTGTGCGAGCGCCCACTCTTTGCGGTCGATGGCCATCGAGAATGCGCGGCGGATGCGCTCGTCCTGCCAGAGGGGGTTCGCCATCTGGAAGTGGAACCCTCCCGTGTTGGCACCCTGCACGCGCACGTAATTGAGGCTTACCGCCGAGTCGCCCGCGTTTCGCAGGATCTGGTTGGCGACATCCTCGTTGGCAGCCGCATAGTCGTGGACGTTGTGTGTGATGAATGCCGACTGCAGCGCATTCACATCGTCCATCACCCGGGCGCTCACGCGGTCCAGGAACGGCAGACCCTCTTCAAAGTAATCGGGGTTCCGTACGAATTCATGGCCCTCCTTCGGCGTCCAACTCTCGTGGATGAACGGCCCGGTACCCACGGCATGCCGGCCCAGGAAGTCCAGGTCGGCGACCATCTCGCGGGCATCCATGTACGACCACGATGCGACCATGTGCGGGAATTCGCCCATCGGCTGACCGAGCGTGATCACGACGGTGTGCGCATCCGGGGTATCGATCTTCGTGACGTCGGCGAAGACGTCACTCTGGACGCCAGGCCCCTGGTAACGCTGGATCGAGAGCTTGATGTCCTCCGAGTCAAGTTCGCGACCGAACGTCGGTGCGACGTTGTGGAACTTCACGCCCTTGCGCAGGTGCAATGTGTACTGCGTGAGGTCGGCCGAGATTTCGTACGACTCCACCAGATCCGGTTCAATCTCGATCGCGCTGGGATCCGCCTGTGCACCGACCACAAGACGGAAGAGCTTGTTCTTCGTGAGGTCATTCGGGGTACCGACGGTGCACGATAGGATCCGGTTGAAGTCCATGTGCGGCGAGTCCAGGTTGCGGAAGTTGAGCGTGCCGCCGTATTTCCCGTTGACCAGCGGGTTCATCTCCGCAGGTGTCGGGAAGATGCCGGAGTACGTTTGGCCGGCCTGCAGGCGCACCTGATCCGCAGGGACAGGAGTAGCGCTTCCTAGTACTGGTGCTGGCGCCACCGTGGCCCCCGTGCCCGCCGAACCGCCCTGCGGTGCCCCGTCGTCGCCACCACACCCGATCAGCGCGGCCCCGGTGAGCCCGAGTAGTCCCAGCCCGGCGCCCCGCAGGGCGGTTCGGCGGCTGACTCTACGGCTGGTCCAATAGTTTCCCTCCGGCATGGCTCGTCTCCTTCTGGCTCCCCGCCCGAGCTCCGTCGACGCTGATCGAGGTGGCTCTTCTGCGGTGGGAACCAGCCAGAGGCTAAACTCGCGGATTGAAGGCTGTCAACACATACGTGATTCATAATATCATGGTGATCTACGCGTCGCACACTCTTCATAACAATCTTCGTCAGAGACCGTCAGAATCCGTGGGTACACACGAGGGCAACATGAGCCATCAGAAGGCTCACGAATCGGTTCCAACAGGCCTGGCTCGGTCAGTACGTGTTAGCGCCGCCGGGGATGGCGGGGGCCATCCGCCCACGCTCCTGGTACTCGCGGTGGAGTTCCTCCAGCCACGGCATCAGCGATTCGAGGTCGAGCGACGGCACCGCGTCGTCTGGACGCACCACCTGCAACCTCTGCTCGACGCCATCACGCTCCACGGTGAGGTCGTACGTGGCGCCGGGCTCAATGGCAGCGACGGCCGCACGCACCTCGGCGATGTCAGCAACGGACGTGCCCGCGACGGCGACGATGACATCACCCACCTGCACGCCGGCCTCGGCGGCAGGGGAACCTTCGACCACCTCGGTGCCGGCCATCGAGGCGTCCACGGTGACACCGAGCAGCGCACCGCCGGGCATCATCTGGCCGAAGCCCTGGAGGAACTCGAAGCGATTGGGGTCACCGGGCGCGCCCGGCATGCCTGGCATGCTGCCGAATCCCGGCATGGCGGGCAGCCCGTCCGCCTGCCATCGCTCCAACTGATCGAGGAAGCGGTCGAGCGTTTCGTGCGCCTGCTCGCGATCGATGATCGGCGCCACTGCCGCCTCGTCCGTACCGCTGTCGTCACCGGAGCGTCCCACCGCCAGACCGAGTGCGAACGCACTCGCGGCCAGCGCCAGTAACCCGACCACGATCAGTGCGGGCGGGAGTCGTCGAGATGCGGTGGGGGCAGAAGACGCGGGCTCGTTCATGTTCGTTCCTCGGTGCGTGCAGACTCGGGGTGGCGTATCGGCGTCGCGCCGACGGAGCCGGGCGGCGTGGTGGGCAGGAAGACGGAGAACGTGGTGCCTCGACCGATGCTGGCGTCGACCGACACCGACCCCCCGTGCGCCTGCACCAGTTCCGAGACGATCGACAGACCTAGTCCTCGATGCGGGCCGGGAGAGCGGACGCGGTCCACCTGGTAGAAGCGGTCAAAGACCCGCCCGAGCGCGTCCTCCGGGATCGGCTCCCCTTCGTTGTGCACCTCGGCCAGTACGCCGCCGGCGACCTGCTTCGCTGTGACGCTCACGACCGTCCGAGGGGTGGCGAAGCGCATGGCGTTATCCAGCAGGTTCGCGAAGACCTGCTCCAGTCGCCGGCCATCGGCGCGGACGGTGCCCGCCGCCAGCGAGGATTCGAGCGACACCTCGCGCTCCTCAACCTGGAAGCGGAAGCGGCGCAGCGTGCCCTCCAGCACCTCGTCAAGGTCGAGGTCTTCGAAGTCCAGGTGGATGGTGCCGGACTCGATCTCGGAGAGGTAGAGCAGATCGTCAACGAGCACGCGGATGCGCTCGGCTTCGTCGTGAATCAGGGCGGCGGCCTCCTTCGGGTCGCCGCCGATGCCATCGACGATTGCCTGCGAGAAGCCCTGGATGGAGGTGAGCGGCGTCTTCAGCTCATGCGAGACGTTCGCCAGCAGGTCACGCATCGACTGGTCCGAGCGACTGATGCGTTCCGACATGTTGTTGAACGCGGAGGCGAGCCGCCCCACCTCGTCCGTGCCGTCCACCTCGATGCGCTGGTCCAGGTCGCCCTGCGCCATCGCCTGGGAGGCGCGCGTCACCTGCGCGATGGGCGTGGTGATGCGCGAGGCGAAGAGCGTCGCGAACACCACGGCGACGATGCCCGCGCCGAGGCCGGCGAGCCCGAGCCGCGGCAGCAGTTCCGCCCACGCGCCACGTACGTCGCCCGCCGGTACGGCCACCACCACGCGACTGCTGGCCAGGGGCTGCCGGGCGATGCCCGTCCCGGTCACCTCCGGTGCGATGAACAGGTAGAGGTCTTCGCCACCAACGTTCACCCGTTGCGTGCGGAACGCCTGCATGGTGCCGGGGTTCGAGACCTGCTCGGTGAAGGCCATCGAGAGCACCTGGCCGATGGCGGTCTGTTCGGGGCTGGTGTCCACCTGCACGGTGCCTTCGCGGTCCACCAGCAGGATCCGTAGGTCATAGAACTCCGCCACGGGCAGCAACTGCGCACGCATCAACTCCGGCGGCCAGCCGAGCAGCTCCCAGCCTCTTGCCCCCTCGGTGATCGGCCCCACCAGCAGGCCAATGCGCGCCTCCGCCGCCTCCGCCTGCTGCGCGCGCAGCAGGAGGACGAACGCGGATGCGGAGAGGAAGAGGGTGAGCGCGATCACGATCGCGAAGCCGGCGAGCAGGCGAGAGCGAAACGAGCCGAGCATGTCGCTACCGGTTGTCTATGTTGGGGACGAACTTGTAGCCGACACCCCACACGGTCTCGATCTTCGGCTGGGCGCTCTTCAACTTCTCGCGCAGCCAGGCCACGTGGACATCGATGGTGCGCGCGTCGCCATAGAAATCCTCGCCCCACACCATCGCCAGGAGGCGTTCGCGGTCGAGCGCGACGTTCGGGTGGCGCATGAACGCCTCGAGCAGGTCGAACTCGCGCTGGCGGAGGCGGACGCGCGCGCCGGCGACCATCACGTCGCGGCTCGCTGGATCCAGCGTGACGTCGCCGATCGTGACGGGCGCGGGCTCCTCGGTCACGCCGGCCTGGCGATCCCAGTCGCGACGGCGGAGGTTCGCCTTCACCCGCGCTACCAACTCGCGCGGGTTGAACGGCTTGGTGATGTAGTCGTCCGCGCCCATCTCCAGGCCGACGATCTTGTCGACATCGTCCGAGCGTGCGGTGAGCATGATCACCGGGACGTCCGACTCCTTGCGGATCTCGGTGCAGACCTCGAACCCACCGAGGTGGGGCATCATCAGGTCCAGGATGACCAGATCCGGCTTCTCGGCGCGGAACCGCTCCACCGCCTCGCGCCCATCGCGCGCGGAGGTGACGTCATACCCCTCCTCGCGGAGGTAGAGACGCAGCAGCTTGATGATGTTGGGTTCGTCGTCCGCGACCAGGATCCTGGCGGGCATGAGCGCCTCGATCAGCCTTGGAGCGGGAAGATCGGGGTAGGGCCGGCCCGGTGTCCCCGAAGGAACGTCACGGCGGCTCGCAACCGCTCCCACCAATACATGTTGAATTGCGAGCCATCGTGTCCGGGCACGACCCATCCCAAAGAGAGGATGGCGTGCGTGCGTTCACGATCCGCGATCCAAGTGTAATGAAGGTGTGAACAGGGTGAGGATCCCCTACATCCGCGCGTCGAGGCTCCAGCGGCCGGCGCCGCGGTAGACGATGTAGGCGGCGAGGGCGGCGATCAGCACCGGTGCGAAGATCGGCGGCTCGTTCTCGGCGCCATTCGGCCAGACATCGATCACCAGGTGGGAGTAGAGCGCGCCCGCCATCACCGCGATCGCGAGCAGCCCGCCCAGCCGGGCGTACGCGCCGAGGAGTAGCGACAGGCCCGCAACGATCTCGGCGGCGACGGCGAGCGGGGCGAGGACCTCGGGGAACGGGAAGCCGGCCTCTTCGACCAGCGGGAGCATCGGTGCGGTGTCGACGAAGATGTGCGCGAGGCCGACGAACAGCAGCATGAGACCGGGCAGCGCGCGAACCACGATGGTGTGACGTTCGTTGCCCGCGGAGCGAGCCCACGCGAGGAATGACCCAACTGGCCCACCAAGCATGGCGCTACCTCCCTTGGACGCCCGAAGATGCCGGACGATGCGCCGCATCATAACGCCCGTGGTGCGCGGGGTGAGCGACGAAGGCGCCAACCGGGTCGGGCGCGCGGTCGGCGCGTCGAGCCTCCCCTCCGACCGCCCGATCGGGTACGTTGCGCCTCGGCCGCCCGGGGGCGTGAAGCGAGGGGGAGCGCGATGGACTTCGAGGAGATCGTCTACGACGTGGAGCGCAACGTGGCCACGGTCACGCTGTACCGGCCGGAGAAGATGAACGCGCAGACGCGCCAGATGACGGAGGAGATCAACTCCGCACTGGATCTGGCGCGCGCCGACGATGGCGTGCGCGCAGTGATTTTCACCGGCGCCGGGCGCGCCTTCTGCGCTGGATCGGATATGTCCTCGGGGCCCTCGAGCGCGCCGGCCGACGGGAGCCCGCCGCCCCCGCCGAGCGAGCGCAGCGGCAACATCACGTTGAACCTGTTCACGTTCCCGAAGCCGGTGATCGCCGCCGTGAACGGCGCGGCGGTCGGCTTCGGCGCGTCGTCGCTGCTGGCGATGGACATCCGTATCTGCTCCACGCAGGGCCGCTTTGGCTTCGTCTACTCCAAGCGCGGCATCCCGCCCGAGTCCGGCGCCACGTGGTTTCTCCCGAGGATCGTGGGCGTGGAGCAGGCGTTGACGTGGCTCTACTCCGGCCGCGTGTTCGGCGCGGACGAGGCGTTGAAGGCGGGGCTCGTCTCCGAGGTCGTCGAACCGGACGCCCTCATGGACCGCGCGAACGCCATCGCCGAGGAGATCGCGACGCAGTCGGCGCCGCTCTCGGTGGCGTTTGCGCGGCAGGCGGTGTGGCGCGGCCTGGGCGCCTCGCACCCGCGCGAACTGTGGGAGGCGGAGTCGCGCATGACGCGCGCGCTGCGCGGCTCCCCTGACTCCCGCGAGGGCGTGGCGTCGTTCCTGGAGCAGCGCCTGCCGAACTTCACCGGCAGGGTCTCCGAACTGCCCGCGGAGGTTTGGGACGACTAGCGGTTGCCTCGTGGCGTCTGTGAGTAGCGTCACCAGCAGGCGCGACACACGCGCGTAGACTCCGAGACATGGGCAGCGTACAAATTCGTCGAGGTGTGCCCGGGCTCGCCGGAATGGCGACAATCACGGTGATCGCTACGCTGCTGCTCGTCGCGTGTTCGGATCCTGCAGAGGGACCGCCCGATGCGCGCGTGACGCCGTTCGCGCCGGCCGGCCCACCGGCACCGACGCCCAGCGCGCGCCCGCCGGACATCCTTCGCCCCGCGATGCTCGCACCGATCCCCGATGCCCGTGTGCGAGAGATCCTTGACCTGTGGTTACAGCGAGAGCCGGACGAAGCGGCGCTGGCGGCGGCGCACGCGGAGATCCTCGGGCATCGCGACGTGCGTTTCATCGCACCCCTCATCGAACTGATCCGCGCGGGCGGCGCACGGTTTGCGCACCTCGATCCTTCGCAGGTGGAACTGCTTGGTGCACTGGCAGGCGTGAGCTATGGCCGGACGTGGGATCGCTGGGCGGACTGGTACGGGCGGACCTCGCTCACGCCGCCCCCAGGCTTCACAGGCTGGAAGGGCCGCGTGATGGCGGGCTTCGACCCGGACTTCGCCACGCTGCTCTCCGACGGTGCGCCGAGCACGATCCGCGTCGAGATGATCGCGTGGGGTGGTGTGCCGGTGGACGGCATCGTGACGCTCGACGCACCGGCGATCATCGCCGCCGCGGAGGCGACGTACCTCCGCCCCGACGAGCCGGTGTACGGGGTGCTGCTGAACGGCGAGGCGCGCGCCTACCCGCTGCGGATCATGGACGCGCACGAGATGGCGAACGATGTGCTGGGGGGCGTGCCGGTGGCGATCACGCACTGCCCGCTGTGCGGCAGCGGCGTCGCCTACGATCGGCGTGCGCCGGACGGTCGCACGTACACCCTACGCACCTCCGGCCTGCTCTTCCAGAGCAATAAGTTGATGTACGACGCGGAGACGCGGTCACTCTGGCATCAGTTCACCGGCCGTCCGGTGATCGGGCCGCTGGTACAGACTTCGGCCGGGACGGACGGCGCGTGGCTGACCGTGCTGCCGATGGTGCTGACGACGTGGGAGGCGTGGCTGACCGCGCACCCGAAGACGTCGGTGCTATCGCTGGAGACCGGCTTCGGTGAGGGCTACAGCCCGGGGCTGCCGTACCTCCAGTACTACACGACTGCGGACTTGCTGTTCCCCGTCTCCAACCGCCAACCGTTGCTGCCTGCCAAATCGTGGGTGTATGGCATCGAGGCCGACGGCGCGGCGAAGGCGTGGGCGGGACGCCTGCTGCGACGCGATCAGGTCGTGAACGACCGGGTGGGCACGACCGATGTGGTGCTGCTCTCCGCGAGTGACTGGGTGCGGGTGCAGGCGGAGGCCAGCCAGTTCACGGAGGACTCGTACGTGGGCGGCCTGCAAGTGCGCGCATACGAGCGCCCCTCCAGCGTGAACTTCGTACCCGGCGCACCCGACGAGGGCACCGTGACCGACCATCGCGGCCGGACATGGCAGGTGACGGAGGATGCACTCGTCGGCCCCGATGGCGAAGTGCTGCCGAGGATCATCGGGCACCTGTCGTTCTGGGTCGGGTGGAACGCGTTCCACCCGGACACGGAACTGATCGGCGGTCGCTAGCGCACAACTACTGGAACGCCGCCGTCGCGAAGAGCACCGCGAACCGATCACACCAGACGACAGCGCTGCGATATCGGGCGATGTCCGTGCCCTCCGGAATGTCGTAGTTGAAGGAGCCGTCGGTCGCCTTCAGCGTCCCGAGTTTCAGGACGTCGCTGCCATAGCCGGTGGGGTCGTCGGAGAGATAGACAAAGAGATCCGGGCCGTTGCGCACCGAAAAGTCTTCGAACCGGAGGATGAACCGCCCCGGCTCAGTCTCGATCAACAATGCCCGCCCGCTGCCGAAGTGGAACTCGTCTGCCCCCTCCACCGTGCCGCGTGCCAGCTCCCGAGGGAGCGTGGCCGCGGGCTCGGTGGGTGCGGTGGTTGGCGTGGCCTCTGACCCGTTAACCGTGGGCGAACCCACGCTCTCGACACCTGCCGTCGGCGCAGCAGTGGCGGCAGCGACGGCCAGCGGGCTCGCCTCCTCAAGCGTGGTGCGCGTCCATAACGGCGACATCAAGTAATAGCCCAGTGGAATCGCGACTACGAACAGGCCGAGCGTGAGGCCGCCCGCCAGACGAGGACGCCGAGCCGCGAGTCCGAGCACCGGACGATGCCAGCCTCGACGTATGACCAACCAGCCAAGCAAGGCAGCGACCACGAGGCTGGCGACCGTCAGCGGCATGCGGTACGGGTAGAGGCTGCTCATCAGTCGCTCGATCGAGCCGAAGATCTCCATGCAGCCTCCACGTGCAAGAGCAGATGTATGAGGTTACGAACGCCATCGGAGGAGCGTCAGGAGCGATTCCAATCGTACTGCTCCAGGACCGCCGCCACGCCATCGCGGTCGTTGCTCTCGGTGAGGTACGTGGCGGCGGCGATCACCTCTGGCGTGGCGTTCGCCATCGCCACGCCATGCTCGGCCCGCCGAAGCATCTCCAGGTCTGCGAGGTCATCGCCGAAGGCGAGAACACCGGCCCACGGTGCATCCTGATCGTGCCAGAGCGTGTGCAACGCCGCCTCCTTCGACACGCCGGCGGGCACGACGTTCAGGAACGTCCCGTTCCGGTCGGCGATGACCTCGACGGTCGCGCCGACCTCCGCCCGGATCCGCGAGGCGACCTCCGCAAGCGGCGTTCTCAGCCCGTTGATGGCAACTTTCGCCACGGCACGGTCGCGACTGGCCTCCAGCGGCAGCACCATCTCGCGCGTCGCGCCGTACAGCAGGAGATAGTCATCCGGCGGCATCGCGCTGGCTCCGAACTCGTGACCCTCGAACTCCGCGACGATGCGCGCGCCGGGCGCCATTTCGCGCGCGATCCCCGTGATCGCCCGCACCGCTCCGGCGGGGATGCGCGCGATCACCTGCACCGCGCCCTGCCGGGCCAGGCCGGTGCCACTCATGTGCACGACGCTCACCGCATCGAACAACTCACCGAGCGGTACCCGCACGGATCGCGCCGGACGGGCGGTGGCGACCGTCACGGGGACGCCTCGGTCGATGAGCGATGTGAGTGCGGCGCGACTGCGAGGTCGCAGTGTGCCAGCCGGATCGAGCAGCGTGCCATCGAGGTCCACGACGACCTCGCGCGGGAAGGCCTCGGACGGCGGCAGCAGCAAAGGCGGAGGGCGGGCGGGATCAGTCACCGTGCATCACCTCGTCACGAGGGTAGCCGCACATTGCGCGCAGACGCTGCGAGGGGCCCCGTTTGGGGCCCCTCGCGTCGGTAGCATTTGTCTGATTGAACCGGCAGTGTTCAATCAGTTCGAGCATTCCCGTCTAGTTCAGGACGCACGTCGGGGGCGCGGCCAGCTTCCACTCTTCGCCGACCTGGGTGTACTCCCACACCGGCTTCGGGCGCTTGATCGACATGCCCAAGCTCATCTGCAGTTCCAGCTGCACGCTGGCAGTCGTGCCTGTCACAGTGGGCGTCTGGCTGGTGATCTTTGCGCTTGACGTACCACGCGTACACGCCAGCGCCGAGGTGATCTCCGCTTCGCTGAACGGGCTCGCGGCGAGTGCGTTCAGCGCGGCCCCATCCTGCGCCGCCATGGCGATCAACGTGTTCACCACGGCCGCCTCCAGCGGATCGGCGTCTTCCGGCGGCGGCGTAGCACCGGCCTGGATGTTCGTGCTCTCAATCGCGCGTTGGGAGAGGTCACTCTCACCTGCGGGCGTACTGGTACCACCCCCACCGCAGGCCGCGATCACGGCACCCAACAGCACGAGACTTCCGAAGCCAAGCACCCGACTCGACTGCATGAGGTACCCCTCCTCCGAGAACGGCTGGACGCGCACACCATAGGGGCTTGCGCGATGACGTTCGTGTTCGCGGGCACAAACACAATCCTTGTAAACGTTGACGAAAACGTTAGAGAGGGGGCCATTCGAGCCCTCGCGGAAGGCGCCACGGTCGGCGTCGTGGAGGGGCCATGCAGCCCCTCAAACAGCGACCGGCGGGGGCGCTTCGCCGGCGCGGTAAGGTCAGGCGCGGGCGCGGCGAGCGTGCACAGGAAAGCGACCGCCGGGCGCGATTGCTATCCGGTCCCGTGCCCGGGCGCAGTGCTGCGGTCGGGCGTCACCGGCCCGAGCGAACGGAGCGCGTCTGCCAGTCCCGCGTGGCCGTGGAACGCCGCGGCGGCCTGGTTCTCACCGGCGAGTTCCATCAGCAGTTCCTCACGGAGCACCGAGATCGAGCGCGGCGCTTCGACGCCGATCTTCACCCGCTCGCCATCGATGGAGAGCAGGCGGACGACGATGTCGCCACCGATGACGATGCCCTGTTCGGCCTTGCGCGTGAGAATGAGCATCGGTGGCCTCCCTGCCATGACGGCCTGCCTTGAGCGCACGGCGCGCCGATCCGCGACCCCGTCGATGGGATCATCGGCACGTCCTCGGTGCGCGAACAGGCGTCAGGCGGAAGCCTGCAGCCGGTGCTCTTCCTCGGCTTCGTCCATCGCATCAATCGCGGTGAAGACCGGGTAGCGCATGGAATAGTCCACACCCTGCAGGATCACCTGCCGGGCCAGGTGCGTCCGGCGGCAGAGCACCAACGGCGCCACTAGGTTCATGGTGATCTGCCGTGGGTCCTCGTGCAGGGTCAGGATGCCCCGCACGATCACGTCCGTCGGCTCCGCCATGCCCAGCGCCTCAACGTCCACGTCCGCCATCTCGAACGAGTAGTCCGGCGCGAGCGTGAACGGATCCAGGAGGGCGAAACAGACATCAGCGTCGTCCAGTGACTGGAGCCACTCCACGGCGGAGTCCGCTTCCGTCACCAGTGCGTACCGACGCAGCGACTCGAAGCCGCCCACGCCGGGCTCGAAGGCGAAGATCTGCTCTTCGCCGACCTCCACCATCTGCTCTACCCCCAGAAAATTCGTCTTGACCTTCATGATCCGTACCCCCTTCGGGCATCCGCCCGGGTGCTACCGCAAGTAATCCAACAAGCTGAGATTGAGCGACCGTCCCGTGGCGGAGAGCGCCGCCTGGAACGCCATGTCGCGCATCTGCAGTTCCACCACTTCCGCCGTCAGGTCGACCTCTTCCAGTTCGCTCACCAGCGTGCGCAACCGGAAGTCGTCGTCCTGCATGCGATCCATCACCAGGTCCAGACGACGCATCCGCGCGCCGATCTCGCCGCGCGCCTGCAGCGCGCCCTCGATCTCCTGGCCAATCGCGACCGCCGCGCTGTTGATCGCGGGGCGGTCGTTGCTCCTCAGTGCATCGCGGAAGGCGATCAAGGACGTGAAGACACCATCGAAGAGGGCCTCTCCGTCCAGGTTCACCGCGATCTCTTCGCCATCTCCGATGGCGCGCATGACGCGGCCGGCGTCGCCCTGGTAGGTCACCGAGGCCGGCGACACGGCTACGTCCGGCACGAACGGCGGTACCCCGGACTGGAAACCGCCGAAGATGCGGCGGCCGCCGTGCGAGGTGTTCGCGACCTGCAGCGCTTCGTTGATCAGTTCGTCGACCTCGGCCGCGATCTGGTGGCGCGCGGATCCGTCCAGGCCGCTGCTGTCCGCCTGTACCGCGAGCTCCTGCGCGCGTGTCAGCACGCTGGAGAGCGACACAATCGCCGACTCCGTCACGGCTAACTCGGACTGCGCGAGGTGCGCCGTGCGCAGCCGCTGCTCGATCACGTTTCGGTCGGATCGCGCCATGATCGAGCGGTTCGCGGCGAACGGATCGTCGGACGCGCGGTTGATGCGCCGCCCGCTGGCCACGCGCTCCTGTGTCTCGTTCAACTGTTGTGACGAGGTCTGGATGTGCTGGAGCAGGCGCTCGTTCAGCGCTCGGTTGCTGACGCGCATGGCTAGCCCGCCATCCGGAACAAGTGATCCAGCATCTCGTCGATCTTCTGGATGACCTGCGCGGCGGCTTGATACCCGCGCTGGAACTGGACCATGTTCACCATCTCCTCGTCCAGGTTGACGCCGGCCACCGACTGCCGGAGTTGTTCTAGGTGGGAGAGCGTGAGCGTCTGAGCGCGGGACACGCCCTGCGCGTCACGCACGGAAACACCGAGGCGCGTGACGACCCCGGTGAAGTAGGCGCCGTAGGTCTCACTGCCGCCGGTCAGGCTCGGCGTGCCCTGTAGCGCGGCCAGCGCCGTCGCGTTGTCACCATCGCCCGGTGACGCGGCCAGGGCCGCAGTGGCGAGCAGGCTGAGGTCCGCCGACAGCGCGCCGTCCACACCGACATCTGACGCGCCAGTACCGGAGAAGAACGCCGTGCCGGTAGTCACACCGTCCAACGCGAAGCCCGCCGCATGGACAGCGTTCACGTCTGCAATCAGCTGCGCGCCCAGCGTGTCCAGATCCGCGAGGCGTGCCGGGAGGTCGACATCGCGCTGATGCAGCAATCCGCCGATCTCGCCACTGGCAACGCGGACATCCGCGCCATCCGAGGCCCAGACGAGGTCGACGTAATCGTGATTGGCGGCGTTGCGCTGCGTCTCGATCACGTTGGCCGTGGCACCTTGCACCAGTGCACGGCCGCCGACGAAGACATCGATCTGGCCGCTCTCGTGGTGCATCACACGCACATCGGACAACTGCGAGAGGCGGTCCAGCGCCACGTCACGCTGGTCGGAGAGGTCCGATGCGGGGTCGCCGGTCGCGCGGACGGTGATGATGCGCAGGTTGAGCGCAGCGACCTCGCGAGCCAGCGCGTTCACCTCACCGGCCGCTCCGGCCACGCGCGTGTCCGCGTCCCCACGGATGTCAGTAAACGAGCGGGCGATACGTCGCGAGGTGAACGCGAGCGTTTCGCCGGCCTGCACCACCGCGCTGCGGGCCGCACTCTGCTCTGGTGCGTTCGCCAGGTCACGCCATGCGTTGAAGAAGCCATCCATCGCCGCCATCAGGCCGTTGTCACCGGGTTCGCCCAGCGCCAGTTCCGCCATTCGCAGCGATGACGCGCGCGCAGAGTACTCGCCCGCTGAGTGAGCCGCGGCGCGCCACTGGAAGTCCACGAACATGTTCCGCACACGCTCGATGCCGACCATCTCCACGCCATTGCCGACGCCCAAGTCGCCCGGTGCAACCGCGGCGAGCCGCACCACCTGGCGGCTGTAGCCCGGTGTGTTCACGTTGGCGACGTTGTGGGCGATCACATCCATCGCCTGCTGCTGTGCGAGCAGGGCGCGGACGGCGGAGTTCATGCCAATGGAGATCGCCATCGGATGCCCCTACGCGCTTCGGTCCAGCGCACGGCCACCGGGCAGTACCTGGGCGGGGCCGTCCGAGGTGTATACGGAGCCGGCGAGCAGCGTGCGGAGGTACTGCAGCCAGCGGTCCACGACCGTGCGGCTGCGCTCCAGCAGGCGCGTGTTGATGTCCTGAGCCTCTTCGAGCGCGATGGCGTGACCCCGCAGTTCGCGTCCAGCGCGCACCAGCGTGTCGGCCGGCCCCGCAGGCAGTCGCGCGGCGATCGCGCTGACGGTCGCCTCGTCCGCAACGATGCCCGTCGCCACCTCGATCGCGACGAGTGCCGTCATACGTTCTGTCTCCAGCGCGCGGAGGTGGTCCAGCAGTTCTTCCTTGCGCGCGACGATCTCAGTCAGCCCGACCACATCACCCTCGACGATTGCGGTGCGCTCGACGCCGGCAAGCACCAGCAACGACCGATAGAGGTCGCCCTGTGCGGCCATCACGGCGACCAGGCCATCGGCGCCCGCTACGAGGCCGTGCGGGGCCGTCACTACTGGATGCCTCGGGCGAGCAGCAGCCGGGCGAGCGCGTCCGCGTCCACCTGGTAGTCGCCTGCATCCACGCGCTGGCGAAGGGCCTCGACGCGGTCGGCGCGCAGGTCGGTGGTCTCGGAGACGGCCTGCATGATGCGCGCGAAGCCGCGAGCCTCGTCGGAGAGCGCGACTTCGTCGGTGCGGCGGGCGCTACCGCGCTGGGTGCCCGTCGTGCGAGAAGCGGCGACCTCGCCCGCCTCCTGCGACTGCGTCACCTGGCGCTGGTAGATCCCACTGGCGTCCTGCGGTCGGATGGGCTGAATCATCGCCGTACCCTCTCTCTCCTGGCGTTAGACGGAGATGTCGTTCGCCTTGGAGAGCATTTCCTCGATGGTGCGGAAGGCCACCAGGTTCAACTGGTAGCCGCGCTTCGCCATGACCAGGCCAGTCATCTCAGTGGCGATGTCCACATTGGCGGCCTCCAGCCAGCCGGCGAAGACCACGCCCATCCCGTCTTCGCCCGGGCGGCCCACTACGGGCGCCTGCGACTCTGGCGTCTCGCGGTAGCGGTTGTTGCCGATCGCGGCCAGGCCGGACGGGTTCGCGAACCGCGCGAGTTCCACCTGGCCCACGGTGACGCGGACGCCATGACCTGACCCCCTGAAACAGATCCACCGCGAGAGTGAGAATCGCGGTGGACAGGAAGGGGTCTTG
>JAQCKI010000026.1 GCA_027592645.1 Chloroflexota bacterium | reverse complement strand
CCGCGGCGGGGACGCCCGCTGCCTGGAGCGCGGCGACGACGTCGGCCCCGGGCCGATCGCGCACGGCGGCGGCGATGCCGGCCTCGGTGAGTGCTTTGCCCTCGGACAGCCCGAGCACGCGCGCGAGGGCGGACGCCTGCGCGGCGGTCGCGGTGATGGCGACGTGGCGGTCGGTGCCGGCGACATCGAACACCCCGTGGACGGCGGAGCGAGGGTCGGTGTTGCCAGTGCGATGCGGGAGGGCGCTGCCGAACGAGCGCTCCGCCACGACCGGGCCGAGGTGGCTGATCGCGGTCTCGTAGAGCGAGATGTCGATGTGGACGGCCTCGCCGGTGGCGTCGCGGTGGTCGAGCGCGGCGAGGATCGCGAAGGCGGTGTTCAGGCCGCAGGTGTTGTCCGCATAGACGATGGTGCCGGGCCGGCCGGGCCAGCCGTCCGGGTCGCCGATCAGGTCGTTCTGCCCGGAAACGGCCTCCGCGCCGGGGCCGAAGAGCGGTCGCTCGCCCCACGGGCCGGTGGTGCCGAACCCGGTGAGCGAGACGTAGATCACGTCCGGGTTCACTTTCCGGATCGCCTCGAAGTCGATCTCGTATTTCCGCATCACCCGCGGCGTGAAGTTGTGCGCGACGACATCGCAGTCGGCGGCGACGCGACGGAAGACCTCCGGCCCGTCATCGAGCGACAGGTCGAGGCCCAGGCGGCGCTTGTTGCGGAAGAGGTCGGCGTCGCCAGCAGCGCGCCCGCGGCGGTGGGACTCCACGCGGATCACCTCGGCGCCGAGGTCAGCGAGGTGACGCGTCGCGAACGGCAGCGCTGCCGCCTGCTCCATCGACAGCACCCGAATGCCCTCGAGCGGACGGTCCACGCGGCCCCCTGTTCGTTCTCGAACCGGGAATCTATCACGGGGCGCGGAGTGTGAGGCCGTGAGGGGCGCCTCCCCCTAGATGAGCGGCGAAATACGGCAACCTAGTCCGCGGCGGGTGCGTTACCGGATATGGAGGATCACACTCATGTCTGGACTGATGCTCCGTGCCCGCCGCCGAACACCGACGGCGGCCCGAGTTCTCTCAGCACTTCCTTCGTAGCCGAGCACTCGCAGCCACCCTCGTCGACGTTATGGGCATCCGCCCCTCCGACCTCGTGTACGAGGTGGGGCCGGGTCGTGGTGCCCTCACCGAGCACCTCGTGCGGCGCTCGGCGCGGCTGATCGCGGTCGAGATCGATGCCGATCTCGCCGAAGGGCTCCGGTCGCGGTACATGGACGACCCGGCCGTCGAGGTCATCGGGGGCGACTTCCTCGCCCTGCCCGTCCCGGCGGGCGCCCGCGTGGCGACGAACCTGCCGTTCTCGATCACCGCGGATGCCATCCGGCACCTCGCGGCGTCCGAGGCACGCGACGCGCACTTGATCATGCAGCGGGACGCGGCACTCCGGTTCGCCGGCGAGCCGTGGGCGCCCGAATCGCGGTTCTCACTGCTCTTGAAGCCGTGGTGGCACTTCGAAATCCTGCGGGCACTGCACCCAACCGATTTCGATCCGCCACCGCGCGTCCAGTGCGTGTTCACCTGGATGGCACGGCTCGATCCGCCGCTCGTGACGCCCCACCACGGCGAGGCGTACCGACGATTCATCGACACGCACTTTGGCCGAGAGCGAACGTTGCGCGCGGCGCTGCGACCCACGTTCACCCGCGCGCAAATCGAACGCCTGCGGCAGGACCTGCACCTGGATCTGGACGCGCCGCCCTCGGCAGCATCGTTCAGCCGATGGCTCGCGTTGTTCCGCGCGTCGAGCAGCCTGGACCGCGGCGTGGGGCGACGCAGGGCGTGCGGAGGCCCTAGAACACCGCCAGCGGGTTCACCGGAGAGCCGGTGCCGCCCATGACGACCAGCGGTGCAATGGTGAGCAAGAACTCGTAACGGCCGGTCTCGGCGCACGCCTCGGCGAGGCGTTCGAAGTTGGCATTGTCCAGCAGCGGCAGGCCCATGTGCGGGATGGCGATGGCATGGAGCGGGATGCGTTCGCCGTACTGGTCCTGCCCGGAGGCCTCCTGCAGGTCCCAGCCCATGAGCGCGGCCGAGGTCTCGTGCAGGAACTCCAGCACAGAGACGCCGACGCCGGGGGTGTTGAGCGGCATCACCATCTGGAAGTCCGGACGGGTGCTCCAGAACGGCTCCGCGCCCGACCGAATGAGGACGGCGTCGCCCGGCTGCGGCGTGACGCCGACCTGCGCGGCCCACTCCTGCAGCTGCCAGCCCTCGACCGGCTCGCCGTCTCGAACGTGGTCGTGGCCGCGCATCCGGGGGATGTCGTACAGCACGCCGCGGGTGACGATGCCGTCCCGCCAGTTGTCGACCGAGTGCGTCTTCGCGCCCTCCATCGTCACCAGCGCCGGGTCGACGTCGTTGTAGAGGCGGCCACCGGGGCCGGTGAAGATGTGGCACAGCGCATCGATGTGGGTGTTCACGAACCCGTGATACGAGACGCCGATGTAGTCCGAAGACGAGCCGGGGTTCACCGTCATGCGGTGGTCGGCCGGGCGGCCGTTCCTTGTCGCGTTCGTGACCACGGCGGCGGTCGCGATGGGATGGGCGCACGACACCGTGCGTCCCGTCTGTGCGAGGCGGAGCGCGGCGCGGCGGGTCTCCGGCGTGATGTGGTTCAGCGTACCGAACTGGTCGTCCGCGCCCCAGCGGCCCCAGTTGTTCAACTTCGTGCGGTAGCCCTCGTACTCCTCGGGCGTAGTGGGCGTGCGTGTCGCGAGTCCCATGGCGTCACCTCCGGCGGCATCTTAGCGGCGTGCACCCGACGCCGGATCACGCCTCCGGGCGTCGCCGACCCTCGTGGCCCAGCGTGCCGGGGACGTAGTAGACGTGGCCTTCGATGGACTCCGGGCGGTGCGCCTCGTTCGGCGGCACGTGGCCGTCGTAGTCGTGGGCGTACTGGTAGCCCTGCCCGTAGCCAAGCGCGCGCATGAGGCCGGTCGGCGCGTTGCGCAGGTGCAGCGGCACCGGTTCGTTGCGGGTCGCCTCCACGTCAGCGAGCGCACGGTTGTAGGCGGCGTAGGCGCTGTTCGACTTCGGCGCGCGGGCCAGATAAACCGTGGCCTCCGCCAGCGGCAGACGACCCTCCGGCAGGCCGAGGAAGTGGACGGCCTGCTGGCAGGCGACCGCGAGCGTCAGGGCAAACGGATCGGCCAGCCCGATGTCCTCCGACGCGAGGATCACGATGCGACGCGCGATGAACATGGGGTCTTCGCCCGCCTCCACCATGCGCGCAAGCCAGTAGAGCGCGGCGTCCGGGTCGGAGCCGCGCACGCTCTTGATGAACGCGGAGATGACGTCGTAGTGGGCATCGCCTTCGCGGTCGTACAGCAGCGTGCGGTGCTGCGCGGCCTGCTCCACCGTCTCGCGTGTGACGTGCCGCGTGCCGTCCGCCTCGATGGTCGCGACGGAGACGGCGGCCTCCAGGATGTTGAGCGCCGAGCGGGCGTCGCCACCGGCGGCCTGCGCAATCGTCTCCAGCGCGTCCTCATCGACCTGGGCGTGCTCGCGACCGAGGCCGCGTTCCTCGTCGGCCAGCGTGTGGCGCAGGATCGCGATCAGCACGGGTGGATCCAGCAGTTCGAGTTTGAAGACGCGGCTACGGGAGAGCAGCGGCGCAACGACGTAGAACGACGGGTTCTCCGTGGTCGCGCCGATGAGAGTGATCGTCCCTGCCTCCACATGCGGGAGCAGCGCGTCCTGCTGGGCGCGGTTGAAGCGGTGCAACTCATCGATGAACAGCACCGTGCGCAGGCCGGAGACCTTCAGACGCGCGGCCGCCTCCGCCACCACGCGCCGAAGGTCCGCGACGCCGCTGGTGACCGCGGAGAGCACCTCGAAGTGGCGGCTGGTACGGCGGGCGATGATCGAGGCGAGCGTGGTCTTTCCGGCGCCCGGCGGGCCCCAGAGGATGATTGAGGGGAGCGTGTCGTCATCAATCATCCGCCGGAGGGCGGAGCCGGGGCCGATGATGTGCTCCTGGCCCAGGTACTCGTCCAGGTCGCGCGGGCGCATGCGGGCGGCGAGCGGCGCGGTGACCGGGGCGTCCGGAACGCGGTCGCCATCGAAGAAGTCGCGCTGCACCCCGGGGGGCGGGCCTTCGCGTCCTGCCATGCGTGGAGTGTACGTCCGCCGGCCGGCGGCCGAGGTCACCCGAGCAGCCGCTCCAGCTCGATCTCGTCGCGAATCTCGATGGCGTCCTCGCCGCGCATGGGCAGTTCCGGCTTCAGCGTCGCCCGCGCCTCGGTGACCGCTCCGGGGCGGAGGGCGCACAGGCGCCAGCCACGCAACTGGTAGAAGCGGAGCGCGGCCGTGTTGTCGTTGGTGGTGACGAGCCACACGCGGGTGCACCCAACGGCGCGCGCCTCTGCCTCCACCGCCGCCAGCAGCGCCGTGCCCGCGCCGACCTGCTCGATGGTGGACGCCAGCGCCACCACCTCGCAGCCACCGGCACCATCGAAGTGGTACGAGACGGCTGCAGCGAAGGCGTCATCGTGCAACGCGACGAGCGTCGGGAGTGACGCCAGGTCATGCAGCACCCCGGCCGAGACGACACGCATCGAGCCGAACGAGGCGATCCAGAGCCGCTCGACGGCAGCGCGCCAGGCGGGGGCGAGAGTCACGACTTCGATGCTCACGGGTGCACGCTCACGGTCGGGGGAGATGATCCATGCGGTTGAACGGGAACGCATCGGTCTCCACGAGCCGCAGCACTTCGTCGCGCGTCGCACGAACACGGTCCACGAGGTCATCGGGGTAGGCCATGGTCTGTGCGTGGAGGGCGAACTCGTCCTCGTCGTCCACGTGGATCGCGTCCACCGTGCGCACGATATCGACATCCAGATCCACCCAGCGGAGCGTTTCGCCATCGAACGTCGCGGGGGTACCGACGTTGGTATAGGTGAGGTAACCGCGACGGCCCATGGGACGCAGATTGTGGAAAATGTTGTACCAGCGGTCAGTGAAGAAGAGCGCCGTGAAGCCCTCGCGCATCAGTCCCTCGCCGCGATACGAGACGTAAGGCTCACGGGCCTCCACCCAGACGCGGATCAGCGGGCCGGCCTGATCGATGAACCGCGCGGTGTACGAGTAGTGCGTGGAGCCATCGAACTTCTTCGAGAGCACGTGGATCCGCCGGCCGGCGACGGTGGTGGGTGGGCCCAGGGCGGCGGCGGCATCTTCGGTCATCACGCAGATTCTACGGAGCCCAGAGGGCAGGCGCGCGGTACGATGGGATACCCCACCTGAGCCGCCAAATCTCGCCCCACGCAGGGAGCGCCGCATGACGACCGCCGCCGCCACCGACTACGAAGCCGTGATCGGCGTCGAGGTCCATATCCAGTTGAAGACGCGCTCCAAGATGTTCTGCGGCTGCGACCGCGAATACTTCGACACGGTGCCGAACTCGCACGTGTGCCCGGTCTGCCTGGGGATGCCGGGGATGCTGCCGGTGATCAACCGACAGGCGGTGGAGTACACCATGCTGGCGGGGCTGGCGCTGGGGTGCGAGATCCCCCACTTCGCGAAGTTCGACCGCAAGAACTACCCCTACCCGGACCTGATGAAGGGCTATCAGATCTCCCAGTACGACCAGCCCTTCTGCCTGGGCGGATCGCTGGAGATCGAGGTCGGCGGGCGCCATCAGACGGTGGCGCTGGAACGCATCCACCTCGAGGAGGACACCGCGCGGCTGCTGCATCGCGACGCCGGCGGTGAGGCGTATGCGCTGGTCGATGTGAACCGGTCCGGTTCCCCGCTGATGGAACTGGTGACAACGCCGGACATGCACTCGGGCGCGGAGGCGGCGGCGTTCCTGCGCACGCTTCGCCAGGTGATGCGCTACCTGGGCATTGCGGACGCGGACATGGAGAAGGGTGGGATGCGCTGCGACGCGAACGTCTCCATCCGGCCGCGCGGCGTGACCACGCTGGGCACCAAGGTCGAGGTCAAGAACATGAACTCGTTCCGCTCCGTGCAGCGGGCGATCGAGTTCGAGATCGAGCGTCAGACGAAGGTGCTGGACGCCGGCGGAACGCTGGTACAGGAGACGCGCGGCTATGTGGACGCCACCGGCGAGACGGTCTCGCAGCGCTCCAAGGAGCAGGCGCACGACTACCGCTACTTCCCGGAGCCTGACCTCCCGCCGATCATCGTCGATGACGCCACCATCGAGGCGTTGCGGGCGCGGATGCCGGAATTGCCGGTGGCGCGTCGGACGCGCTTCGAGGGCGAGTACGGGCTGACGGCGGACGAGTCACGCACGCTGACCGACTCGCGGGAGCGCAGCGACGCCTACGAGGCGGCTGTGCAGGCCGCCGGCACGGCGCTGGCGCGCCCGGTGGCGCTCTGGTTCATCGGCGATGTCGCCAGGCACCTCAACGAGTTGAGCGTGGACGCGGAACTGACGGACACGAAGGCGACGCCCGCGCACATCGGCGAGTTGGTGCGGCTGGTGCACGAGGGGGCGATCACCCAGAGCACCGCCAAGGACGTCCTGGGCGTCGTGTTTGAAATCGGTGACGCCCCCCGTGCGATCGTGGAGGCACGCGGCCTGGGCGTGGTACGCGACGAAGGCGCAATCGAGGCGCTGGTCGCCGCCGCGATCGAGGCGAACCCGAAGGCGGTCGCGGACTACCAGGGCGGCAAGGCCAGCGTGGCGGGCTTCCTCGTGGGCCAGGTGATGCGAGAGGCGAAGGGCCGCGCCGACGTGGCGACCGTGACGGAACTCATCAAGCAGCGACTGGGCGGTTGACCGGATGGACTTCTTGACGTTTTACTTGGTAACGGTGGGCGGGCCACCGAGGTACGCGTGAGCCGCGACAACCTGAGTAAGTGGCTGTACATCGGCCTGCACATCAAGCGATGGCTGATTCTGATCGCCATCGCCATGGCCTTCATGGGCCTGGGCTTCGCCTATCTGCTGCGCGAGGTCTACGTCACCTACACCTTCCCATCCTGGGCGCACGAACTGACGCTGCAGTTCATGCCGCGCTGGTTGCGTGGCGCGCTGTTCATCGGCATCGCCACCGCGCTGGGCGTGATCTCGGTCTGGAAACTGAACCAGTCGATCACCAGCGCCGCCCTGCCCGCGATGACCCGTGGCACCGACATCGTTGAACTGGTGTACCGGAACCGCACACGCGACCGCGGGCCGAAGATTGTGGCGCTGGGCGGCGGCACCGGCCTCTCCAACCTCCTGCGTGGCCTGAAGCAGTACACCAGCAACCTGACGGCGATTGTCACCGTGGCGGACGATGGCGGCTCCAGCGGCGCGCTGCGGCGGGATCTGCACGTGATCCCGCCCGGCGACCTGCGGAACTGCATCGCCGCGCTGGCGGACGCCGAGCCACTGGTCACCGAGCTGTTCCAGTACCGCTTCGACGAGAGCGCTGGCGGGATAGCCGGACACTCATTCGGAAACCTGTTCATCACCGCCATGGCGGAGGTGACCGGCAGCATGGAAGCGGGCATCGCCGAGACCTCGCGCGTGTTGGCGGTGCGCGGCCAGATCGTCCCCGCCTCGCTGGACGACGTGGTGCTCCTGGCCCGCTTCGCGGACGGCCAGACGGCGCGCGGCGAGTCGAAGATCCCGCAGCGAGGCGAGCCACCGATCGAGGTATGGCTGGAGCCACGCGACGTGACGGCGCACCCGCGCGCCATTGCCGCGCTGCTGGATGCCGACCTGATCGTGATCGGCCCCGGGTCGCTGTACACCTCGGTGCTGCCAAACTTGCTGGTGAAGGGCATCTCGAAGGCGATCTCGGAGAGTCGCGCGTACAAGTTGTACGTGTCGAACGTGGCCACGCAGCACGGCGAGACCAACGACTATGACGCCGCGGATCACTATTCCGCGCTGCTCCGGCACCTGCGCTCAGACCGGCTGGTCGATGCGATCCTGGCGAACAGCAACCTACCCGGCGAACCGCTTCCGGCCGAGTGGCAGTCCACGCCGGTCATGGCACCCGGGGATGCCGACTACCACGGTGCCCGGCTGGTTCTGGCCGACCTGGTAGATCGCGAGAAGCGGTACCGCCACAACAGCGAGGCCTTGGCGTCGCTGATCATGCGCTCGTACTTCGAACGTGACCTGCAGGTACGGCAGACCGCCCTGAGCCGGCCATAGGAGGCGCTTGCCGCAACCGCGCGGCGGACGTAGCCTGCTAGTCCTATGGACCTCCGCGATTTCCTCAGCCTGGCCCAGATCCTGATCTCCACGCTCGTCATCGTGCTGGTGCTGATGCAGGTGCGCGGCACGGGCTTCGGCGCAGGCCTCGGTGGTCAGGACGCCGGCTTCCGGACGCGGCGCGGCCTCCAGCGCTCCATGCACCGCCTCACGATCGTGGTCTTCGTCGTCTTCCTGAGCATTTCCGCCTGGAGCGTCGCGGCTTCGTAGCCGCCGCACAGGCCGGCGAGGATGCCCCCCGTCCGACGCGGCCCCATCACCTTTCTCCTGCTGATCGGCATTCCGCTCATCGTGCTCGGCTGGGTACAGGCCGGTAGCGGCAGCCCCGCCGCCGAAGGCCGTTATGTCGAGGCCGTCATCGGTGTCCCGGTGCGCGTGAGCCCGCTGGCGGCCCGCACCACCGATGCCGAGGCGGACCTGGTTGCGCTGGTGTTCGCCGGCCTCATGCGCCTGGGCCCAGACGGACGGCCCCTGCCCGCCCTGGCCGAGTCATGGGAACTGACACCGGACGCCCTGACGTACACGTTCCACCTACGCCCGGACCTCTCCTGGCATGACGGCGTCGCCGTGGATGCCTACGACGTGGCCTTCACCATCGACCGCATTCAGGATCCGGCGTTCAGAGGCTCCGCGGCCCTGGCGGCGGACTGGGTGGATGTGCAAGTGTTCGTCGCGGACGCGCTGACGGTCCTGATCCGCCTCCCCGAGCCAGCGGCAGACTTCCTATCGCGGGCGGCGCTCGGCCTCGTGCCGCGTCATCTCGCAGCGAGGATGGATCCGCCGGCGGGCTTCGACGTCTCCCCGTTCGAGCGTGAGCCGGTCGGCGCCGGACCGTACCGGCTCGTGTCGCTGGACGGTGAAGGTGCGGTGCTGGAGCGCCACCCCAACTACGCGCTCGGGACGCCCTCGATCCGCCGCATCGAACTGCGGTTCGCGGAGGACGCACTGGAACAAGCGGCATGGCTGCGCGATCGCCGTGTAGACGCGGCGCTGTTCCCCGAGCAGCCCACCGAGGTCGAGGCGGAGGCGCTGGAGCGCCGCGACGACCTGGCCACCACGGCGCTCCAGCGGAACGCCGCCACCATCCTCTACTTCAACAACATCCGCGGCCCGCTGGCGAACGCACCGCTGCGGCGCGCGGTTGCGGCCACGCTGGAGCCCTCCGCGCTCATCGAGGCAGCGGATGGCGCGCGCCTGCGACCGGCCGCCGGCGTAATTCCCATCGGCACATGGGCGCACGTGACTCCCGACAGCGACGTGCCCGCGACCGAGCCGCTCTGGGCGGCCGCGCTGGTCGAACGGGGGCCGGACGGTACGCGGACGCGCGGCGGGCGGCCGCTGGTGTTCTCGCTGGTCACAAACGCTGATCCGCAGCGGGAGGCGCTGGCGGCGGTGATCGCCTCGGCGCTTCTCGCAGAGGGGATCGCGGTGGAGGTGACAGTGGTGCCGGCGCAGCGCGTCATCAGCGAGTACCTGCGCACGGCGGACTTTGACCTGGTGCTCTTCGGATGGGAGTACGCACCCGATCCAGACCCGTACACCGGCTGGCACACCTCGCAGGTGGGCGGCGCAGGCGGGAATGTGGCCACGTTCAGCGACCCCGAGGCAGACGCGCTGCTGGAGGCCGCCCGCACCACTATGGACATCGCGGAGCGGCGCGACCTCTACGCGCTTTTCGCGCGCCGGTTCGAGGAGCAGGGTGCGAGCCTGGTGGTGGGCCACCCGGAGCGGCCCTACGCCCACCCGTCGACGCTCCGAGGGCTGGCGCCGGGGCTGCTGTTCACCTCCGGCAGCCGCTTCGCCTCCGTGCACCTGTGGACGCTGGCCGAGTAACGTTGGTGGCGATGTCCCCTACCCGCGTAGTCTTCTTCGGTTCACCCGAGTACGCCGTCCCCAGCCTGCGCGCCTGCCTGGCGCTGCCGGGTGTGGAGGTGGTCGCGGTCGTCACGCAGCCAGACCGCCCACGCGGCCGTAGTGGCGCTCCGGCACCCACCCCGGTGAAGGCCGCAGCGCTGGAGGCGGGCGTACCGCTGATCCTGCAGCCGGAGCGCGTGCGTCGCGCCACGACCGAGGCACTGGCGCGGCTTAGCCCGGACCTCGGCGTGGTGGCGGCGTCCGGGCACATCCTGCCGAACCACTTGCTGGATGCGTTCCCGCGCCGCGTGATCAACGTCCACGCCTCGTTGCTGCCGCGCCACCGAGGCGCTTCGCCCGTCGCGAACGCGATCCTGGCGGGCGACGCCATCGCCGGGGCGACGATCATGGAGGTGGTGCGCGAGGTGGACGCGGGCCCGGTGATCGCACGCGTGGAGACGCCCGTTGGCCCGCTGGACACCACCGGCGTGCTCACCGACCGCATCGCCAACCTCGGCGCGGCGCTACTCGCGCAGGTGCTGCCGCAGTGGGGGGCGAGCGAGATCACCTCGACGCCGCAGGACGCCTCGCTCGTCACGCACGCGCCAAAGTTGTCGCGGGCGGATGGGCTGATCGACTGGACGCAGGACGCCGAGGAAATCGCTCGACGGGTGCGGGCGTTCCACCCGTGGCCGCTAGCGCGCACGACCTACCGCGACCAGCCCTTCACGCTCCATCTCGCCTGGCCGCTGACCGCGACCCTGAACGCGCCGCCCGGGACGGTGATGGAAGGCGACCGCAGCGTGCTCACCTCCTTGCTGCCGGGACGCCTCGCGCGGGCGGTCGTGGCGTGCGGGCGCGGCTCGCTGGCGCTGCTGACGGTGCAACGCCCCGGGAAGCGCCCGGCCGAGATCGAGGAGTACCTGAACGGCGACCGCGCACTACTCGGCTCGGTGCTGGGGGCGCGGCTCGGCTAGCCAGTCCGCGGGGTACGATGGTCTCGATGCGCCATCTGCTGGACCTGTCGCTCGAAGAGATCGAGGCCGCGCTCGCCGAGTGGGGCGAACCGCGCTTCCGCACGACGCAGATCACCCAGTGGGCGCTGCGTCACGGCGTCACGGACTTCGAGGCGATGTCCAACCTCCCGGCCCCGCTGCGCGCACGGCTGGCGGAGGCGTTCACGCTTGCGCCGCTCCCAACCCTCGCGGAACGCAGCGCAGACGACGGCGCGACCACCAAGGTGCTGCTGGACCTCGGTGCCGGCGCAGCGGTGGAGGCGGTACGGATGGACTACGACCCGGACGGGGACGAGTCGCCGGATCGCACTACGGTCTGTGTCTCCACGCAGGTGGGCTGCGCCATGGGCTGCTCGTTCTGCGCGACCGGCCAGCAAGGCTTCACGCGCAACCTGCGCCCCTCCGAGATCCTGGCGCAGGTGCTGCACTTCACGCGCGAACGGCGCGTCACCAACATCGTCTTTATGGGCATGGGCGAGCCGCTGGCGAACTACGACGCCACGATGCGCGCGATCCGCTGGATGGTGCACCCGGACGGCCTGGACCTGCGCCAGCGTGGCATCACCGTCTCCACCGTGGGCCTCGTCCGCGCCATCGACCGGCTAGCGGGCGAAGGGTTGCAGGTAGGTCTGACCATCTCGCTCCACGCGCCCGACGACGAGTTGCGCCGAAGCCTGATCGACACGGCTCGAGGCACCACGATCGAAGAATTGGTGGACGCGGCGCGGCGCTACATCGCGCAGCGCGGGCGGCGAGTGACGTTCGCCTACGCGCTGCTGGATCAGGTCAACGACGACCCGGAGCAGGCGCGCGCGCTGGGGCGACGGATCCGCGGCATCCAGGCGCACGTGAACCTCATCCCGTACAACCCGACCGCCGGCATCGGCCTGCGCCGCCCGAGCCGCGAACGCGTGCGCGCCTTCCAGCGTGCGCTGCAGGCGGAGGGCATCAACGCCACGGTGCGCATTGAGCGGGGCCAGGAGATCGCGGCGGCATGCGGGCAGTTGCGCACGGACGTGATGAACCAGAACGCCGCCCCTCTCGGGACGGCGTTCGTCGTCATTGAGCCGTAACGGGGCGCCTCGCGGCACACCCGGGCAGGCGCTACTTCTTGCGAGCCGGAGCGGCGGCAGCGGCCGGAGCGGCCGTGGCAGCGGCGGAGGCCGAGGCGCGTGTGCGCTCGATCTGCACCACCAGTTGCGACGGGTTCGACAGGATCGTCACGCCGTGCGGCGGAACCAGATCACGGACGGACATTTTCGATTCCAGCGTGGAAAGCGCCTGCAGCGGGACATCCAGGCGCTCCGGCAAGTCGCCGGGCAGCGCGGACACCTTCAACGTCTCCACGACCTGCACCACCATGCCACCAAACCGGGAGACCGCCGGGGCCTCGCCGGTGAGTTCCACGATGACGTCGGACTCGATCGGCCGGGCCAGGTCGACCTGGTAGAACTCCAGGTGCTCCAGGCGGCGGGTGACCGGGTGCTGCGACATCTGGCGCACGACGACGGGGCGCGTCTCGGACTCGCCCTCCACGGAGAGCTGGAAGAGGGTGTTGAGGCCTCGGTCATTCATCAGGTCGCGCGCGTCTGCGTACGGCATCTGCACCGTGACGGCCGGGAGGCCGCGTCCGTAGACGGTGGCCGGGAGGACGCCCTCGCGTCGCAGCTTCGCCACATTGCTGCCGGTCACGGCGCGCTGCTGAACCAGGATGGTGTCGGTCATGGTGGATGTTCCCCGGATGATTCGGTAGATGGCGCTCGTCGCGGAGGCGCGGAACGCCGCTCGCCGCATTGCGAACACTTCGACGCTACCAATGACGCGGTTGAGGATCAAGATGCGGCCGCTCGGACACCCCGGCGCGAAGGTCGCCGGGGACTTCCCCACAGTGCCGGCGCGGGGTCGCTATACTCGATTCATTCGGGAGCCCACCTCCCCATGATCGGCGGGGCGACCATGCCAGACAACGAGCGCCTGGAACGTGAGATCGAGGAGATTCTCGGCAAGATCGAGAATTTCCCGGATCCAAGCGTGCGTGCCAGGCGAGCGCGGAAGCGTCGGTTTGCCCGGCTCGGCAACGCCATGATGGTTCGCCAGCGTGCGATCGCCCGGGAACTCAGCCGCGTCTCCGTCTCGCAGTTGATGCTGGCCGCGTTCCTGCTGATCCTGTTCTCCTTCTTCTTCCGTCGTATGAGCCCCATGGTCATGAACTGGGTGCTGTACGCCGGAATCGTGCTGTTTGTCAGCAGTTTCGCGATCATGGTGTTCAGCGGACGCTCCGGACGCACCGTGCAGCAGAACTGGCGCGGACGGACGGTCGAGTACTCCACGCGACCCAGCATTGCCGAGCGGGCGATCCGCTGGTGGCGCAGTCGCAACGCCCCGCGCCGCTAATGCGGCGCACTGTCGCTCCCACCACGCTGGAGTGAAGATGCTGGCGACCCCCGCCCCGGACGCGTCACGTTGGTGACGCCCGGCCCCGCCCTGTCCTCCACCAGCCTTCGCCTGGCCGCCCTGCTGGCGGCGGCCGTCCTACTGGGCTCCTGCAACGACGATGGCGGTGCGACCACCGCCCTGGCGACACCCGGCACGGCCTCACCGGCAGCCTCCGCACCGGCGTCCACACCCCCAACGCCGGACGGCGCACTGGCGCCCGCCCCACCCGCGGAGCCCGACGTGGACCTGGCGATGGCCCACATCCAGCACCTGGCGGTCGCAATCGGCCCGCGGGCAGCCGGCACCGCCGAGGAGCGCGCGGCGGCGGAGTACCTCGGTGGCGTACTCCGCGACGCTGGCTACGAGGTGACGCTCGAGGAGTTCCCGTTCGAGGACAATTTCGACCAGTCGTCGATCACCCTCAGTGGCGGCTCGCTGGAGGCACTGGCGCTGCGTGGCGGTGCGGACGCCGTGGCGACGGGGCGGCTGGTGTTCGCGGGCATCGGCGATGCCGCGGGGCTGGCCGGCGTCACGCTGGGCGGGCGAATCGTCGTGTTCGACCGGGGCGTCCTGCCGTTCGCTGACAAAGTTCGCGCCGCCGAGGCGGGTGGCGCGCTCGCGGTGATCGTCGTCAACAACGAGGGCGGCGCGTTCCGCGGCACCCTCGGCGAAGCGGAGAGCCCACTGCCGGTAGTCGGGGTCGCCGGGGAGCACCGGGCGGTGCTGTTGGCGGCCCTCGACCAGCAGGTGACGGTCACTGCGAATGCCGGTGCCAAGCCCGGGGTCTCGCAAAACGTGGTCGCCACCGCGGATGGCGACTGCGAGGCGTACCTGGGCGCACACTACGACTCCGTGCCACAGGGCCCCGGTGCCAACGACAACGCCAGCGGTGTAGCCGTGGTGCTGGAGGTCGCTCGCGCCCGCATTGCGCCCGGCCTGTGCGTGGTGATGTTCGGCGCGGAAGAACTCGGGCTCTGGGGCTCACGCGCGTACGTGGAGCAGCACGCACTGGATGCCGCGCAGTTCCTGCTGAACGTGGACATGGCCGGCCTGATCGACGACCCGATCATCGTCGGCGACCGAGGGCTCACCAGCGAGATCCTGGCGCACTACCAGGCGGCCGGGCTCAACTCGCCGCTGCAGGCCGGCATGTTCCCGCCATTCAGTTCGTCTGATCACGTCTCGTTCACTGCGGTGGGCATCGCCGCGGTGACGTTCAACTCCGGTGACGACCCGGCGATCCACACGCCCCAGGACACGTTCGAGCGCATCGATCGGGAGTCGCTGCGGGTCATGATGGTCGGCGTGGATGCGGCCCTGACGGGCCTACTGAATGCAACCGCCCGCTGACCGAACATCGCAGGCTGCATCGGCGTTTGTCTGCTCACGGAAGCCTCCGCTACGATGCAGAGGTACCCACGGATCATCCTATGCGTATACGCGTCTACTCCATTCTCCTCGCCGTCTCAGCCGTCGCGATCATCGCGTGCGGCGGAGATAGTGACGCCACTCCCACACCGACGGAATCGGCCACCGTTGCGATCCCCACTGCTACGCCCTTCGCGGTGCTGCCGAGTCCCACCGTGGTCACCGGATCCGGCGGCAGCGGCTCCACGGGCGCTGTGGACGACGTGACCTACGTGGTGGAGTCAGGTGACGCGATCTCGAGCATTGCCGACCGCTTCGGTGTGCCGGCAGACGTGATCCGCGAGGCGAACGGCATCGTCGGGAACGACATCTTTGTGGGCCAGGTACTGAGGATCCCCCGCACCACCGGTGGCAGCGGAGCCACCCCGACCCCCACGTCCGCGCCCGGTGCTCCGGGCACGTACGTGGTGCAACCTGGCGACACGGCCTTTGCCATCGCCCTCCAGTTCGATGTGATGCTGGACGCGCTGGAAGAGGCCAACGGGGTCGGCCCCGGTGGGCTGGATGCCCTCTCGCTGGGCCAGGTCCTGAGGATCCCAGCAAGCCAGTAGCCCCGCCGCACCACCCGCCCCACGGCACGCTTCCAGAGGTGGCGGACTCGGGTGAAGCCGGGGATACTGACTGACCTGCGGGTCTGGCCGCCAACGCGGCCGGCCGACCGATTGCACGACCAACGGAGGACCTGCGCATGTCGATCGAGGAGAGCCTCGAACAGCTCGTCGCGCTGAAAGAGCGCGCGCGGCTGGGCGGCGGCCAGGATCGGATTGACGCCCAGCACGAGCGCGGGAAGCGCACGGCGCGCGAACGCATTGACCTGTTGCTGGACCCCGGCACGTTCGAGGAACTCGACGCCCTCGCCCACGAGTGGGAGGAGGATGGCGAGCACTTCTATGGCGACGCCGTGGTCACCGGCTGGGGCAAGGTGGATGGCCGCACGGTGTGCATCTACGCCCAGGACTTCACCGTCTACGGCGGGTCGCTGGGTGCCGTGGTGGGCACCAAGATCTACAAGATCATGGGCCTCGCCATGAAGACCGGCGTGCCCGTGATTGGCCTGAACGATTCGGGCGGTGCACGCATCCAGGAAGGCGTGGCGGCGCTGGCCGGCTACGGCGAGATCTTCCAGGCGAACGTGCAGGCCTCTGGCGTCATCCCGCAGATCAGCGTCATCATGGGCCCATGCGCCGGTGGCGCGGTCTATTCGCCGGCGCTGACGGACTTCATCTTCATGGTCGAAAAGACCAGCCAGATGTTCCTGACCGGCCCGGACGTGATCGCCTCCGTCACTGGCGAGATCACCACCATGGAGGAACTGGGTGGCGCCGCCTCCCACGTCTCCAAGTCCGGTGTGGCCCACTTCTCTGCGAAGACCGAAGAGGAGTGCCTCGAAGAGGTGCGCCGCCTCATCTCCTACCTCCCGGCCAACAACATGGACGACCCACCCTACCTGGACGGCGGCGACCCGGCCGATCGCAGGCTGGACGACATTCTCTCCGTGGTGCCCGCCGAGGCGGACATGCAGTACGACGTGCGCGACGTCATCGAGCGCGTGGTCGACAACGGCGAGTTCATGGAGGTCCATGAGTACTTCGCGCCGAACATCGTCGTGGGCTACGGCCGGATCGCCGGGCAGGCGGTCGGCATCGTCGCCAACCAGCCGCTGTACCTGGCGGGCGTGCTGGACATCGACTCCTCGCGCAAGGCGGCACGGTTCGTGCGGTTCTGCGACTCCTTCAACATCCCGATCGTGACGCTGGTGGACGTGCCGGGCTTCCTGCCCGGCGTGTCGCAGGAGTACGGCGGGATCATCGCCCACGGCGCGAAGCTCGTGTACGCCTATGCCGCGGCCACGGTGCCGAAGATCACCGTGATCCTGCGCAAGGCCTTTGGCGGTGCGTACGACGCGATGGGCTCCAAGCACCTGGGCGCAGATGTGAACTACGCGTGGCCCACGGCGGCGATCGCCGTGATGGCCGGCTCACAGGCCGTCAACATCATCGGGCGGCGCGAGATCCTCGCAGCCGACGACCCGGACACCGAGCGCAAGCGAATGATCGAGGACTACCGCGAGCGCCTGGAGCACCCGTACATCGCCGCCGCAAAGGGGTACGTGGACGACGTGATCGATCCGCGCGATACGCGGGTGAAGATCGCGCACGCACTGGACATGCTGAAGACCAAGTCCGTGCAGGTCGCCCCGAAGAAGCACGGGAACATGCCGCTGTAAGAGGCGGTATGAGGTGGCGTTCGCCTGTGTATGGGCAGCACCGCTCGGTCTGCCCGTACTTCCCTCACGGGCTATACTCGGGCCGCCGCTGAGAGGATTCGCCCCACGCCCGGGCCCAACGGGCCCCCTGCCGAGACCACGGCCGGGGGCAGTCGCGGGGGCGGGGTGGCTGCGCCCGCAGCCTCCACCCAGCGGTAACTCCGAGGGCCTGCGTCCAGTCTTCCGCCTCGGGCGGAGCAGGTAGCGAGGAGCGCTGTTTCTATGGCTAAGATTCCGGTGAAGAACGCGGTCGCCGAGCTCGACGGCGACGAGATGACCCGCATCATCTGGGGGTTCATCAAGGATCGCCTGATCCTCCCGTACCTCGACATCAAGCTCGAGTATTACGACCTGGGCATTGAGCACCGCGACGCCACCAGCGACCAGATCACCATCGACGCCGCGAAGGCGATCCAGCGTCTGGGCGTGGGCGTGAAGTGCGCCACGATCACGCCGGACGAAGAGCGTGTGACCGAGTTCAACCTGAAGCAGATGTGGAAGTCGCCGAACGGCACGATCCGCAACATCCTGGGCGGCACGGTCTTCCGCGAGCCGATCATCTGCAGCAACATCCCGCGCGTGGTCCCCAACTGGGAGCAGCCGATCATCATTGGCCGCCACGCCCACGGCGACCAGTACCGCGCCACCGACTTCCTCGTGAAGGAGCCCGGCCGGCTGACGATGACGTTCACCCCCGCCGGCGGCGGTGAAGCGACGACCTACGAGGTCCAGAACTTCGATGGCCCGGGCATTGCCATGGGCATGTACAACACGGACGAATCCATCCGCGGCTTCGCGGAGTCGTGCTTCAACTACGCCCTGCAGCGGAAGTACCCCCTGTACCTCTCCACGAAGAACACGATCCTGAAGGCGTACGACGGCCGCTTCAAGGACATCTTCGAGGAGATCTACCAGGCGAACTTCAAGGCGCGCATGGACGCTGCCGGCTTGACCTACGAGCACCGGCTGATCGATGACCTCGTCGCGCAGGTGCTGAAGTGGAACGGCGGCATCGTCTGGGCGGCGAAGAACTACGACGGCGACGTGCAGTCGGACATCGTGGCGCAGGGCTTCGGCTCGCTGGGCTTGATGTCGTCCGTGCTGCTGACGCCGGACGGCGCCGTGGTGGAGGCGGAGGCGGCGCACGGCACCGTGACGCGGCACTACCGCCAGCACCAGGCCGGCCAGGAGACTTCCACCAACCCGATCGCCTCGATCTTCGCGTGGACGCGGGGCCTGCAGCACCGCGCGAAGCTCGATGACAACAAAGACCTCGCCACATTCGCCAGCACGCTGGAGAAGGTGTGCGTGGACACGGTCGAAGGCGGCCAGATGACGAAGGATCTGGCGATCCTGGTGGGTCCGGAGCAGCCGTGGCTGACCACCAACCAGTTCCTGGCCGCGTTGGACACCAACCTCCAGGCGGCGATGAAGTAACGACCTTGAACGACTGACCCGACCGAGGCGAACCCTCGGCCGGGTCAATGGACCAGGGCCCCCGGCGGGCGGAATCCGTGCGGGTGGTCCAGGACAGGAGCACTCCCCTGCGACAGAAGGTGACGATCGTCGGCGCCGGCAACACCGGCGCGACCATGGCCCAGATCCTCTCCGCCCGCGGCTACGCGGACGTGGTGTTGATCGACATTGTGGAAGGCCTGCCGCAGGGCAAGGCACTGGACATTGCGGAGGCTGCGCCGTGGGCGCGGACCTCGTCCAGCCTGCTGGGCACCAACAACTGGGATGACACGGCCAACTCGGACGTGGTGGTGGTGACCTCGGGCGTCGCGCGCAAGCCGGGCATGACGCGCGAGGACCTGCTCAGCGTCAACGCGGGCATCGTCCGCAGCGTGGTCACGGAGGCCTCGAAGCGCTCCCCGAACGCCGTGCTCGTGATCTTCGCGAACCCGATGGACGCCATGTGCCACGTGGCGCTGGAGGCCTCCGGCTTCCCGAAGGAGCGCGTCGTCGGCCAGGGCGGCATGCTGGACACCGCCCGTTACCGGACGTTCATCGCGATGGAGACGGGCACGTCCGTGAAGGACGTCTCCGCGTGGGTGCTCGGCGGCCACACGGAGGCCACCATGGTGCCGCTGGTCTCCAACGCCACCGTCGGCGGCGTGCCGCTGACGCAGCTGCTGCCGGCGGACCGCGTCGAGGCGGTCGTGAAGCGCGCCCAGGGTGGCGGCGCTGAGATCGTGGGCCTGCTGAAGACCGGCAGCGCGTTCGTGGCACCCGCCGTCGCCACCATCGAGATGGTGGACGCGATCCTGCTGGACGAGCGGCGCATCCTTCCCTGCTGCGTGATGCTGCAGGGCGAGTGGGGCATCACCGATGCGTACGTCGGCGCGCCGATCGTGCTCGGCAAGGGTGGCGTGCTGCACGTGTACGAGATCCCCGTGAGCGACTCCGAACTCGCCGAGTTGCGCGCGGCCGGTGCGGCCGTCAAGGAACTCGTCGCCGCGACCCCGAAGGGCTAGCCGGATGCCCGGGACACGCATCGAATCGGACACGATGGGGCCGATCGAGGTCGCCAGCGACCGCTACTGGGGCGCCCAGACGCAGCGGTCGCTGGAGAACTTCAAGATCGGCATCGAGCGGATGCCGAAGCCGATCATCCGCGGCCTGGCGATCGTGAAGTACTGCTCCGCCGAGGTGAACGAAGACCTCGGCAAGCTGGACGGCCCCATCGCGAAGGCGATCAAGGAGGCCGCCCAGGAGGTGATCGACGGGAAACTGGACGAGCACTTCCCGCTGGTGGTCTGGCAGACCGGTTCCGGCACGCAGACGAACATGAACGTGAACGAGGTGATTTCCAACCGCGCGATCGAGATGCTCGGCGGCGAGATGGGCTCCAAGAAGCCCGTGCACCCCAACGACCACGTGAACATGTCGCAGTCGTCCAACGACACCTACCCCGGCGCGATGAGCATCGCCACCGCCGAGGAGGCCGTGCGCAGCCTGATCCCGGCGCTGCAGTACCTGCACGACGCCCTGGATGCCAAGGCGCAGGCGTACGCGGACATCGTGAAGATCGGCCGCACCCACCTGATGGACGCCGTGCCGATGACGCTCGGCCAGGAGTTCTCTGGTTATGTCCAGCAGGTCGCCTACGGCATCAAGCGCATCGAGGTGGTCCTGCCCCGCCTCTACGAACTGGCGCTGGGTGGCACGGCGGTGGGCACGGGCCTGAACACGCACCCGGAATATGCGGACCGCGTCGCCGCGAAGATCGCGGCACTCACCGGCCTGCCCTTCGTGACCGCACCGAACAAGTTCGAGTCGCTCGCCGCGCACGACGCGCAGGTGGAACTCGCGGGGATGCTGAACACGATCGCCACGTCGCTGATGAAGATCGCGAACGACATCCGTCTGCTGGGGTCCGGGCCTCGCGCCGGCCTCGGTGAGTTGCGGCTGCCGGAGAACGAGCCGGGCTCCAGCATCATGCCCGGCAAGGTGAACCCGACTCAGTCGGAGGCGGTGACGATGGTGTGTGCCCAGGTGATGGGCAACGCCGTGGCCGTCTCCGTGGGCGGCGCGACCGGCCACTTCGAACTGAACGTGTTCAAGCCGGTGATTGCGTACAACAACCTGCAGAGCATCCGCCTGCTGGCAGACGCGGCGCGGTCGTTCACGGACAACTGCGTCGTGGGCATCGAGCCGAACCTCGGCCGCATCCAGGAGTTGATGGAGTCGTCGCTGATGCTGGTGACCGCGCTGAACTCCTACATCGGGTACGACAACGCCGCGAAGATCGCGAAGAAGGCCCACCAGGAGGGCTCGTCGCTGAAGGAGTCCGGGCTCGCGCTGGGGCTGTTCACGGAGGCGCAGTTCGCCGAGTGGGTGAAGCCCGAGGAGATGACGCACCCGTAGGGTGGCGCGCTCCTCCACC
>JAQCKI010000142.1 GCA_027592645.1 Chloroflexota bacterium | reverse complement strand
GACGAAACACTAACTCTCCAGGTGGTATGAATACCGGGGGCAGGTCAGGGTTCGAGGTCGTCGACATCGAGGACGGACTCGTATCGAGGTGGTTCGGGGAAGAGGTCGAGGTATCCAGCGAGGAGGCTGCTCGGCTCGACCCGCGCACCGTTTCCCTGTGAAGCGCGTCGTTTAACGGTCCACGGTAGGAGCGCCCACGAATCCTCCGATCGCCCGCGGCTCGTTTCCCAAACTGGAGGCCAGGTGGCGAACACAAAGACCGTCTTCCCGTCGTCAAGGAACTCGGCCATCTCTGATCGCCAGTGCTGGATACGACGGTCAAACTCTTGCCCAGCGGTGTCATAGAAGTCCGCCTTAGCAGTCAGGCCCACGTCTTCACGACTAATCGGTGAGAAAATAAGGATGTCGTAGGAGGCAAGTGAGGACGAGGCGGATGCGTCCAACGCATGCACCTCATCCTCCGGAAAAAAGACCGGTCCCAGTACGGCTATCCGCACGCTCATGGCCATCTTCAGCTGCAGCCGCTCGTCGCGCCGCAGTTCATGCACTTCAGGCAGGTGCCATTGCGGACCATCATCAGTTGGCCGCAGTCGCCGCAGGGGTCGCCTTCGAAGCCCTTCTGGCGGGCCTCCTCGCGGGCGGTGAGTTCACCGCGGGCGCTGGAGGCAGCGGCCACTGCCACGCCGCCCGTGGAGGCGAATGCGACGGCCATCGGCTGCGCGGCGACGGCCGGCGCGGGCGTCGAGGGCAGCACCACCGGCGTGGCGGCTGGCATCGCGACTGGCGTCGAGGCCGTCACGGCCACCGGCTCCCGCGCGGAGATCGTCGGCAGGTGGGCGTCCGCCACCGGGTCGGTGTCGTTCTCCAGTTCGGCCGGGTTCACGTGCGCCATGTCGGCGCGGCCCAGGTAGGAGACGGCCAGTTCCCGGAAGATGTAGTCGATGATCGACGACGAGAACTTGATGCGGTCGTGGCCCTGGACCATGCCCATCGGCTCGAACTTCGTGAAGACGAACGTGTCCACGAACTTCTCGAGCGGCACGCCGTACTGGAGGCCCATCGAGACGGCGATCGCAAAGCAGTTCATCAGGCTGCGGAACGCGGCGCCGTCCTTGGCGGTGTCGACGAAGATCTCGCCCAGCGAGCCGTCCTCGTACTGGCCGGTGTGGATGTAGAGCGTGTGCCCGCCCACCTTCGCCTTCTGCGTGTAGCCGGTGCGACGGTCGGGCAGCCGCAGCCGCTCGCCGCGCTCGGGGCCGCCCGCGCTGCCGCTGGCGGTGACGGTGCTCGACGCCTGGAGCGCGACCATGCGCTCCGCCGCCGCGAGGATCGCGGCCGTCTGCGACATCGCCTCGTCGTCCGCGCCCAGGTCGTCCTCGACGTCCTCGCCGGAGAGCGTGGAGAGCGGCTGGCTTAACTTCGAGCCGTCGCGGTAGAGCGCCAGCGCCTTCACGCCGGTCTCGGCGGCGGCCATGTAGACGTCCTTCACGTCCTGGACGGTCGCCTCCATCGGCATGTTGATCGTCTTGGAGATGGCGCCGGAGAGGAACGGCTGTGCTGCCGCCAGGATGCGGACGTGCGCCATCGCCTCGATGAAGCGGGTGCCGTACTTGCCGCACTTGTTCGCGCAGTCGAAGACGGCGTAGTGCTCCGGCCGCAGGTGCGGCGCGCCCTCCGTGGTCATGCGGCCGAGGATGTGGTCGTTGGCGACCTCGATCTGCTCGCGCGAGAAACCGAGCACCTCCAGCAGCGGCTGCGCCATCTGCGCGTCCGTCAGGCCGAGCGTCTCGCGCAGCAACGCCTCGCCCAGCGAGAAGCGGTTGAAGACGAAGGCGATGTGGAACGCGGTCTGCAGCGCCGTCTCCACCGTGGCGATCGCCTCGGGCGTGAAGCCGCGCTCGGCGAGCGACTCGCGGTTGATGTACGGCGCGCCGTCCAGCGTCTGCGTGCCGGCGGCGTACGTGACGATGTCCTCGATCTGCTCGCCGCTGTACCCGAGCCGCTTGAGGGCGGTCGGCACGGACTCATTGATGATGCGGAAATAGCCGCCGCCGGCGAGCTTCTTGAACTTCACCAGCGAGAAGTCCGGCTCCACGCCGGTGGTGTCGCAGTCCATCAGCAGGCCGATGGTGCCCGTGGGCGCGATCAGCGTGGTCTGCGCGTTGCGGTAGCCGTGCCGCTCGCCGAGTTCCAGGGCGCGGTCCCACGCGCGGTGGGACGCCTCCAGCAACTCGGGCGGGCAGGCCTGCTGGTCGATCGGCGTCGGGAGGACGGACAGGCCCTCGTACTCATCGGTGGGCGCGGCGTAGGCGGCGCGTCGGTGATTGCGTATCACGCTCAGCATCGCCTCGCGGTTGTCGCCGTAGCGCGGGAAGGCACCGAGTTCGCCCGCCATCTCCGCGGAGGTGGCGTAGGAGCGGCCGGTGAGGATCGCCGTGAGCGCGCCGGCCCAGGCGAGCGCGGCCGGCGAGTCGTACGGGATGCCCTCCAGCATCAGCAGCGTGCCGAGGTTGGCGTAGCCGAGGCCGAGCGTGCGGTAGTCGTAGGACAGCCGCGCGATCTCGTGGCTCGGGAACTGCGCCATCGCCACGGAGATCTCCAGGACGATCGTCCAGATGCGCGTGGCGTGCTCGTAGCCGGGCAGGTCGAACTCACCCGTCTCCAGGTTGGTAAACGTGAGCAGGTTCAACGACGCCAGGTTGCAGGCGGTGTCGTCCAGGAACATGTACTCGGAGCATGGGTTGGAGCCGTTGATTGGGCCGCCGGCCGGGCTGGTGTGCCACTCGTTGATCGTGGTGTCGAACTGCAGGCCGGGATCCGCGCTCTGCCATGCGGCGAGCGCGATGCGATCCCACAGGCCGCGCGCCGGCAGCGTCTTGGTGATCACGCCGTCCGTGCGACGGGTGAGGTTCCACGGCTGGTCGGTGCGCACCGCCTCGATGAATTCGCTGGTGACGCGGATCGAGTTGTTGGAGTTCTGGCCGGAGACGGTCTGGTACGCCTCGCCCTGCCAGTCCGTGTCGAACTCCGCGAACTCCAGCGTGCGGACGCCCTGCTCCGCCAGTTGCAGCACGCGGACGATGAAGCCTTCCGTGACGCCATCGCGGCGCGCGCGGGTGACGGCCTTGCGCAGCGCGCGGTTCGTCGACAGGTCGGTGCCGCCGAGGTCGCCATCAGTCGCCGACTCGAAGATCGTGGCAAGGTGGCGCCGGGTGACGGTGGCGCCGGTGACCAGCGCGGCCACTTTCTGCTCTTCGCGCACCTTCCAGTCGACGAACGTCTCCACGTCCGGGTGGTCGGCGTTCAGGATCACCATCTTTGCCGCGCGGCGGGTGGTGCCGCCCGACTTGATGGCGCCCGCGGCACGGTCACCGATCTTCAGGAACGACATCAGGCCGGAGGACTTACCCCCGCCAGAGAGCGGCTCATCCTCGCCGCGGATCATCGAGAAGTTGGAGCCGGTGCCGGAGCCGTACTTGAAGATGCGCGCCTCGCGCGTCCACAGGTCCATGA
>JAQCKI010000141.1 GCA_027592645.1 Chloroflexota bacterium | reverse complement strand
GTCCACCGGCCGGCTGGCCGCCGCCGCCCACACCGGCCACGCCTCCTTCGGCGCGTCGAGCGCGTCCCGCAGGCCAATGCTGCCCAGCAGGTCGAACGGCGGCGCGGCGGCGAACGACAGGTCCTGCGCCACGAACCACACGACCAGCGGCGATCGCAGCCGGTCGGCGTCCTCGAACAGCCGCTGCAGGAAGCGCCGCTGCTCCGGCTCCGTCCCGGAGTTCACGCCATCGCGCCCCACGCCGGAGGCGAACCCCACGCCGACGAACGCGATCGGCCGGTCCGTGTGCAGCGCCAGGTCCAGGTAATAGCGGGGCGGCACCTTGCGCGCCGTCGGGTAGGCGAACGAGGGGTACGACGTGACCCCGACGACATCGATGCTCTCGCCGAGGTCGTCCAGCAAATCCCACCGAGGCGCATGTGGCGGCAGTTCCGGCACCACGCCCATCAGTTCCTCGTACTGGTAGGTGACCATGACCTGCGTGTTCGGGGAGACCGCCTTCACGGCGTCGTACGCCTCCAGGTAGGCCTCTACGAACGCGAAGTAGCCCTCCGGGTTGCGCTCGAAGGTCGCGTTGATCTCGGTGCCCAGCACCAGGAACTCCGGCCGCATGGTGCGCGCGAGGTAGGCGGCCTCCGCAACGAAGGCGCTCCGCAGGTCGGGGTCGGTCAGCGACTTGCCCGAGTACGCGGCCGGCAACCCGCCGAGGCGTCCGCGGGCGGTGGGGTCGAACGGGTCAAGTGCGGCAACGATCTGCAGGCCACGCGCCCGCGCTGCGTCGCGCGTCGCGGCAATCTCGGCGGCGAGCCGGTCGGAGACGCGGCCGCCGGGCACGAACTCGCCCCACGCCGGGGTGCGCTGCACCAAGATCACCTCGCCGAAGTCGGCGGCGGTGTCAAAGATCGCGGTATAGGCGTCGTCCGTGAGGGTCGTGGGGACATCGGAGAACCCGAGCAGGAAGGCACGCGGCTCGCCAGACACTGGCCGTTCGCGGGCGGTGTAGGTGGTGACGCTCTCCCCCGGACGGCAGCCCGTAAGCAGGGCCAGCGCGAGCGCGGCGAGGACGAGCGCAGAGAAGACGTGGGCGCGAGGCCGTGTGTGGCTCACGCACCCATCATCCGTGCGACCTCGCCCCGAGGCAACCCGCACGGCCATGACCGCCACGGGGCGTCGCCCGCAATCAGGGAGCGGGGCGCCATCGATCGAGGGGTTCCACCGATGCAGGGCGGCCGCGCACCAGCGGAGTCTCCTCAACAGGAGGCCACATGGAAGAGATGGCCACGTCCGGATCGTTCGGCGAGCCTCCCGGAATGCCCGTGGAGGCACTCCGAGGTCACACGACCGACGAGATCCTCCACGCGCTGCACGCGGTGATGCCCGCCTCGCGCGCCCGCAGCCTGCTCTCCCGCGCTCGACGGGTCGCTGGCCTGCATCGAAACGACGACCTTGCCGTCGACGAAATGCTGCTGCTCTGTTCCGCGCTGGCGGCAGAGGGCGGCCTGATCGAACAGATCGCCTCCGACCTCGCGCGGCGGGCGCTGGACGCGCCTATGCCCGGTCGGGGCCGTTCGTCCGGTCGCTGAACACCGTTTCACGTGCAACGTCGCCCCAGGAGAACAGCGCGACCGCGAAGCGGATCGGCTGCTCGTCGCGGTCGTTGAGCACGTCCAGCGAGAGCGACCGCAGGTACTCCTCCAGCCGCGCGCCGACGCCGTCCTCCAGGTAGAACTCCACCGGACGGAAGACGCCGAAGGTCGTCGACGCGATCGGCTCGCCGCCGGGTACGCGCACGCCAGTGCCAGCGCCACCTGGTCGATGCCGTACGGCCGCCGCGTCTCCGCCATCGTGTGGCGACACCACTCGGCGACGTCGTCGGCGAGGCGCTGCATCGTGCCGGGCGTCAGTGGCTCGGGGCCCAGTAGCCACTCGTGCCGGAACAGGCCGGTGCCACGACGGATCGAGGCCTCCACCCGCGTGCGCAGGGAGTCCGGGCGGAACCGGTCCAGCAGCGTTCCCAGCATTCCGTCGCCCTTCCCTCGGCGCGCACCCCTCGAGGGGACGCCTCCACCTGCACGCCGCGCACGACGATCAACCGCCGCGCGGATGTGCCGAACGCCGCCTCCCCGCCGCCATCGGGGAAACCCGTACAGGAATCATCGGGCGGCGGGCGCGTCTCGCTACCCCCTCGCGCGTCCCTATGGCGCGGAACATGTCCACATCAGCCCGTAGACTCGGTGGCATGGACCATGACGCGTTCGGCCAGGTGGTGGAGGAGGCCCTCGGCGCGCTGCCGGAGCCGTTCGCCCGCCGGCTGGAGAACGTCGCCATCGTCGTCCAGGACGAAGCCTCCCCGGAAGACCTGGAAGACGCAGGTCTCGAGCCCGGCGATGAACTCTTCGGGCTGTACGTGGGGACGCCGCTAACGGACCGGTTCGAATACCACATGGTGCTGCCGGACCGGATCCTGATCTTCCAGGGCCCGCACGTCCGCCACTTCCCGCCGGAGGAACTGGCCGCCGAGATCCGCAAGACCGTGGCGCACGAGATCGCGCACTTCTTCGGCATCGACGATGACCGCCTGCACGAGATGGGGATGGGGTGACCCGCGTGTCCTCCCTCGCAAGCCCGCTGGGCGCGCCTCCGGTAGACTGCCGCGCGGAGCGTTCCACCGCGCCCGAGAGGAGCCCTCGATGACATCCGACATCACCGAGCACTACGTGATCGGCCTGGACGACACGGACGGCGAGGGCGTGGAGGGCACCGGGGCGCTGGCCCGCGCGCTGGCGGCGCACATCCAGGACAGCGGCTGGGGCCGCTCCACCGGTGTCACGCGCCACCAGTTGTGGCAGAGCGAGAAGGTGACGTTCACCACCGGGAACCACTGCTACGCCGTGGGCATCGAGACCGACCGCAACGCGCTGGACCTCGAGGACGACCTCGTCGAGTGGGTGCGCAAGGCGGCGGCAAAGAACGCCGACCCCGGCGTGGCGATCATGAGCCGCCACTCCGACATGCCGCACGTGCTGGCGTTCGGGCGTCGCAGCCAGACGGAGTTGATGCGCGTCGACTGGGCTCAGACGTTCTCCACCGAATCGAACGTGGCGCTGCGGGCGCTGGGCCGGAAGCGGCTGGGCGCGATCGGCGCGCTGGCGGCGGTGGGCTTGCGCGGCGGCGGCAAGGACGGGCGGTTCATTGACCTCCCCTCGATCCGCGACCTGAACGGCCGAGTGACGGCGGGCAACATCCGCGAGCGCACCGGCGTCGAGACCGTCATCGACGCGGCGGGCGAACCGCTCGACCGTGACGACCTGGTGGAGACGTTCGGCTGGCTGCGGCCGCGCTTGGAGGACGGCAAGCCCGTGATCCACACCGTGCGATCCCCCGAGGGCCGGTGGTGGCTCCTCGCCGACCGCAACCCCGGCGACGAGCCCGCTGGCGACTGACCGCGGCGGGCGCTTGCGAGCGCTGCCCGGGCTCACCTCGGAACCGTCGATGACCCTCCGGCCGCTGTAGCGGGCGCACTGCGCCCCCCCCCCCCCCCCCCCCCCCCCCCCCCCCCCC
>JAQCKI010000140.1 GCA_027592645.1 Chloroflexota bacterium | reverse complement strand
CCCGGAACGGCGCAACGCCCGCCGCGAACGCCGCGACGAGCGTGAGCGCGCCCGCCACCGTCACCGCCCCGGCGACGAGCCACGCGGCCTCGCCGCCGAATCCCGCCGCAAGCGCCGTCTCCTTCGCGAGGAACCCGATCGCCGGTGGCAGGCTGGCCATCGAGAACGCAGCGATGCCGGCGGCGACACCGAGGCGCGGCATCGTCTTGAAGAGCCCGCCGAGGCCGAGGCGGTAACGGGTGCCCGTCTCGTGATCGATCGCTCCGGCGACCATGAACAGCGCCGCCTTGTAACAGGCGTGCGCCACGATCGTGACCATGAGCGCCTTCATCGCGGCGCCGGTGCCGAGCCCGGCGAGCAGCACCATGGTGCCGAGGGTGCTCACGGTGCTGTAGGCGAGCACGCGCTTCAGGTCGGACTCGCGCACCGCGAGCACCGCGCCGAGCAGCATCGTGACGCCGCCGGCGACTGGGACGACCGTGCCCCAGAGCGCCATGTCGCCCAGCGACGGGTTCATCCGCGCGAGCAAATACACCCCGAGTTTCACCATCGTTGCGGAGTGGAGGTACGCGGAGATCGGCGTCGGCGCGGCCATCGCGCCCGGCAGCCAACCGTGGAACGGGAACTGCGCCGACTTCGTCAGCGCGCCCAGCAGCACCAGCGCCGTGGCCGCCGTGAGCAGTCCCGCGTCCACCCCCGCGACGCCGCCCGCCGCGTTGATCACGCTCAATCGTGTCTCGCCCGTGGTCACGACGAGGATCACGAGGCCACCGAGCATCGCCAGCCCGCCCGCGCCGGTGACGAACAGGGCCTGCCGTGCCGCCTCGCGCGCCTCGGGCCGGTCGTACGTGTACCCGATGAGCAGGAACGACGAGATGCTCGTCAGTTCCCAGCCGACGAACAGCAGCACGATGTCGTCCGCGAGGACGGCGATGAGCATGCCCGCCTGGAACAGCAGCAGCGGCACGAACAGCCGCGCGAGCCGCGCGTCCGGGCCGAAGTAGCCCATCGAGTACCACGCGATCAACGCGCCGATGCCGGTGATGAGCAGCGCGAAGAGCAGGCCGAGCCCGTCCGCGCGCAGCGCGACCTCCCACCCGAGCGCCGGGATCCACGCGCGTGACCACTCGGGAACGTCGCCATCCATCACCGCGGGCACCTGCACCGCCAGCCAGGCGAAGGCGGCGGCGGAGAGCAGCAGCATCGTGAGCGCCGGTGCACGCCGCAGGCCCGCCAGCGCCGGGACGGCGGCAGCGGCGATGAGCGGCGCACAGACGATCAGGGCCAGCATCTCTGGGTCCCGTCAGGCAGATTCTCGGAAGGTGGAAGGCAGGTTCAGCAGCCCACGGGCAGTGGCGGGGCTAGCGCGCATCCGGTGGACGGCGTGTCCACCTGCGCGCGCGTCGGATCGCGCGGCGATGTGGGGCAGTGGTGGTCCGCGTCATCGTCACGGAAACACACTACACGATCCCCATGGTGCTCGACCCGCGCTCGACCCGCGCTCGACCCGTGCGCCATCACGAGGCGAATCGACGCGCATGACGGCTCTGGCGTGCGCATCCGTGTTGTGGACTGCCCGGACGCAGACGGGACGCCCGCGGGCGTCCCGTCCAGTGTCCGTTTGAACGAGGCGACGCTACGCCAACCCGCGCTCCCTGAGCACGCGCTGCATCGTGCTGCCGATCTCGCCCGGGTTCTCGACGACCGTCGCGCCCGCCGCGCGCAGGGCGGCCTGCTTCGCGGCAGCGGTGCCGGCGGCACCAGCGATGATCGCGCCGGCGTGCCCCATGCGGCGGCCGGGAGGTGCCGTGGCACCGGCGATGAACGCCACCACCGGCTTCGACATGGTCTTGATGTACTCGGCGGCCTCCTGCTCGGCGGTGCCGCCGATCTCGCCGATGAGCACGATCGCGGCGGTGTCCGGGTCAGCCTCGAACATCTCGAGTGCGCGCTGCTGCGACGTGCCGATGATCGGGTCGCCACCGACGCCCACCGAGCCGGACTGGCCGATGCCCAGGCGGGTCAACTGGTCCACGGCCTCGTAGACCAGCGTGCCGGAGCGCGAGATCACGCCCACACTGCCGGGCAGGTAGACATCCACCGGCATGATGCCGGCGCGCGAATTGTGCATGGGGCTGATTACGCCCGGGCAGTTCGGCCCGATCAGGATCGACTTCTTGCCGGTCAGGGCGCGCTTCACGCGCATCATGTCCAGCACCGGGACGCCCTCGGTGATGCAGATGATCACCGGGATCTCCGCGTCCACCGCCTCCAGGATCGCGTCCGCGGCACCGGGCGCCGGGACGAAGATCAGGGAGACGTTCGCGCCGAACTCCTGCACCGCCTCGCGGACGGTGTTGCGGATGGGGAAGCCCTCGATCTCCTGGCCACCGCGGCCGGGGGTGACGCCGCAGACCACCTGCGTGCCGTAGGCCCGGCCCGTCATCGCCTCGCGCTGTCCGGCGGCGCCAAAGCCCTGGACCACCACGCGGCTGTCGCTGTCCATCAGGACGGCCATCGTTGCCTCTCTCTCGTACGTTCGCTGGTGGGGGGCCGCGACTACTTGGCCGCCGCGACGGCCTTGGTCGCCGCCTCGGCGAACCCGTCCGCGCGGATCAGGTCGTTGATGCCGGAGTCGTCGAGGATCTTCAGGCCCAGGTCCACGTTCGTGCCGGCCAGCCGCACCACCGTGGGCTGCGTCACGTGGCCGCCCTTGATCGCCTGCACCACGCCTTCCGCGATGATGTCCGTCCGGGCGAGGCCGCCGAAGATGTTGACCAGCACGGCCTTCACGTCCGGGTCGGAGCCGATGATCTTCAGCGCCGCCACCACCGCCTCCGGGTTGTTGGCGGTACCGATGTCCAGGAAGTTCGCCGGATTGCCCCCCGCGAACTTGATCGCGTCCATCGTCGCCATCGCCAGGCCGGCGCCGTTCACCAGGCAGCCGATGTTGCCGTCCAACTTCACGTAGTTCTGGATGCCGGCATCGTGCGCCTCCAGTTCCTTGTCCGCCTCCTGCGAGCGGTCGCGGAGCGCGGCCAGATCCTTCTGGCGGTAGTCGGCGTTGTCATCGATCGAGAACTTCGCGTCGGCGGCCAGCAGGCGGCCGTCCTTCGTCACCACCACGGGGTTGATCTCCACGATCGACCCATCGCTCTGCAGGAACGCCCGCGCCACGCTGCCGATGAGCGCCGTGGCTGCCGCCAGGTGCTCGCCGCCGAGGCCCACCGCGTACGCCAGTTGGCGGCCCTGGAACGGCTGGAAGCCACACGCCGGGTCGATCCACACCTTGTGGATCGCCTCGGGCGTCTCCGCCGCGACCGCCTCGATGTCCATGCCGCCTTGCGCCGAGGCGATCAGGACGGGCATGCCCGGCGAGTTGTCGATGGCGGCGGAGAGGTAGATCTCACGCTCGATGTCGATCGCTTCCTCGACGAGCACGGAGTGAACCGGCAGCCCCTGGGGGCCGGTCTGGTGCGTCACCAGCGTCATCCCGATGATGGCGGCGGCGTGCGCCTTCGCCTCCTCAGGCGTGGCCGCCACCTTCACGCCGCCGGCCTTGCCGCGCGCGCCGGTGTGGGCCTGGGCCTTGATGACCACCTTGCC
>JAQCKI010000139.1 GCA_027592645.1 Chloroflexota bacterium | reverse complement strand
CCGCTCCATGTTTGCACCGACTGACCGCTGTGTTACCGCTGCGGGAACGAACGACGCAGGAACGTCGGCAGGTCGGCCTCGGTCAGCGCGTCGCCGGCCGTCGGGTCCGGCCGGATCTGGCCCAGCTTGATCGGCTCCGGCTCGCGGATGTCGTCCAGCACCTGGCGGACGCTCATCTTCTTCACGCCGCTGAAGCCGGTCGCGATGACCGTGATGCGGACCTCGTCCTTGAGCGAGTCATCCAGGCTGGTGCCGAAGATGATCTCCGCCTCCGGGTCCACCACGCTGGCGATGACACGCGCGGCCGCGTCCAGTTCCTTCAGGCCCAGGTCGCGCGGGCCCGTGACGTTGAACAGCACGCCACGGGCGCCGGTGATGTCCACCTCCAGCAGCGGGCTGGAGATCGCCTGCCGAGCGGCGTCCGTGGCGCGGTTGTCGCCTCGACCGGAGCCGATCGCCATGAGCGCCGGCCCCGCGTCAGACATGACTTTGCGCACGTCCGCGAAGTCCAGGTTCACCAGGCCGGGCACGGTGATCAGTTCGCTGATCCCCTGGATGCCCTGCCGGAGCACGTCATCCGCCATCGAGAACGCTTCCTCGATGGAGATCTTGTCGTCCCCCATCTGCAGCAGGCGGTCGTTGTGGATCACGATGAGTGTGTCCACCTTGCTCTCCAGGTCGCGGACACCCTCCTCCGCCTGCTGGCGGCGCTTGGCACCCTCGAACGTGAACGGCTTCGTCACCACACCGATGGTGAGCGCGCCCAGTTCGCGGGCGACCTCCGCCACAATCGGCGCCGCACCGGTGCCGGTGCCGCCACCGAGGCAGGCGGTCACGAACACCATCTCCGCGCCTGCGAGCGCTTCCGCGATCGCCTCGCGGGACTCCTCGGCGGAGCGCGCGCCCTTCAGCGGGTCAGCGCCTGCGCCCAGGCCGCGGGTCAGCCGGTCGCCGATGCGAACCTTCATCTCCGCCTTGCAGAACTCCAGCGCCTGCATGTCCGTGTTCATCGCCACGTACTGCACGCCGGGCAGCCGCGCGCTCAACATGCGGTTCACGGCGTTCGAGCCGCCGCCACCGACCCCCACCACCTTGATCGGCGGCAGGCCTTCGTAGTCCGACATCCGGTGCTCCTGTCGTGCCGCCTTCACGGACGGTCCCTTCTCCGCAGTCCGTGCCGCCGGGCGGTGATCCCGCTCGGCCGCATGGCTGCCGCTCGCCTCTGACTGGTTGGTGGCGGACGCGCTCGCCGGGCGCTCCGTCGCTGCGACGGCCGGGGCCTTCGCAGGTTCCGCCGCGCGCGGCGCCGGGGAGGGCGTCACCTGCACGGGCGGTGTAGTGGGTGCATGCGTGGTGGCCGGTGGATGATTCGCGGCGGAGGCCGGCTCTCGCCGCACCTCCAGCCCTTCGAGGTCGGCGAGGATCGCCGCCAGGTCCCGATCCCGGTTCGGATTGATGGCCGGCGTCACCAGATCGAACTCGGACGCCAGTCCGGGTGGCGGAGGGTCGGCGGCCAGGTCCAGGCGTGCCGTCTCAGCCTCATCAGCGGTGGCGCCGTCATCGGACGGGTCGATCCCGCTGCGGACGATCGAGAGCCCCGCGGGACGGACGTGATCCTCGGCCTCGCGCCGCGCGGCGGCGAGGTAGTCGAAGAGCGTGCCGGCGCCCATAGGGCCCTGCTCCTGCTTACCCTGCTGTTCCATGGCTCCCCTACCTTCCGACGTTCACCACCCCCGGGTCACTGGGGAAGAATGACCCGCATCAGGTGAGCGACCTTCCTGAACAGTCCGCCCAGCGCCGGCCCGGAGACCGGAGCGGAACGGAACATGATTTCCTGCTCCTTCAGCGACCACCGCAGCAGCCCCACGGAGGTGGCGTACGCGGGGTCGTGGAGGATGTCGGACAGCCCCGCCAGATGGCGCGGCCGGCCAATGCGGGCCGGCAGGCCCAGCACGTCCTCTGCGAGCAGGTCGATCCCGGAGAGGCTGGCCGCCCCCCCGCTCAACACGATGCCGGCGGACAGCACCTCGGGGTCGGCCCCGCGGCGGATCTCCGCCAGCACCAGTTCGAACAATTCCTCGGTGCGCGCCTGCAACACCTGCGCGATCAGCCGGCGCGACACCGTCTTGGCGCCCTCCGAGCCGAACGCCTCCACCTCCACCTCTTCGTCCTCCATCACCATGGAGGGGATGACGTGGCCGTACTGGCGCTTCGCCTGCTCCGCGGACGGCTGCGGTACCCGCAGCGCCACCACCAGGTCGCGCGTCATGTGCACGCCGCCGATGGGCAGCACCGCGGTGTGCACCACGGCACCTTCCACGAACACCGCCAGGTCCGTGGTGCCGCCACCAATGTCGATGAGCACTGCGCCCTGCTTGATTTCCTCGGAGGTCAGCACGGCCTCGGCGGAGGCCAGCGGCTCCAGGATCAGCGACTCCACGCGGACGCCCGCGCCTTCCACGCACTGCATCAGGTTGTTCATTGCAGAGGTGGAGGAGGTGACCACGTGGGTCTCCACGTCCAGGCGCGATCCGAACATCCCCAGCGCGTCCACCACGTGGTCCTGGCCGTCCACCACGTAGTACCGAGGCACCACGTGGATCACCTCGCGGTTCGGCGGCACGTTGACGATCCGGGCGCTCTCCAGCGCGCGTGAGACGTCGCCCTCGGTGATCGGGTGGCGTGGGTCACCGATCGCCACGATGCCGCGCGAGTTCATCGAAGAGACGTGCGGGCCGGCGATGCCCACGTGCGCGGAGAGGATGCGCGTCCCGGAGGCACGCTCCGCCCGCTCCACCGACGAGGCGATCGCCTCGATCGCGGCGTGGATGTTGTCCACCATGCCCCGATTGAGGCCGGCCGAGGGGCCGACCCCCACGCCGAGGATGCGCAATTCCTGCTGCGCGGTGACCTCCGCGACGATGGTGCACACCTTGGTGGTGCCCACGTCGATGGCGGCAAGCGTATGGCTGGCCATCAGGCGTCTCCTGTCATCGCATCACCACGTTCCGGCCGAAGCGGAGATCGATCTCCGCCACCTGGGGGGGACCGGCGTCGGAGGTGCGGAGCGTTGCGAGCACCGCCTCGAGCGCCTGGACTTTGAACTCGTAGTTGGACGAGTCGCCAAAGACGGTCGCCGGAGCGCCGTCCACCATCACCGTGAGACCGCGGTCGCGGTGGAAGAGGTAGCCGGACGGCTTCACGCCGTTCCGTTCGAACACCCCTTCCGACAGCAGCCGCGCGACCATGCGCACCGTGTCCGGGTCGCCCACCGTGCCCTCGCGCACATCGCGCGGGGCGGCGACTTCCACGATCGTCAGTGCGTTCTTGGGGGCGGGGCGGGAGGCGCGCAGGATCTGGCCGTCGGCGTCGATGACCAGCACACGGCCGGCCACCTGCCAGTACCCCCACGCCTGGTGTTCGATGACCTCGATGCGCACCTGCTGCGGCCAGGCGCGCGTCACCGTCACGGACTTCACCGCCGGCAGCACCGCCACCGCTGCCTCAATCTCATCGAGGTCGAGCCAGAGCATCGAGGAGCCGCCCACGCCGGCCAGCGCCGAGACCTGCGGTGCCGTGACCACCTGCGCGCCCACCACGTCGCTCTGCCGG
>JAQCKI010000138.1 GCA_027592645.1 Chloroflexota bacterium | reverse complement strand
CTGCATCAGCACAACCGCCCGGCCTTCCAACCGAGTTATTCCTCGTGCTCGACGCGGCGGGCGAGGCGCGTCACGTCTGGCTGGTGCGCAGTTGCGGCGATCCTGCGTTAGACACCGCGGCGATCCGCGCGGTGCAGCTTTCCCGTTTCGGCCCATCCGAAGCGGGATACCGCGGCATGCTGCGCGTCGTCTGGGGAAACACGGGAGCGAAACCATGATTCGCACGGGTCTTGCTTTTCTGCCCTTGCTCTATGTGGTGGTCCTGGCCGGGGCGGTTTTGCTTCTCTGGCTGGCCGGTGAGTGGCGGCGCTCCCGTCTCCGGCGCCGCGAATGGCGTGCGATGGGTCAATGCCGCCTTTGCGCCGAGTGGGTGCGTCCGGCTCAGGGTGCGGATTTGTGGCGCTGCCCGGTTTGCCGGGCGCTGAACGACCGCGCGGCGCCTTCCGACCTCTAACTTCCCGGCCATTTGGCCTCGCCAACTCTCGGCGGTTTGCTTTACCAATTACCCTTCGCAATCATGAACGAACGGCGTGTTGTCATTACAGGAATTGGAGTGGTCAGTCCGGTAGGCAATGACCTGTCCGCATTCTGGGAGAGCCTGAAGGCCGGGCGGAGCGGGATCGGGCCGATCACGGCGTTCGACACCGCGAAGTTCGACTGCAAGATCGCCGGCGAAGTCCGCGGTTACGATCCGACGCCTTTTTATACCACCCCCAAGGATGTGCGCCGCACGGATCGTTACACGCAATTCGCGGTGGGTGCGGCCAAGATGGCGATCGAGGATGGAGGCTATGATTTATCCACCCTTGATCTCGACCGGGTTGGCGTGATGGTTGGCAGCGGGGTTGGCGGCTTGGCCACCATGGAGACGCAGGTCACGCAGATGCTAACCAAAGGTCCGGACCGTACTTCGCCGTTCATGATCCCGATGATGATCAGCAACATGGCGACCGGGTTCATTTCGATGGAGCACGGTTTGCGCGGGCCCAATATGGCCATCGTCACCGCCTGTGCGACAGCAAACCACTGCATGGGCGAGGCATGGCGTATCATCAAGTTCGGCGATGCCGATGTCATGGTTACCGGCGGCAGCGAGGCCTGCGTGGTGCCGGTGGGGATTGCGGGTTTTACTTCGATGCGCGCGATGAGTTTGCGCAATGACGAACCGGAGAAGGCTTCGCGTCCGTTCGACAAAGACCGCGACGGATTTGTCATGGGCGAGGGCGCCGGCATCCTCATCCTCGAGGAGTACGAACACGCGAAAAAGCGCGGGGCGAAAATTTATTGCGAGGTGGCGGGCTACGGTCTTACCGCCGATGCTTACCACATGAGTGCGCCGCTGCCCGGGGGTGAGGGTGCGGCCCGCTGCATGGCCATGGCGATGAAGCATGCAAAGGTCAACCCGGAGGAGGTCGATTACATCAATGCCCACGGGACATCGACCCCGGTGGGCGACGTCTGCGAGACCAAGGCGGTGAAGCGTGCTTTCGGCGATCACGCGCGCAACGGCGGCCTGCTGGTCAGCTCGACCAAGTCGATGACCGGCCATTTGCTCGGGGCAGCCGGTGCGGTGGAAATGGCCGCATGCGTCATGGCCATGCGCGAGGGCATCGTGCCACCGACGATCAACCTCGACAACCCCGACCCCGAGTGCGATCTCGACTACGTGCCCAACGTCGCGCGCGCGGTGCCTGGGGGCTTCGGCGTCGCCCTCAGCAACGCCTTCGGCTTCGGGGGCAGCAACGCCACCATCGCCGTCGCCCACGCCGACCGCCGTCCGGGGACCCCGTGACCCGAAGGCCCGTGGGCATCCTCGGGGTGGGAGCCATGAGCCCGTTCGGCGTCGGCGTGCCCGCGCTGCTCGCCGCGCTGGACGGCGAGAGCGCCCCGGGCGACGAGGACCCCCGCTGGGGCGGGACCATCACGTCGCGGCGGGGCGTCGTGCCGGGCTTCAGGACGCGGCTCCTGCCGGATCGCAAGGCGGTCAAGGTCATGTCCCGCGACGCGCAGCTGGCGGTCGTGGCGGCGATGGAAGCCTGCGGCGGCCTCGATCCCGCAGGCCGACTGGGCCTCGCGCCCGAGCGCTTCGGTGCCTTCGGCGCGGCGGGCTACGAGGCGGCCGAGCTCGCCGACGTCCTCGACATGATGCTCGCGGCGCGCGATCCGGAGGACCCGACCCGCCTGTCGGTGGAGCGGCTCTACGGTCCGGGGCGCGCCGAGTATCACCCCCTGGCCCCCCTCAAGACGCTGCCCAACATGGCGCTGTTCCACGTGGGCATCGCCCTCGGCCTGCGCGGTCCCCAGCTGGCCCTCGGGTCCTCGGCGGCGGCGGGCATCGCGGCGCTGGGAGAGGCGCTCGAGGCGGTGGCCTGGGACGAAGCCGACGCCGCCGTCGTGGTCGCCACCGACTCGATGACGGGGCTGTCGCGCATCGAGGCGATGGTCGAAGCGGGCCTGTTGCCCGGCACGACGTGGCCCGCCGAGGGCGCCGCCGGGATCCTCATCGGAGCGCCGTCGCCGGACTGCGCGCGGGTCCTCGCCTGGGAGGTCGGCCAGGAGCCAGTCGAGAACGACGAGCCCTCCGTGTCCTACGGCCACTCCGCCGACGACGGGGAGTTCATCGCCGCCCAGGCCGCCCGGGTCCTGGAGGCCGCGCGGGCCGCGGGCGGGACCGGCGAGGTGCGGGACATCTCGGTGGAGTCCGCCATCGGCTACTCGGGGGCCGCCGCGGGCCTGCTCGCCGTCGTTCTCGCGGTGCACGCGACGAAGCAGGGGGGCATGGCGCGCGTCCTGGCCCGGGGGCTCGCGGGCGACGTCGCCGCGCTCGTGGTGGGCCGGCCATGAGCGATGCCCGCGAGGTCTGGGTGACCGGCATCGGGATCGCCTGTCCCCTGGGCATCGATCTGGAGACCGTCGCCGAAGCGCAGCGCGAGGGCCGGTCGGGCGCGGTGCCGCTGACGCAGGTGTTCGACGCGCCGGGGCTGCCCGTGCAGGCCGCGTGCGTGGTGCCCGACTGGGACCCCGCAGCCGCCCTCGGGAGCGCGGGTCGGACCCTGCTCGACCGGGACGATCGCAAGACGGAGTTCGGGGTCTACGCCGCGATGCAGGCGGTGCGTCACGCGTTCGGCGACGCCCGGGCCGCCCGGGAAGCGGCCGCGGCGAACCCCCTGCGCTTCGGCACACACTTCGCTTCGGGCCTCGTGTCGGCCTCCGTGCGCGACACGGAGACGGGGCTGCTGCCCCGCCTCACCGCCGACGGCCACTACGACCACGCGCTGGCCGCCCGCCTCATGGGCGAGCCCTCGCGCTTTCGGGGCCGGCACTTTACCGACCGCACGAACCACCTCATGGCGCGGCATCTGGGGTGGGCCGGGCCGTCGCTGGTGAACCACGCGGCCTGCTCGGCGGGGGCGACGGCCATCGGCGTGGGCGCGCGGTGGGTGCGTCGGGGCCGCTGCGACGTGGTCCTGGCGGGCGGCTTCGAGTCCATGATCCACCCGTTCGGGCTGCTGTCGTTCCAGATGCTGGGGGCGGTCAGCGAGCGGTTCGACTGCGCCCCGTCGGAGGTCTCCCGACCCTTCGACCGCACGCGCGACGGCTTCGTGATCGGCGAGGGGGCGGCGTTCCTGGTCCTGGAGGCGGCCGAGCACGCCGGGCGCCGGGGGGCGACCTGCCACGGCAAGGTCCTCGGT
>JAQCKI010000137.1 GCA_027592645.1 Chloroflexota bacterium | reverse complement strand
CCTCGTGCGAACCGTATGGGTGCAATGGGGGCGTGTCCGCTGTTGCTGGACGCTAGTCGCCAACGCCGGCAGCGGTCCCCGGGGGCTCGCCGGGCACGATCACATGTGTCAGGGTCAGGGGGCCCTGGAGCCCCGAGCGGCGAGTGACGCCGAACTCCATCACGCGCGTCCAGGTGCCGCCGCCGGGAACCTCGTAGGTCTCCCCCGTACACAGGCAGAACATCAGCAACCCGTCGGCGGCGAGATGCGGGGCGGGCAGATGCGGCGTCACCCAGAAGCGGAGCGGCTCGTCCGATTCGTTGCGAAGGACCGCGATGAAACGCCGGGGTTCGCCGAAATCCGTGCGTAGCGTCGCGTCTTCGATGAGGGGCCCGGCTTCTGGCGTGTCGCCGGCGAGGTACGTGCGCACCTCGTACAGCGCCTGGCCGGGTGGAGGCTCGTGGATGGCGACCGTGGCGGCGACCGTACCGTCCACGTGCCAGCGCACGCGGATCTCCGCCGGGCCGCCCACCCGGCTGTCCGCGTCGCCGGAGGGCTCCGGACTGCCGCACGCAGCGATCACAAACATGCAGACCACGGCGATGGTGGCCGGGATAACCGTCCAGCGGGTGAGATGGGCTGGTTGCGCCATGGCTGCCCCGATCGATGCCGGCTGAGATGCAGAAGGCGGAGGGTGATCCCCTCCGCCTTCATATCAGTCATGCCCGTAATCGGGGACTACGAGCGCTCGATGATCGAGTCCGCACGGTTCCCGTACTCCTGCCACGAGCCGTCGTAGTTCTTCACGTTCTCGTAGCCCAGCAGGTCGTGGAAGACGAACCAGGTGTGCGCAGCGCGCACGCCGGTCTGGCAGTAAACGTAGACCGTCTGGTTCGTGTCGCCCTTCAGGACCTTCCCCTCGTACACGGCCACAAGCTCCTCGGCCGTCTTGAACTGGGACTGCTCGTTCACCGCCGTGGTCCAGTCCACGTTCGCGGCGCCCGGGACGTGACCGCCCTGCTCCGACCGGACGTCGCGGCCGGCGTACTCTTCGGCCGAGCGCGCGTCGCAGATCAGTGCCTCCGGGTCGCTGATGGCCTCCATCAACTCTTCGAAGTTCGCGATGATCTGGTTGTTCGGCGCAGCGGTGAAGGCGTACGTGGTCGCGGTGACTGCGGGCGCCTCAGTGCTGGTCGGTCGGTTCTCGGCGGTCCAGGTCGCCCAGGCGCCGTCGAGGATGCGGGTCTGGGCGTGTCCGTAGACATCCAGCACCCAGAGGGTGCGTGCGGCCCAGAGGCTGTTTGCACCGTCATAGAGGACCACCGTGGAGTCCGGCGTCACCCCGGCGGCGCTCAGCGCCGCGGCCACCTGCTCGGCGGTGCCGATCTGGCCGCTCACGCCGGCTTCGTCCGTGCGCGAGAAGTTTGCGGCGGGGATCACCAGCCGTGCACCCGGGATGTGCCCGGCCGCGTAGCCTTCCTCATTCCGCAGGTCAAGGATGACGATGCTGGGGTCGTCCAGGTGCTCTTCCAGCCATGCAGCGGAGACGAGCCGGTGGCCGGCTGCGTAACCGCGGGCGTCCATGCCAGACGGATCCGCGTCGGCCGGGGCACCGGTGCCGGTGCTGGTCTGCACTGTACCCGCCGCCGCGGTCGGGTCCGGAGTTGCACCATCATCAGACGAGCATGCGACCGCAACGAGCGCGAAGAGCGCCGCGAGGCCGATGACCAGCCATCGGTGGAGAGACGATGAGTGATGAGATGAATTGTGACTGAGAGTCATTCGGAGCCTCCTGCCGCCCATGGTGGGGCCGGCACATTCAGAACCTGTACGGTTATTCGTCCTTGAAGATGTGGATACGCCACTCGCCGTCATCGATCTCCTCGATCTCGCAGCCATAGCCGCGCTTCATCGCCTCCGGCGGGATCGTGGAGAGCGCCGGCGGGTGGTCCGTGATCACGTCGAGTGCGATCACACCGGGTCGTACCTCGTCCAGTTCGCGATTCGTGCGCAACATTGGGTACGGACAGATCTCGCCCCGCACGTCGAGAATCGGGACTTCCTGCTTGCTCATTCGTTGCCTCCGTCCTGCTCCGTCGTGTCCTCCGGCCGTTCCGGCCGAGGTACACGCGGTGATAGATCGATACGCCAGACATCATCTTTCGGTGGGCCGAACCGGCACCTCAGGCCGCGGATGGCAGCCGTCGGCGTCAGGTACTTCACGACGACCTCCTGGTCCGTCAGGATCGTGACTGCCTCGGACGCCGCAGCCTCCATCGCGACCTCCGCCTGCGGAAGCACCTCCGCCATGGACAGGCTGCGGAAGTCGAATACGCGGACGTTGCCCTTGGCGGGCCGCGGCGACGTCATGGGAACCGCCGGATCACCTGCACGCCCAGGTAGGCACCGCCGGCCAGGGCAACGGCGTAGACCCAACCGTTGAGTGCCAGCGACGGTACGGCGGAGAAGAACGCGCCGATCGTGCAGCCCAGACCGAGCCCGGCCCCGTACCCCATGATCACGCCGCCACCGAGCGACTGGATGTACCGCCGCGGCGAGCGTGGCGCACGAATGCGGAACTCCCGCGCGAGGATCGCCGCCGTGAACGACCCGGCGATGATGCCGGTGTTCAGCATGAATGCGTCCGTGAACCAGGAGGCGCCGTCTGCCAGCACGGGGGCGCAGCCGGCCAGCCCGTCCAACCCCTTGAGCGTGCCAACACCGGCACCCAGGCGGTCGGCCACATCGCTGGACCAGCGGGAGATCTCGCCCACGACGCCGAGCGGCCGGTAGCGAATGAAGAGCAGGATGTTCAGGAGGCCGAGCGCCAATGCGCCGGTCACCGGGCTCCACTCCTGCCGGAAAATCCGCCGGGCAAGCACGCGCACGTCGTCGCCGACGGTCATCGGCGGGGGTGGCTCCCGGCGCTTGATCGGGATCACCGGCATGTTGCGGGAGGAGCGGCGCTCCCACCACATCACGCCGATGTACGACGCCACCAGCGCCACCACCGTGAGCGCAATCGATGGGCCGTAGCCCAGGCTGGTCGGCAGCCACACCAGCTCGTTGGTACTGATCGAGTTGTCCCACCACCAGTTCCATGTGCGGTTGAGCCCGTACAGGCCGACCATCACGCCGACGATCGCCACCCACGAAGCCACGTAGCCTTCGCCCATGCGGTACAGCGCGCCCGATACGCACCCCCCGGCGATCACCATGCCGAAGCCGAACATGAGCCCGCCCACAACGGTGGCGATGCCCAGCGGGAGGATGTGCGCGTCGTTCGGCAGGAACCCGGATGACGGGTTCGGGATGATCGTCGCCATGATCATGGAGAAGCCGAGCGTGGCCGCCCCCAGCCCGACGATGATGCCGCGCATGGTGCGCCCCTGGCCCATCAGGAACAGGTCGCGGAAGGCGGAGGTGAAGCAGAGCCGGCTGCGTTGGACCACGAACCCGAACGCCAGCCCCACCGCCCAGAATGCCGGCAGCGCGCCGCCCGCTGCCGCGGCAACCAGGTAGATCACCACGAGTCCGGCGAGTACGGCTACGGGCAGCCCCACCGTGCGTAGAACGGGGCGCTGCGGCGCTGGTGAAGGGGCGAGGCTTGCGACCATTGATGGAGTCCGACTCTTTGCGTCGTTTCAGTATATACGAGTAAATCAGTCATGATTATTGAGATCAATGGACATGGTGGCAGCGGCGGACATCCGCGTGGTCGCACGGCCGATCCGAATGGACGACCGGTGGCGTGCCGGCCAAACAGCCCAAGCGTGGGCGGCTGTGGCAGGCCGACGGGTCGATCCTCCGGCTGCGC
>JAQCKI010000025.1 GCA_027592645.1 Chloroflexota bacterium | reverse complement strand
CGCTGCCTTCTTCGGACTCGTCCATCAGGGGTTGGTTGGGATTCACAGCGTCCCCGCTTCACCAGCGAACTGGAGGACGGAGCAGCGGGCGGCCACTTGCTCCGCGAGATGGATGAATGCCTGGGCAATTTCGGACTCAGGCTGAGAGACGATCACCGGCACGCCGGAGTCGCCTCCCTCGCGCACCGCGGCCGCAAGGGGGATCTCGCCGAGGAATTCCAGGCCGAGCTCGTCCGCTGCCTCGCGCGCGCCGCCGCGCCCGAAGATGTCACTGGTCATGTTCTCGACGACGCCAAAGATGGGCACGCCCAGGCGGTCGAACATCCCGACTGCCTTCTTGGCGTCCTCAACGGAGACCTTCGAGGGCGTCGAGACGACCACCGCACCGGCGATCAGCGCGTCCTGCGCCATGCTCATCGATGCGTCCGAAGTTCCCGGCGGCAGGTCGATGATCAGGTAGTCCAGATCGCCCCAGTCGACATCATGCATCAACTGACGGACGCCTGAGCCGATCATCGGCCCGCGCCACACCACCGGCGTACCGGCAGGCAGCACGAAGCCGAGCGAGACCGCCTGGATCCCGTACGCCTCCACCGGACGGAGGCCCTGCTGCCCGCTGGCCTGCAGGCCGTCCTCCAGCCCCAACATCGTGGGGATGTTCGGTCCGGTGATGTCCGCGTCCAGCAGTCCGACGCGTGCGCCGAGGCTGGCGAGCGCCACGGCCAGGTTCACGGAGACCGTGGACTTGCCCACGCCACCCTTGTTAGACGCGACCGCGATGACGTTCCGGACCCCGGCGATGGCCTTCGGGCCGCCTTCGCGGTGGGTACTGCGAACCTCCGCACCCCAGTCGATCTCGATCGACTCGACACCGGCGACACCGGCGAGCGCGGCGCGCACGTCGGTATCGATGGTTTCGCGGAGCGGGCAGGCAGGCGTCGTGAGGACGACGGAGAAGGCGACGCGACCGCCCTCGATCGCCAGGTCACGCACCATGTTGAGTGAGACGATGTCTCGATGTAGTTCCGGGTCCTGCACGGTCTTGAGCGCCGTGAGCACCGCGTTCTGGTCTACCAAGGCTAGGAATCCTTACAACTTGCGAGGCGGTGGCGCGGTGGTGGGAACTTCTGAGGCACCCGCAACGTTCTGATGTCACACCAACGGTGACAGGCGGGACTGCCCGCTTTGCGCCGGCAACGCCACTATGTGCTGCCTCCGAGTATACGGAGGCATCCCGTAGGCAGGAATGGTGTGCGGTACCGAGGTTCTCGGGCCACGAAGCCTCCCGGGCGGGCTGCCCGGATCAATTCCGGCTTTGTTTACCGTGGTTTAACGCAGTTTAGCACTTTAATTGCAAACTAATGTTGACCCACCCACGAACGAGACCGATGATCACTCCGCGCCGGGGGTGTAGACCCGGCCACAGGCCCGGCGGAATCGGGCTTGATCGAGCGGCTCGGGCGGCAGGCTACACACTGCGGGGTGCCGCCACCGCGTAGAAGGATTTGAAGACTGATGGCAACGACAACTACCAAGCACAAGAAGACCGAGGACGCTCCCGTCCTTCGGACGGCCCCCAAGTGCGTGCACCACTGGCTGATCGAGACCCCGAACGGTCGCGAGAGCCACGGCTACTGCAAGCGCTGTGGCGAGACCAAGGCCTTCACCAACTCCACGGAGCAGGTGATGTGGGAGCAGAGCAACTCGCTCCGCAACGATCTGAGCCGGAACGCGTTCCGATCCTCGAAGCTCGATGAGGTTTCGCTGGCCGACGAGGCGTAACACCCTCTGCCTGGCGTACCGCCAATGACGGGCGGCGTCCTCTCGGGGGCCCCGCCTGTTTCGTTGGCCAGCCGCGGAGCATGCCTCGGCCAGCCGCTGGCGAGGTGAGCGGGTATGATGGCCTCACGGCGACCTCGGAGCGCCAGCGCATGGATCTGACCGTCAACCTTGCCCCCCGGCACAAGATCGAGTTGCGGCTCCGCAACCCGATCATGACCGCGTCCGGCACCTTCTCCAACGGCATCGAGATGTCCCGCCACTACGACGTGGAGGCGCTCGGCGCGATCGTGTCGAAGGGCACGACGCTGCGCCCCCGCCGCGGCAATGACACCCCCCGTACCGTGGAAACCGCGGCGGGGATGATCAACTCGATCGGCTTCCAGAACATCGGCATCGGCGCGCTCGTACGCGAGGTGGCACCGATCTGGGCGCGCTGGTCCGTGCCCGCCATCGTGAACATCATGGGCGAGACACTCCAGGAGTACGGCCAGTTGGCCCAGCGGCTGGAGGGCGTCCCGGGCGTGGCAGGCATCGAGGTCAACGTCTCCTGCCCGAACGTGGAGGCCGGCGGCATGGAGTTCGGCCAGGATCCGCGCCAGGCGGCCGCCGTGGTGCGTGAGGTGGCCGCTCACACGTCCCTCCCACAGATCGTGAAGCTCACCCCGAACGTCGCAGACATCCGCCCGATTGCCGAGGCCGTCCAGGCCGCGGGCGCGCAGGCGGTGACGATCAGCAACACCATCCCCGCCATCGCGATCGACGTGAAGCGGCGGCAGCCGGTGCTCGGGCGCATCTTTGGCGGCCTGTCCGGCCCGGCGGTGAAGCCGGTCACACTGCGCAACGTCTACCAGGCTGCCGGGGTCATCGATATCCCCATCACCGCCTCGGGAGGCGCGATGACCGGGATCGATGTCGTGGAGTTCATCATGGCCGGCGCCACCGCCGTGCAGATCGGTACCGCGACCTTCCTGGATCCGGCAGCGCCCTGGCGCATCCTGGAGGAGTTCACGGCCTGGTGCGAGGCCGAGGGCGTCAGCTCGGTCGAGGAAATTCGGGGCGTGGCCCGCCGTCGGGACTGACGGCTGCATTGCCGGTACGTTGACGGCGACCGTGCGCGTCCGTAGCGTCGAAGCGATCGGGGCGTAGCTCAGCCTGGTAGAGCGCTGCGTTTGGGACGCAGAGGCCCGCGGTTCGAGTCCGCGCGCCCCGACCATTCTCCTGCTCTTCGGCGACAGGCCCGGTGCCTACGCGGCCTCCGTCATCGCCCGCTCCACCTTCAGCCCGCGGATTACGCCCTCAATCGCCATCCAGGTACCGCTGCGGTGTGCCATCGGGTGCTGGGCGTGGAACTCGGCCAGCGCCGTATCGAGGTCGATGGGCGCAGCACCTGCCTGAGACACCCGCCAGGCGATCCCCACCAGGTTCGGGATGGTCTTGTCCACCACATCGCGCGAGCCGGGTCGCTGCGACTCAATCCAGGCCTGCTTCAGTGCGCGCAGGAAGTACCGCGCGATGCGGGCGTCCTCATCATTGCGGGGCATTTCCAGCCGTTCAGAGGCGGCCAGCGCTACGAGCATCTGCAAGTGCGGCAGGAACGATGGACTACCACCCACGTGCATCACGGACGCGGTCACCCACCGCTGTGCGAGCTCGGTCGCGGCGGCCTCGGTCGCCGTCGCACCGTTGAGGATCGCGGCGACGGTGGAGTCCGTGAAGCGGCGGCTCTGCATGCGGTGCGCACCGCGCTCGACCGCCGGCCCGTCATTGCGGGCCAGTGCGGTGCGATGTCCGCCGGCGAACTTCGCCTCGTACATCGCGCGGTCGCCGAGCGGGATCAGTTCCGCCGCCACGGACGTGTTGCTCGGAGCGGACGCGATCCCGATCGACACGCCGAGCCGGATCGAGGCACCGGCAACCTCGTGGTGAGCCTCCAGCAGCCTCGCGTGTACGCGTTCCGCGACGGCGGCGGCCACGGCCACGCTGGCGTGCTCCATGAGCACCACGAACTCGTCGCCGCCGGTCCGCGCGACGAAGTCCTCCGGTCGGGCGGCCATCCGCAATTCGCGCGCGACGATCCCGATCACTCGGTCGCCCACCTCGTGCCCCATCGAGTCGTTGAACAACTTGAGGTTGTCCATGTCGACCACCAGCACCGCGCTCTCGCCTTCCTCGTCGATGCCCGCGCGCAGGTCGTTGATCCGCTGCTGGAGGTAGCGGTAGTTGGGGAGTCCCGTGAGCAGGTCGTGATTCGCGCCGTGCTCCGCGCGTTCGTAGAGGCGGAGCCGCTCGATCGTCACGCCCAGCAGCCCCGCGACCTCCTCGAGCGCGTCGAGGTCGGCCGCGGCGTAGCCGTTCGGCACCGCGGGCATTGCACCCTCCACCGCCGAATGGATCAGTGCAAACACAGCCACCGTCCGGTTGCCCTGACGCACCGGCACGGCGGCGACTTCCGCGGCGTGCGTACCGAGCGCGCTCCAGTCCAGAGCGGCCCACGCTGGATCGGTGCGACGCAACACCATGGCCGCACCGGCGTGTACGGGCACCGAGACGATGGAGCCGGAGAGCGGAGTCTGCCCGCCTACCGCTGCCTCCGGGTAGGTGGCATACGGCTGCGCGACCTGACCCGTTTCGTCCAGGAGCAGCATCACGGCACGATCGAACGGGATTAGCCAGCGCATCTCCTCGGCAAACGCTGCGAACGCCTCCCGCAGATCCACGACGGACGCGACGATCCGCGCGATGTTGCTGAGCGCCTGGATGTGCGAGGCGCGCGCGGTGGCCTGCTGGTAGAGCAGCGTGCCATCGAGCGCGAGCGACAACTGCTCAATCGCCTGTTCCACCACCTGCATCTGATCGTCGCGCGCGGGGCGATCCAGCCCCAGCACCACGAACCCAAGCATCTGCCCCTTGGGCCGCATGGGCAGGATCAATGCATCAGCAGCACCGCACTCGAAGAATGACGGCGGCACCGTACTCCCACCCCGCCAGCGCGATGGTGCTCGTGTTGCCAGCCAGGGGTGGTCGCGGTCGGCATCAATGCTTCCGCGTTCGTACAGGAGCCGGCCGCGGGCACCAAAGACCGGCATCTTCTGCAGGTCGCCAAACTCATCCAGGTGGGCCAGATAAAGACTTCGATACGGCACCAGGCGGTGGACCGCGGTCGCGAAGCCGGAAAAGAGCCGATCCACGTCAGCCGTGGACTGGACCACCCGTGCCACTTCCGCCAGGCCGGTGAGTTCGTGGATGCGCTGCCGCTGCACCGCGACCAGTTCATCCGCCTCCAGTCGCCGCGCCAGCAGGTCGCTAACGCGTCGTAGCGTCGCGGTCTGCTCGGGCGACCACCCATCACCCGCCTGTGTGCGAATCGCCAGCACGCCGCCCAGCGTGGTCATGGCGTGGGGCTTCTCACGGGCTTCTTCTGCTCGAAGTGCCTCGAGCGAGATCCCTCCGCCACGCGTGGTGATGATCGGGGCCAGTACGAGCGTGCCGGCGCCGGCCGCAGCGAGCCGGGTCGAGAGCGGCGCCTCGCCGCCAGAACCGAGGACGAGCGGGTTGTGCCGGTCGCTGACCAGGCCGGGGATGGATCGCGTCAGTGGCGTCAGCACGGACTCGGTCGCGCCCGGGCCACGCGCCACTTGCTCGGTCGAAACGACGTGACGCCCCGACTCGTCGAGTGTGAGCAGCATCGCCTCGCGTGCTCCGACGTGGGCCGCGATGAACTCGAGGGCCTGGGGGATCGAACGTTCGCCGCGTGCCTCACCGTTCAGGAGCCGGGAGACCTCGGAGAGGAACTCCTCGCGCGCGGCGCGTTCCACGGCATCGCCGAAGAGGCGCGCGTTCTCGAGCGCGACGCCCATCTCTCGGCCGATCAGCAACAGCAGGTGGCGGCCGTCGTCATCCCAGCGGAGGCGACCAACGCCGATCAGGGCCAGCGCGCCCAGCACCCGCCCCTTCGCCACGAGCGGCACGATGGCGTACGGCTCGCCCAGGTCGGGCACCTCCACGCCCGGCTCCCAGTCGATGCGCTCAGAGGCCAGCGGACGGCCAGTCGTGGTCACCGCACGGAGCAGCACCTCCGGGAGGCGCGGCGCGTGAATATCCTCGGCTGCGACGGTGACGAACAGGTGCCCCCCGTCGCCCTGCCCGGCGCGGTGGTACGCCTGAGCGGCGCGCACGCCCAGCAGCCGCGCCACCAGCCGCGCAGCGCGCTCCAGCGCACGCTGGTCGTCCATCGGTTCCGCGAGCGCGAACGAGATCGCGTTCAGGATCGAGAGCGAGCGGTTGCGCTCCTCCAGTTCACCGGTCTGTCGTTGCACCTCCTGGCTCAGTTCCTCGTTCCAGCGGCGCAACTGGCCCTGCGAGCGTTGCAGTTCGCCCTGGGCGTGCCGCAATTCGTCGATGGTGCCTTCCAGCTGGTGCTGCATTCCGCTCACGTAGCGCGAACGGAGCAATAGGAACGCGGCGACCGACGGATAGACCAGCAACGAGAGTACGAAGACCTCGGTGACCGCCAGGTGGCCAACCTCCTCGCCGCCGAGTGGTCGCAGCGCGATCAGATCAAGCCGCGCCAACCATGACGACAGGGCATTGGAGATGCTCACAGCGGCGGTCACGATCGCCACGCCCCACGCCGGCAGCGTGCCGGCGGCACTCACCACCACCCACAACAGCGTCAGCGGCAACGCCCACGGCCAGACGAGCACGGCTTCCACTGCGAACACGACGATCAGCGCCTGTAGCACACCGCTGATCGTGCCCAGGACATCGATGAGGTGAGCGCGGGCGAGGCGCGGGAGCACCTGCACTTCCACCTCGGTGAAGAGCAGCAGCAACACCGCCGGGACAGCCAGGCTGGCGAGGAACCGGCCCGTCACCACGTAGATCGCGACCGGTCCGAGAATCAGTGCCACCGACATCAGTCGCCGGAGGCCCCACGCCACACTCGCAGCGCGCAGGCGTGCGCGGACGTCCGCGTCGTGCGCGTCGATGTCAGCGGGGACCGGTGCTACGATGCTGGTCAGTACCATGCCAGACGGAATCCCCCCCTACGTCCTTGTTGCCCGCATCGGCTCGATCCTGGGAATGTCCTTTTCCCTGGCGATCGGGCTGTTGTTCCTGCTGGGCGGCTTCATCCTGCCGTCACTGATTGCGTTCGCCGCGTTCGTCCCCTCGTTTGGCCTGATGGCCTTCGTGGAGCGCAAGGCGAGTCGCGACCGTACGGTCGCCCTCTCTCGCAAATCCTGACGCCCTCACGCCACCTTCCGGTGCGCTGAACCCTCATCGCGTGCCTGCTCGCGCCCGCCGATCAACCTCGGCGCCCGAAGCGCGGCGTTGACCATTGCCAGCAGTTCTTCGTCAGTGACCGGGTGCGATCGCGTCGCGAACGATGTGCGCTGCACCACCTCCACCAGTTCGACGGGGCGTTGCGCGCCGAGGTCGGCGGGTAGGAGTGTCACCACGGGGATCGCGGGTCGCGTCCGGCCGGCGGCGCGGAGGATCACCATCGCCTCTTCGAGCGTGGCGACGTCCGCCACCACGACCGAGTAGTCCGCGCCGCGCAGGGCCGCACAGGCCAGCGCTAGGCCGCGGGCGTGTACCACCCGCATCGAGACCCCATCGAAGGCGTCACCGACGCGTTCGAGATCCGCCTCGTCGTCGCCGGCGAGGAGGAGCGGCAGTTGGGGACGTGGCGTGGCCACCATGCAAACACACCTCCGCCGTGACTATCGGCGGAGGTGTGCAGGGTCAGTAGCGGGGAACGGACTGGAGGAGGCTACTCCTCGACGATCTCGACCTTGATCATCGCGTCGCCGGGGCTCTGGTCCCGTTCCGGGTCGCGTGTGCGGATCTGGTGAACCACGTCCATGCCCTCCTCCACACGCCCGAAGGCCGTGTAGCGCCCGGTCAGGTGCGAGGCGTCGCCGATCATCAGGTAGAACTGTGAGCCGTTGGTGTGCGGCCCGGCGTTCGCCATCCCCACGATGCCCTCCACGAAGGGCGTGTCGGAGAGCTCGTCCTGGAAGCGGTAGCCGGGGCCGCCGCGACCGGTGCCGGTCGGATCCCCACCCTGGGCGACGAAGCCCGGGATGACCCGGTGGAACGTGGTGCCGTCGTAAAAGCCCTCGCGTGCGAGGAACACGAAGTTGTTGACCGTAATCGGTGCCACGTCGGTCAGCAGAGAAATCTTGAACTCACCGTGGGGGGTGGTCACCACGGCGGTGTATTTCTTGTCTGGATCGGTGGTGATCGGCGGCGGTGCGTCGTACTGCTGGGCCATCTGGTTCGCTACCTCTCGATGATCTCGACGCGCTCGATGACATCGCCGCGCGGCTGGTTCGGCTGGGATGGGTCACGGGCAGCCAGTGCTGTGACCACGTCCATGCCCTCGGTCACCCGACCGAAGACGTCAAAGTCTGCCGCCAGGCCTGGCTGGGGGGCCAGGGTGATGAAGAACTGCGAGCCGCTCACCCCCTGCGAGGACTTGGCCATGGAGATTACGCCGGTCTCCATCGGCAGGGAGTTCTTTTCCTCCGGGAGGAAGTAGCCCGGACCGCCAGAACTGGTGCCCTCCGGGTCACCGCCCTGGGCAACGAAGCCCGGGATGACCCGGTGGAACGTCAGGCCATCGAAGAATCGGTTCTGCGCGAGGAATACGAAGTTGTTCACGTAGCCGGGCGCCGCCTGCGGGTCCAGGGCGACCGTGAACGTGCCCCTCGCCGTGTGGAAGACCGCGTCGTACTCCCGCTCGACGTCAATCGTCATCGGGGGAGGCGCGGAGTAGGAGAGTTGGATCGGGTCGTCGGTATCGTCAGGCTCGGCGGTCGCGGTGGCGTCGGGGTCGACGACCGCGGTCGCGGTCGCGGTCACGGTCGGCTCGGACGCCGGGTCAGCCGCGGGCGCGTTGAGGGCCATGATCCCGGCGCCGGTGGAGAGCACGAGCACCAGGATGCCGCCCAGGAACATCCAGCGCGCATTGCGCTGCATCCAGCCCATGATCCCCGGGAACTCGACGGGCCCGAACGGCTTGTGCGAGTTGTCGGCGGCGAGCGGTACGGTCTCGCGGCGGCGCCCACGAGGCTTCTGCGGGCGCTGCTGCTCCCGCCGCTGGTGCTGCGCTCGACGGCGCTCGCGCCGCTCTCGTCGATCCTGCTCGCGACGGTCGTCGCTCACGGTGTCCTCCGCGTAGACGCCTCGTGGAATGGCCCGTCGCTGGGCGGCCCAGAAACAGGCGACCGCCCGTGTGGGCGGCTGACGAGGCGTGATGACAGCCTGATGGTACCCCCGGCAGGATTCGAACCTGCGCTCCCGGCTCCGGAGGCCGGTGCTCTATCCCCTGAGCTACGGGGGCGCTGCTGCGAGTGTAAGCAGCCGCCCTCCGTGCGAGCAATCAAAGCGGCGAGGAAGCAGAATGCCGCCCTGCGGCATCCGAGCGGGCGAAGTCAGAACCCGAACAGTCGTGCGGGATTGTCGACCATGATCTTGTGCCGGGTCGCCACGTCAGGCACCCACTCAGCCAGCAGGTTGAATAGTTCCACCGAACCGACGGCGTCCGCGAAGGAGAGGTGGGGATAGTCGCTTCCCCAGATCAGTTGATCGGGGGCGGCCTCCACGAGGGCGCGCGCCAAGGGTGCCGCGTCCACGAACCCCGGTACCTGCGAGACGCGGTAGACGCCCGTCAGCTTCACCCAGCAGCGCCCCTCGGCCTGACGGACGTGGTCGAGGAGCGCCTGGAAGCCGGGCTGTTGCACGCCCTGACTGGCGGGGAACGTGCCCATGTGCGCGATCGAGTAGTCCACGGGCAGCCGTCGCATCACCGGCAGCAGCGCCTGGTTTAACCAGCCCGGCCCGAGGAAGTCCAGATGCCACCCGATCTCGGCGCACCGCGCGGCGAGGCGTTCGATGCGCGGTGTTATGGAGCCGGCCAGGCCCGCCTCGGGCGGATGTACCGGCGACACGTTGATGCGAACGCCGCGGACGCCGAGCGCGTTCAGCCGCTCAAGTTCGGCGTCCGGGACGTCCTCATCGATGTCGACGATGCCTCGGCAGCGCGTGGGGCCGACTTCCCGCATCGCATCCAACATGCACGAGTTGTCGCGACCGTAGGCGCTGGGCTGCACGAAGACGTAGCGCGCGATGCCCAGGTGCGCCGACAGTGCGAGGTAGTCCGCGAGCGGAGCCGAGGGCGGCTCGTAGCGCGTCTCGGGCAGGACCGGGTACCGCGACTGCGTTCCGAAGACGTGGAAGTGCGCGTCGCACGCCAGCGGTGGCGCTGTCCACGTCGGTTGCGCCTCGGCGTGAGCGCTCACGAGGCCTTGATCGCCCCGCGCACGTGGTCGCGGAACCCCTCAGCGGCGACCCGGAACAATCCCAACGCGGGGACGGTGATGAACTGGGCGCCCGCGTTGATGAACTCGACGACGCCGTCCGGGTCGCGGGGGGAGTTGCCACCGGCGCCGGCGAACTTCCCGGCGGCGCGAACACGCTTCACCACGTCCAGCATGACCCGGCGCACCTCGGCGTCGCCGGGATAGCCCATGCTCTGGCCGAGGTCGTTGGCGGCGCAGTGCACCATGTCGATGCCGTCCACGGCAAGGATGTCTTCGAGGTTCGTCACGGCCTCGACTTCCTCGCACATGGGAATGACCAGCAGTTGGTCGTTGATGAACTTCATGCTCTGGTCGCGGCCCAGCTCCACGTTGTAGCCATGGGGGCGTCCACCGGAGGCACCACGGTGGCCGCGGGGCTGGAAGCGTGCGGCGAGGGCGATGCTGCGCGCCTCGTCTGCGGTGTTCACGTGCGGGACGATGATCCCCTGCACGCCCCGGTCGAGGTAGCGCAGGATGGTCGAGTCGGCGTGGTCGGGGATGCGGGCGATCGGTGTCACGCCATAGGTCTCGCAGGCGCGAACCATGTTCTCGACCTGCTCCAGGCTCATGTTCCCGTGTTCGCAGTCCAGGAACGCGAAGTCATAGCCGAGGGCGCCCAACAGTTCGACGAGGTCGGGCGAGAAGTCGCCAACGAGGCCACCCAGGACGACCTCGCCGGCCTCCATTTTCTGCCGCGTCGTGTTGATTCGCATGATCGCCTCCTCAGACCGGCCGGCTCGCCACCGACAACCGCGCGCATCGTAGGCGACTCCCCGCTGGTCGGAGTGCGGGTCGGCCCTCAGCCCCGGCCGAGACCGCTCGCCACCACGGCGGAGCCGGTGAGCCAGCACCACGTCGCGCTTGCCAGGCACGCCTCGCGCTCGGCCTCGGGCGGCGCGCCTCGCTCGGCGAGCCACCACGCGAGCATCCCCACGGGAGAGTCGAGGAGTGCATACGCCTGTGACGGCGGGAGAGCGGCCCCCGCGGCCTCCATGCCGCCGCTGCGGCTCGTGACAGCGCCACCAGACGCCTCGACGAGGGTCGCCGCCACCACGGCCCCATAGCCGTCGCCCTGGACCTGAAAGCGGCCGTAGCCGAGCGCGCCCATATACGCGTGGAGCCGCCGCGCGGTCGCCGCGGGCGTTGGCGTTCCCTCGAGGCGCTCCGAGTAGCCGGTGCCCGGAAGTGACGCGAGGACGACATCGAACGCGGGGGCACCGCCGTCAGTCCGCGTAAGTCGCTCGGCGAGGTCGAGGCGGTCGAAGAATGCACCGGCAGCGGCGGGGAGCAGCAGCAGCGCGGGCCGTTGTTCGCCCCACGGGCCGGCAAGCACCGCCGCGTGTACCTCACCGCCCTCGACCACCCCGCGGAGGTGGGCGAGGGCGTTCAGGCGTGCCTGCCACGGCGCCCAGTCGAACCGCGCCCAGTCGCGCGCCAGCAGGCGCAGCGTGGCATCAAAGTCCGCCTGGCCCGGCAGCGGCGAGGGCCACCGCGCGCCGTTCAGGCGCTCGCGGAGGTCCGCGATCGCACGGTCGGTGAACTCGATGCGGAAGGGGCGCAACTGATTCATGCGGGCGCTAGTCTACGGTCGTTCGAGCCACCGGGAACGCGATGCCCGCCGAGGTGCCATGGCGTCCGACATTCCGACACTCCAGACCGACCGCCTCCTGCTCCGTGCGTTCACGGCGGACGATCTGGACGCGTACGCGGGGATGTTGGCGAACCCGGGCACCGGCGAGATCCGGACCGTCCCAGAGGCCTGGGCAGCGCCGGCGGCCTCGGCCAGTGGGCGCTCCGCGGCTACGGCTCGTTCGCGCTCGAAGAACGGGTGACCGGGCAGCTCGTCGGGCGCGCTGGCATCCTCCATCCCCACGACTGGCCGGGGCCGGAGTTGGCGTACGCCCTCGACGAGCCCTTCTGGGGCCAGGGGCTCGCCACCGAGGCGTGCCGGGAGGTGCTCCGCTGGGCCCGCGCGGAGGCTGGTTTCGGCGAACTCGTGAGTTTCATCTATCCGCAGAACAACGCATCGAAGGGCGTCGTCCGCAAACTCGGCGCCGTGCGCGGTGATGACGTCACCCTCCTTGGTATCGATGGAATCGAATGCTGGCACCACCCCGTAGTGGCGATCGGCTAAGACGAAAGAGAGGAGACCGTATGGGAAAGATGCGTCAGGCCACCACCACCCAGAAGCCGCCCGTGGCTCTGGAGAGCCATGCAGACATCGACGACTGGATGCAGCGGGTCATGCCGAACCTGCAACCCATCGTCCAACACTTCGACGCGCTGATCCGCGAGACGATCCCGGATCTTCAGTACGCGATCAAGTGGAAGAAGGTCTACTACGGGCTACCCGAGCGCGGGTGGATCATCGAGATGGTCGCGTACGACGTGTCTGTGAACCTCGTCTTCCACGGCGGAGCGGAGTTCGAATCGCCGCCACCGCTGGGCGACACGGGCAGGTCTCGCTACGTGAAGGTGACCACCCTGGACGGAGCGCGTGCGTCGGAAGTCCGTGAGTGCGTCAGACAGGCGGCACGCGTCCCGGGTTGGCAATAGGGCCGCGCCCGGTCAGTCCGCCGTGCGCCGCCGGTACTGGATCGCCTCGGCGAGGTGGACGGTCTCGATGCGATCGGAGTGCGCGAGGTCGGCGACGGTGCGCGCCACCTTCAGCACCCGGTGGAACGCGCGCGCGGAGAGCCCGAGTTGCTGCATCGCCCCGGCGAGCAGCGGCTCGGCGCCGGGCACCAGCGCCTCTTGGCAGAACGTCCGTACCTCCAGCGGCCCCATCTCCGAGTTCGTCACGTAGGGCGTGCCCTTCAGCCGCGCTGCCTGCCGCTCGCGCGCTTCGGTGACACGGTCGCGCACCGCCTCGGAGCGCTCGCCGGTCGTCGCGCCAGCGAGTTCGGCGAACGCCACGCGCGGCACGTCCGCGAACAGGTCGATGCGGTCGAGCAGCGGCCCGGAGACGCGCCGCTGATACCGGGAGACCGAGGCCTCCGGGCACGAGCACGCCTTCGCGGTGTCACCGTAGTAGCCGCACGGACACGGATTCATCGCCGCCACGAGGAGGAAGCGCGCCGGGAAGGTGATCGAGCCGCGCGCCCGCGAGATCGTGACCGCTCCGGACTCCAGCGGCTCACGCATCGACTCGAGGGCGTTCGTGGAGAACTCGGGGAACTCGTCCAGGAACAGCACGCCACGGTGCGCCAGCGACACCTCCCCCGGCCGGATCTGCGACCCGCCGCCCACGAGCCCGGCGTGCGAGATCGTGTGGTGTGGCGACCGGAACGGCCGAGCGCGCAGCATCGGCTGCTCGCGGCTGAGCAGGCCCGCCACCGAGTAGACCTTCGATACCTCGATCGCCTCGCCCGGGGTCAGCGGCGCCAGGAGTCCCGGCAGGGTCCGGGCGAGCAGCGTCTTCCCCGACCCAGGCGGACCCTGCATCAATACGTTATGTCCACCAGCGGCGGCGACTTCCAGCGCCCGCTTCACGTGCTCCTGCCCCTGCACCATCGAAAGGTCGTTCACGGCGACGCCAGCCTCCGCCGCGGTGGGCGGCGCGGGGTGTGGCCACTCGGCCGGTTCACGCTTCAACTGCGCGAGCGACTCGACGCCGATCACCCGCACCCCGCCGACGAGGCCCGCCTCCGCGGTGTCCTCCTGCGGCACAACGGCCGAGGCGATCCCGCCCTGCCCGCACATCGCGACGAACGGCAGGACGCCGGCCACGTGCCGGAGGCGGCCATCCAGCGACAGTTCGCCGATCAGCGCGGTGTCCTGGAAGTGGTCGACGATCTGCCCGGAAGCGACCAGCACCGCGACCGCAATCGGCAGGTCGTAGATCGGGCCTTCCTTGCGCACGTCAGCCGGGGCCAGGTTCACGGTGATACGGCGGAGGGGGAACTCGAAGCCCGCATTGCGGATCGCGGAGCGGACGCGCTCACGCGCCTCCTGCACGGCGGCGTCCGGCAGCCCCACGATGTTGAACGCGGGCAACCCGCTGCCGATGTCTACCTCGACATCGACCGGGATGCCCTCGATGCCCTTGAGGGCGACGCTACGGACCTTTGCAAGGCTCACGGGCGGATCGTACGGGCGCAGGCCCGGAAATCCGGCAGGCCCGTGTCACCCCTCGCAGATGTCGCCTGATTTGATGCCGATGTGATGCACCTCACATGAGGCTCTTGGGAGGACTCCATCCCGGCCGGCTGTCCGTGTTCGAGCACGTTCGTGGGGCGCCAACCGGGACCAAGGGTTCGCACGCTAAGGATGGAGGTTCCTATGCACGACTCTGACTCCGGACGCCATCACGAGATGCGGATGAGCTACCGCCGTTTTGGCGCGATGGTGGCGACCTCGATTATCGTGATGTTCATCCTGATGTACCTGAACACCTTCGCCTGGGGACACGTCCGGTGGAGTGAGACTCGGGCCTACATGGCTCTCGTGATGGGTGCGGCGATGGCGCTCATCATGCTGGGATTCATGCTCAGCATGTACCGAAACACGCGCCTCAACACAGGGATTGCCGTTGGGGGCGTCCTGGTCTTTACGCTGGCTCTGTTCCTTGTGCGCAGTCAAGCGACTGTCGATGACACGTCATACATGCGCGCGATGATTCCGCATCACTCTATCGCGATCCTCACGAGCGAACGTTCGCAGCTCGATGATGTCCGTGTCTGCCAACTGGCGGTGGAGATCAGCGAAGCGCAACGCCGTGAGATCGCTGAAATGTCCTGGCTCATCGACGATATCGATGCAAACGGCCTCGCGGAAGACCGTGCCGACGCCGACCGGCGCGTGGTGCCGGAGTTCCAGGGAACGAGTAATCGATCGTGCGCGGACTAAGCGAAATCCGGTTTCAGATGCGCATCACCAGCAGGCCCGCCTCTTGTCGCGTGCTCTCGTAGGTCGGCGAACAAAGGGGAGCCTACGCCTGGGTGCGGCGGACCGAGATGACGCCGCGGATCGTATCCATATGCGTCAGGAGCCGGGCGAACTGGCGTCCGCCCTCGGTCTCGAGGGTGATCTGCACGATCGTCGTGCGGTCAGCCTGCTCCAGCGTGCGGACACCGATCATGTTCACGCCGTACGAGGCGATCACCGTGCTGAGGTCGCGCAGGAGGCCCACGCGGTCCCACGCGACCACCTCCACCGACGCGGTGTAGATGTCGCCCTTGGGGCCCCAGTCGCAGTCGACCATGCGCTCGACGGCGCCGTTCTGGATGTTCCGGCAGTCGGAGCGGTGCACCGTGACGCCTCGGGCGCGGGTGACGTAGCCGACGATCGTGTCGCCGGGCAGCGGACGGCAGCAGCGCGCGACCTGCGCGAGCATACCGCTGGCGCCCAGCACGCGAACGCCGGACGCGCCGTACGTCGGCTGCTTCGTCGGGTGCGCCAGCGTGGGTGCGGCGGCGGGTGCCTCCGGCGCCGGGACGAGTTCGACGAGCCGGTTCGCCAGCCGCTGCGGCGAGAGGTCGGCGGCACCGATCGCGGCGTGCAGATCCTTGGCGTCCGCGAAGCCGAGCGACTTGTGGAAGTCCGAGGGCAGTTCGCGGATGCCGAGGCGCTTCATCTCTCGGTCGAGTTGCTCCCGGCCTCGGTCCACGTTCTCGTCGCGGTGCTGGCGGCGGAACCACTGGCGCACCTTCTGGCGCGAGTGGCTGGAGCCCAGGTAGCCCTGTGACGGCAGCAACCAGTCGCGCGAGGGGCCTCGCACCGCCTTGGAGCGAGAGATCTCGATCACGTCGCCGTTCTTCAGCGCCGTGTTCAGCGGCACCATCCGCCCGTTCACCTTGGCACCCACGATGTTGTGGCCCAGGTCGGTGTGGATCCGGTAGGCGAAGTCGATGGGCGTACAGCCGGCCGGCAGGACGCGCACGTCGCCCTTGGGGGTGTAGACGAATACCTGGTCGCGGAAGACGTCAGTCTTGATCGAGTCGAGGAAGTCGTCGGTGCCGGAGGACTCCTGCTGCCACTCGATCAGGTGGCGGAGCCAGGCCATGCGCTCTTCATACTGCTGATCGCGCTTCGCGCGCTCGTCCTTGTACTGCCAGTGGGCGGCGACACCGTACTCCGCGATCTGGTGCATCTGGAAGGTGCGGATCTGCACCTCGAAGACGCGCATGCCGGGCCCGAGGATCGAGGTGTGCAGCGACTGGTAGAACGACTCCTTGGGCGACGCGATGTAGTCATCGAAGGTGCCGGGGATCGGGTGCCAGTGCTGGTGCACCACGCCGAGCGCGTTGTAGCAGTCGGCCAGCGAGTCCACGAGCACGCGGACGGCGACCAGGTCACGGATCTCATCGAAGCCGCGGCCCTGTTCCGCGTAGCGACGGGTTTTCGTGTAGATGGAATACAGGTGCTTCACGCGCCCCGTGACATCTGCCTCGATGCCCGCAACCTCCAGCGCGGCCTGCAGGTCGGACTCCATCTGGCGCAGGTACTTCTCGCGCTCGCTGCGCTTGGCGGCGATCAGGCTCGCCACGCGTCGGTAGTCTTCCGGCTGGAGCCAGCGGAAGGCGAGGTCTTCGAGCTCCCACTTGAACTGCCACACGCCGAGGCGTGACGCGAGCGGGGCGTAGATGTCCATGGTCTCGCGGGCGAGTGCCCGACGGCGGTCGTCGTCCAGGAACTCCAGCGTGCGCATGTTGTGGAGGCGGTCGGCCATCTTGATGATGACGACCCGGACGTCTTCCGCCATCGCCAGGAACATCTTGCGGAGCGTCTCCGCGTCCTGCTGGGCGATGTCGAGCGCCCGATCCGGGAGGTGCTCGATCTTCGTGGCACCCTCCACGAGCGAGGCGACGTCCGCGCCGAACTTCTGGCGCAGGGTCTCCGCGCTCACGTCGCAGTCCTCGATGACATCGTGGAGGAGCGCCGCGGAGACCGAGGGCGGATCCATTCGCAGCGACGTGACCAGGCGCGCCACGGCGATCGGATGGGTGATGTAGGGCTCGCCGGAGCGGCGCATCTGCGTCCCGTGCGCCTCGATGGCGAAATCGAGGGCGTGCTGGATTGCCGTCACCCGGTCGGGTGGCAAATACTCGGCGACCTCGGCGAGCAGTTCACGCGCGCCGGCGGGACGTGGCGTGGAAACAACCATCCTGCGTGCAGTGTAATACCGGCCCCGAGCCTGACGGGAAGCGGGGGAGCCCGTACGATCCCGCCATGGCGCACTATCAGGCCCCCCGAGGGATGAACGACACGCTGCCGGAGGACGCCGAACTCTGGCGACACATCCGCGACACTGCGGAGCGCGTCGCGCGGCTGTTCGACTACCGCCAGATCACCACGCCCATCGTGGAGGACGCGGGTGTCTTCCTGCGCTCCGTGGGCGATGAGTCCGACCTGGTCCAGAAGGAGATGTACCTCTTTGAGGACCGCGGCGGCGACCGCCTCGCGCTGCGGCCCGAGGGGACGGCGGCGGTCTGCCGCGCCTACCTGGAGCACGGCATGGGCAGCCGCCCGCAGCCGGTGCGGCTGTTCTACATCGGCCCGTTCTTCCGCTACGACCGCCCTCAGGCGGGCCGCTACCGCCAGTTGTGGCAGTTTGGCGCCGAGGCGATCGGCTCCGACTCCCCGGCCGTGGACGCCGAACTGATCGAGTTGCAGGCGATGCTCTACCGGGAACTCGGCCTGACCGACCTGGTGCTGCGGATCAACTCGATCGGCACCGCCGAGAGTCGCGCCCGCTACATCGAGGCGCTGCGGGAGCACTTCTGGCCGTACCTCGGATCACTCTCGAAGGACTCGCAGCGTCGGTTCGAGACCAACGTGCTGCGCATCCTGGACTCCAAGGAGGAGCAGGACCGCGCCGCCGTCGCCAGCGCGCCGAGCATCCTCGACTTCCTGGATGAGACCGACACGCTCCACTTCACTCATGTGAAGCGGTTCCTGGAATCGGCGGGCATCGAGTACGTCGTCGACCCGTTCATCGTGCGGGGGCTGGACTACTACACGCGCACGGTCTGGGAGTTCGAGCCGGCCAGTGCCGCCGGCCAGTCCACCGTGGGCGCGGGCGGCCGCTATGACGGCCTCATGGAACTGCTCGGTGGCCCCGCCACACCCGGCGTCGGCTTCGCCACCGGCATCGAGCGCATCGCCATCAACCTGCGCGAGCAGGGCCGCGGGCCGTCCGCGGAGCAAGCAGTCGACGTGGTCACGGTGCCCCTCGGCGACACCGGCGCAGCGGCGGCACTCCGGGTCGCCTCGATGCTGCGGGCGGCGGGCGTCAGTGTCCGCGCCGGTGTGCCCGGGCGCTCGATGAAGGCCGCGATGCGCGCCGCGGACGCCTCCGGTGCCGCCTACGCGCTGATCATCGGCGACCGCGAAGCCGCCGAGGGCGTCGCGACGCTGAAGCCGCTCCGGGGCGACGGCGAGCAGCGTACCGTGGCGTTTGCCGAACTGGCGGCGGCAATCCGGGGGTAGGTACGGATGCCCAACCAGGATGAGGTGCTAAGCCGGCTCAATCGCGTATACGCGGCGCTGGACGAATCGATCGAAGCGGATCTCACACAGTTCCCGGCACAGGTGATCTCAGACGGAGGCCTCTTCGGCATACTTCAGGAGTTCCACGGCGGATTGACTCCGGCTCAGATTGAAAATCTTGCATACGCTGTCATCCACAACATCACGAACCTGATTGACCATCTCAAACGATGGGCCCGGGGTAACTCCAACGATCTCGGACCTATTCTTCGTGCTGAGCACGGTTCGCTCGCACTCCAGATTCTCCGAGACCTCTCCAACAACGACAAACACGGCTATTCACCTCGCCACACGAGCCGCTCGGGGAAGTCGCCACAACTGCGGGAGGTCGGGCGGCCTTTGCGGATGACTACGGGCAGCGCAGCTGGATCAAGCGTGGCGTTCGTGTTTACACCCGAGGGGCCAAAATTGATCTCCCATGGAGGCGGCTCGGCGGCGGTTGTAATCACGGGGTCCATCGTGGATCGGGATGGCCAGCCTCTAGGGGATCTGTACGAGGTTGAACTTCAGGCTCTAACGGTCATCGAGGCGCTTGTCCACGAGTTGGGACTCCGACTCGAATAGCTGGTTCGCCATAGCCCAACCTGTGCTTTCGCCGACCTCACAGCCGCCCTCCGCGATAGGCGCCCTCGGCCCTACCTGCGGGCGCTGGTATCCTGAGGCCATGCTGGAACGTGTCGCCGACCTGTATGCGCGCTTCGAGGAGCTGACGAGGCTCCTCGGGGATCCCGATGTGCTGGCGGACCACCGCCGGATGCAGGAGATCCTCCAGGAGCGTTCACAACTCGACCCGATCGTGGCGATCTACCAGGAGTATGTCGCCGCCCGTGAAGGCCTCGACGAGGCGCGGTCGATGGCGAACGACGCCGACACCGCCGTGCGCGAGATGGCGCACGATGAGGCCGTCCAGTTGGAGGCCGACATGGTGCGGCTGGAGCAGGAACTGAAGGTCGCCCTGCTGCCCCGCGACCCTGCCGACGAGCGCAACGTGATCGTGGAGATCCGTGCCGGCACCGGGGGCGACGAGGCGGGGCTATTCGCCTCCGACCTCTTCGGCATGTACCAGCGCTACGCAGAGCGTCGCGGCTGGAAGGTCGACATCATGGGCTCCAGCGCCAACGAGGCGGGGGGCTACCGCGAGATCGCCTTCGAACTGCGCGGCGATGGCGCCTACTCGCGCCTGAAGTACGAATCGGGCGTCCACCGCGTGCAGCGCGTCCCCGCCACCGAGCAGCAGGGGCGCATCCACACCTCCACGGCCACGGTTGCAGTGATGCCCGAGGTGGACGAGGTGGACGTGAGCATCGACTGGAATGACGTCCGCATCGACATCTACCACTCGGGCGGCGCGGGCGGCCAGAACGTGAACAAGGTGGCGACGGCCGTGCGAATGACGCACAACCCCTCGGGGATCGTCGTGATCTGCCAGGACGAGCGATCGCAGGCAAAGAACCGCGCCAAGGCAGAGGCCCACCTGCTCGCGAAGCTGTACACGCTGGAGCGTGAGAAGCAGGACTCCGAGCAAGCGGCGCTGCGCAAGAGCCAGGTGGGCTCCGGTGACCGCTCCGAGAAGATCCGCACCTACAACTACCCGCAGGACCGAATCACCGACCACCGCATCGGCCTCACGATCCACGGCATCCCGCGCGTCATGGACGGCGACCTCGACCCGCTGATCGAGGCCGTCAGCGCCGAGGACCAGGCGCGCCTCCTCGCGACCATCGCGTAACCGCGCCCCCCATGCCCGCCCCCGCACCCGAACGCATCACCAGCACCGCCAACGCGCGGATCAAGCGCTTCCGCGCGCTCCGCATGCGCAAAGAGCGCGACGAGGCGGGGCTCGCGTTCGTCGAGGGCATCCGCACCGTCGCCGAGGCGATCCAGCTGCGCGCGGGCATCGAGGCGATCGTGGACTGCCCGGAGTTGCTGCGCAGCGCCTTCGGCCGCGACCTCGTGGACACGGCCCGCGGCGCAGGCGTCGAGGTGATCGAGGTCAGCGAGGCCGTCTTCCGCACGCTCTCGAAGCGCGAAGGCCCGCAGGGCATCGCCGCCGTGGTGCGCCAGGAGTGGGAACGCCTCGACGAGGTGCGTCTGAAGCCGGGCGGCCGCTGGGTGGCGCTGGAAGAGGCGGCGGACGCCGGGAACATCGGCACGATCGTGCGGACATGCGACGCGGCCGGTGCGGACGGCGTGATCCTGCTCGACCACACCGCCGACCCGTACGACCCGGTCGCGATGCGGGCGAGCACCGGCGCGGTGTTCACCGTCCGCCTGGTGCGCGCGACGTTCGAGCAGTTCATCGACTGGGCGCACGCGCAGCAGGTCAGCATCGTCGGGACCGCGGGCGACGCCACCGATGACTACCGCAGCGCCGACTACGGCGATCGCACCGTCGTCCTGATGGGCAGCGAGCGGGCGGGCCTGCCGCCCGAGCGGCAGCGCCAGTGTGATCGCGTGGTCTCGATCCCGATGCTCGGGCGGGTGGACTCGCTCAACCTCGCCGTCGCGACCGGCCTTGTGCTGTACGAGGTGCTGGAGCACCGCCGCCGGGCCGGCCGCGCGTGAACGAACCGACCGGGTCGCCTCGGGGCGTCCGCGCGATCGTGCGCGAGGCCGCCGAGCAGCTGCGCACGGTCAACGCCGCCGAAGACATCGACGACGCCCGTCTACAAGCGGAGTTGCTGTACGCGGAGGCGGCAGGCCTCGACCGCGTCGCCGTGATCGCCGCCGGCGACCGCCCCGCCGAGCCCGAGGTCGCCGAGCGCTTCACGGCGCTCCTCACCCGCCGCTCCAACCACGAGCCGCTGGCGTACATCCTCGGCCGCCGCGAGTTCTATGGCCTGACGTTCGAGGTCGGCCCGGGCTGCCTGGTGCCGCGCCCGGAGACGGAAGGTGTCGTGGACGTCGCGCTGGCCGCGATCCGCGAGCACCCGCGGTCCAGGCGGGTCGTGCGGGTGGCGGACATCGGCACCGGGTCGGGGATCATCGGCCTGTCGATTGCGCACCATGCGCCGCAGGCGAAGGTGACCGGTGTCGACATCTCCACGGAAGCGCTCCAGTGGGCCGGCCGCAACATGCGCCGCTTCGGCCTCCAGGAGCGCATGGTGCTGCTCGCGGGCGACCTCTGCGAGCCGCTGCACGAGCCGGTCGACGTGCTCTGTGCGAACCTGCCCTACGTCTCCACCGAGGAGTTCGAGGCGCTGCCCGCCCAGATCCGCGACCGCGAGCCACGGATCGCCGTCGAGGGCGGCGAGATGGGCATCGAACTGATCGAACGCCTCGCGCGGCAGTTGACGGCGCACCTGGCCACGGACACGTCGGTGGTGATCCTAGAGATGGGGTCAGGCCAGATGGGGTGGGTACAGGATCTGGTCCTCACCGCGCTCCGCGAGGGCGGTCGCGAAGACCTCGAAGCGCGTCAGCATCGCGACCTGCGCGGCATCCGCCGGGTGCTGGAGGTGCGCGTCGGCACGTGGCCTGCGGGAGACGCAGCCGGCGGCGCGCCCTAGGCGCGGGGCAGGCCGGGGACGGCGCGCCGGTTGGGTAGACTGGACGCACGCGCTCGCAGCTCAGGGGATAGAGCAGCGCCCTTCTAATCTCGGATCTCGGGGGATCCCAACTCCGGCTGGCTGATGCGCGATCTGGCTTCGAGAGCGCACGACTCGTTCACGGGTCCACGCAACGGGCCATGGCCGGCACGAGTGTCCCGGCGTGAGCACGCCTTCGCGCAAGATCGGGATCCGGCGGTGCCATGAGGCAGGCTATGTGCAGGGGCACTACCGTCGAGATCGCTCCCTTGCCGGTGACCCGGCCGTGCTGAACTTCTCGCGTTCGAGGGGCGCCTCCGTTAGATTACGGCCCTGTCTCCCACTTGGGAGAAGCACCCGAGGCCTGCCATGACTTTGGACGGCGCCAGTTTCATTGAGCACGAGCATGCTGAACGCATCTCACTTTGGCAGTCTCTACTAGCGCGGGGACTCACCCGCGAGGTAGCTCAAGGCGTGGTGAGCCTGCCCCGGTTTCCCGGAGTGGTTGGGTGTAGAGGGCATCATGCCGCATTGGTCGTCGGGAC
>JAQCKI010000136.1 GCA_027592645.1 Chloroflexota bacterium | reverse complement strand
CAGTTCATCGAAGGCGAACGGCTTCGGGAGGTAGTCGTCGGCGCCGAGCATGAGGCCAGTGACGCGGTCGGCCACCTCGGCGGCGGCGGTGAGCATCAGTACGCGCGCCTCGGCGCCCTCCGCCCGCAACGTGCCGAGGACGGCGTCGCCGTGGAGGCGAGGCAGGTCACGATCGAGGATGACCACGTCGTAGCCGTTGACCAGCGCCTTCTCCAGGCCCGCCTCGCCATCGTGGGCCTCGTCAACGGCGATGCCATCGCGACGGAGGCCGCGCGCGATGGCGGCCGACAGGTCCCGTTCGTCCTCGATGATCAGCACGCGCATGGCGTCACGGTACCGGCTGCGGCATAAGGACGGCGTGAGGTCGCACGGCGGGCCGTTACGCCTCGGGAGGCGCGGCGGGCGCGGCGACGAGGGGGAGCGTGAAGCACAGGGTGGCGCCGGGCACGGCATCCGCCACCCAGATCTCCCCGCCGAGGCGCGTGATGATGTGGCGCGCAATGGCCAGCCCCAGGCCCGTGCCCGCGGTGCCGTCCGGCGTGCGAGAGCGGTCGCCGGTGTAGAACCGCTCGAAGATGCGGAGACGGTCAGCGGGTAGAATGCCGGGGCCGGCGTCCTGCACGCAGACCTGCACCATCCCGGCGGCAACCTCGGCGCGCAGCCGCACGGTGGTGCCCGCCGGCGAGTAGCGCAGCGCGTTCTCGATCAGGTTGGAGAGGACCTCCAGCACGCGCTCGCGGTCGGCGCGGACTCGCAGGCCGACCGGCCCGGCGATCTCGATCGACACGCCGCGGCGCTCCGCGACGGGCGTGATCCGGTCGCGCGCCTGCACCAGCAGCCCGTCCACCTCGACCGGCTCCACGTTGAACTCTTCACTCCGCGATTCGATGCGCGAGAGGCGCAGCAGCCGGTCCACGATCTTGCCGAGGCGTTCGACCTCGCCGGTCAACTGGCCGAGGAAGCGGGCGCGCTGGGCATCGTCGTCCACACCCGCCTCCAGCGTCTCCGCCAGCGCGAAGGCGGCGGCGATCGGCGTGCGCAGTTCGTGCGAGACGTTGGCGACCAGGTCCTGCCGGGCGCGCTCGGCGCGGCGGAGCAGCGTCATGTCCTGCAGCGTGAGCACCGTGCGGATCTCCGCCTCCCGCACCGCCGAGGCAGTGGCATACACAATGCGTCCGTCCTGCAGGGCGACCTCGCGCGGTTCGGCGGAGGACTCCCTCAGCACCTCCAGCAGTTCGTGGTCGCGCGCGGCGCGGATCAGCGAGACGCCGATCATCGCCTCGCGCGGACGCCCGAGGATGGCGGCGGCGGCACGGTTGGCAGCGACCACCCGCTGCTCCCGGTCCAGCAGCAGCACGCCCTCGGAGAAGAGATCGAGGATGCGCAGCGCCTCGTCGGAGAGCGCGGGGCGTACCGGCGCGGCGGGTGCCGTAGGTTCTTCGGCAGGCGCGCGCTCGACGAGCAGCGCGGCGACGACGATCAGCGTGATCACGATCAGGACGGCCAGCGCCTCCGGCAGCAGCAGCACGGCGACTACTCCCATGAGGGCCAGTACCGTCAGCAGCAGCAGTCCGGAGGGTGCCAGGAGGGGCTTCACGGTACGAACTTGTAGCCGACGGATCGCACGGTCTGGATGTGGCGCGGGTCGGACGGGTCGTCCTCGATCTTCTCGCGGAGCCAGCGGACGTGGACGTCCACGGTGCGGGTCTCGCCCGGGTAAGTCATGTCCCAGACCGCCTCCAGAATCGCATCGCGCGTGAAGACCTGGCCGGGGTGCCGCATCAGGAACTCGAGCAGCGCGAACTCTCGCGGGCGGAGCTTGATCACTACGCCACCCCGCCGCAACTCGTGACGATCGTGGAACAGCTCCAGGTCGCCACCGCGCACAGGGACGGACTCGTCCGCGTCGTCGCCGCGCGGCCCGGCAGAACGGGAGATCTGGTCGCGCCGCAGGAGCGAGGTCACGCGGGCGCGCAGTTCGCGCATCGAGAAGGGCTTGGTGACGTACTCGTCCGCGCCCAGGTCCAGGCCCTGGACCACGTCCGCCTCCGAGTCGCGGGCGGTGAGCATCAGGATTGGCATGGGTGTCTCGGCGCGCAGCACGCGGCAGACGTCCAGCCCGGACATGCGCGGCAGCATCACGTCCAGCACCAGCAGGTCCGGCGACTCGGTGCGAGCGCGCTCCAGCCCCTCGACGCCGTCGGAGGCGGTCAGCACTTCGTGCCCGTCGCGCTTGAGGTTGAACGCGACGGTCTCCCGGATCACCGGGTCATCTTCCACGACGAGGACGCGCGCCATGCTGCCTCCCACCGTCCGAACACTGCCAGCGTGCGTGATGCCGGTGGCGCCCGCAAGCGTGACCGCTTAACGGGAGCGCCCCCGGTGGTCACGCATCGTCAGGCCCTCAGCACCTACCATGTGCCGCATGGCCGCCCACGTTGCCGCGCTCTACCGCTACCCCGTGAAGTCGTTCACGCCGGAGCCTCGATCCGCACTCCGCGTCACCGAGCGGGGGCGCATCGAGGGCGACCGGCTCTTCGGCCTGCTGCTGGGCGACGCCCCGCCACCCGACCTGACCGTCACCGATGGTGAGTGGTGGCCCAAGGCCGCGTTCGTGACGCTGATGACCGCACCCGGCCTCGCACGCCTCGCCCTGCACTACGACGACGCCACCCGCCGGCTGCAGGTCGCCCTCGGCGACGACGTGCTCGTGGAGTGCGACGTGGACGAGGCCGGGGGGCACGCCTTCGCCTCGGCGCTGGAGGCGTACGTGCGCCGGCTGGACGAGGCCCCCGACCTCGATCGCCCCGGGCGCACGCCGCTCCGGTTCGTCGGCGACGCGGACGACGGCCACCTGCAGGACCGCGGCGCATTCGTGACGCTCCACGGACGGGGCAGCCTGCTCGCGCTGGGCGAGGTGCTGGGCGACGGGGCGTTGGACGAGCGCCGCTTCCGCTCCAACATCGCCGTGGATGGGCTCGGGCCATGGGAAGAACTCGGCTGGCCGGGGCGGCGGGTGCGCATCGGCGCGGTGGAGTTCCAGGTGGCGCGCCCGGTCGGGCGCTGCCTCGCGACCCACGCCAGCCCATCCGAGGGCGTCCGTGACCGCGACATCCTGAAGACGCTGACGCGCGACTTCGGCCATGAGCAGCCGAACTTCGGCGTGCTGCTGCAGCCGCTCGGGCCCGGCGAGATCCAGACCGGCGCCGCCGTGACGCTGCTGGACTGAGGCGTACCGGCGCGCCCGCTGGGCCCTGAGCCACTACGGCCGACCGCACTACAATCGGGCAGATGTCATCTCCCCACCGAGAGCCGTACGCGGCGGACGCCGCCGATGCCACCGGACGCCTCGATGAGGCGCGCGCGGCGGTGAGTGCGCTGCCTCGCAGCCGCGATCAACTGCTCCCCGCACTCCTGGCAGCCCAGGACACGCTCGGATGGCTCCCGCGCTCAGCGATCGAACAGGTCGCCGCACACCTTCGCATCCCCCTGTCCGAGGTCTTCGCGACCGCCACGGCCTACTCCGAACTGCGGCTGGAACGCCCGGAGCCGGGCGCGTGGTACGTCTGCACGGGCGTCGCGTGCGACCTCGCCGGGTCGGAGGCGTTGATCGCCGCGCTGCCGGATCGAGCGCGCCGCATCGACTGCCAGTTCCTGTGCGCGCTCGCGCCCGTCGTCCACGACGACGCGGAGCGGCTGTACGGCCGCGTGTCGCCGAATGACCTGCGGGCAAGGGCCGCGCGATGAACCTGCTCCCCGTGCAGCGCGCCGCACCGCTCGACCGGCTGAAGTCGCAACACCCGGCCGCACCCGGCGTGCGGGTGCTGGTGCATCGCGG